>NZ_JBEPSM010000001.1:309533-619066 GCF_040548815.1 Kaistia defluvii | reverse complement strand
TCGTCCGTAGCTGCTGTTTTTGCGCTCATTGCCTCGACGTCGCCACTGTACCGAAATGGACTTCGCCGGCGGCGATCGTCCTAACCAAACCCTCGGGAGAACGAATAACGAGGCGGCCTTCCTCGTCGATCGTCTCGAAGACTCCAGAGAATACCTGTTCGCCAACCCGCACGGCGACCGTCTCGCCGAGACCGGCCGCACGATCGAGCCATAGCCGTCTTACCGACTTGAAACCGCGACCTTCATTCCAGACGCGTGCAACGCTTGCCCAGGCGTCGGAAAGCGCTTCGAACAAGCGAAACGCATCGATCCCGACACCCAGTTCGGCAAGCGCCGTCGCAGGATACGGCAAGCCCTCGGGGGCCGCGACGACATTTACACCGATTCCGATCACAACCGCGAGGCGGTCATCCGGAAGCGGCTCTGCTTCCAGTAGGATGCCGGCCAGTTTGGCGCCGTCGAGCAGGACGTCGTTCGGCCATTTGAGCCGCAGGCGATCGCGGCTGCCGGCCGGCCCATGTCCTTCGATCCCATCCAGGCCGATCCGGAACGCCAGACCCGGCGCCACCGAACGCAGCGCCTCGTCGAGCGCCAGCCCGGCCACGAAGCCAAGCGTCGCGGCGGTGGCAGGCTGATTGGGAACGACGACCAGGAGGCTGGCGGCGAGGTTGCCCGCGGGCATCGCCCATGGGCGCCCACGACGCCCCCTGCCCGCCGTCTGCTGCGCCGTCACGAACCAGCAGCGGCCGGGATCCCCGGCGCGCGCGGCCGCCAGGCCCTCGGCATTTGTCGAACCCGTCGTCTCGAAGAACTTGAGACGGTAGGCGCTTTCTGCGGAGGCCCGGCCGAGCTTGAACTCCATCAAATCAGAAGAAGGTCTTGGCTGCGACGCTCGCCGCCGTGCCCAGCGGGCCGGCGATGAAGACGAAGAGGATGACGAACAGCCCCGACAAACCGAGAACGACGCGCAGTTCGCCGGACATCGGCTCGAAGGCGCCGGCCGGTTCGTCGAAATACATGATCTTGACGAGACGGAGATAGTAGAAGGCGCCGACCACGCTCGACAGCACGCCGATCACCGACAGCACATAGAGGTTCGCCTCGATGGCGGCGAGGAAGACGTAGAACTTGGCGAAGAAGCCGGCCAGCGGCGGGATGCCCGCCAGCGAGAACAGGATCATCGCGAAGATGAAGGCGACGACCGGGTGGGTTCGCGACAGGCCGGCGAGATCGCTGGTGTCCTCGACCATCGTGCCCTGGCGGCGCATGAACAGGATCACCGCGAAGGCGCCGAGCGTCATGGCGACATAGATCGCCATATAGATCAGCACGCCCTGTACGCCCGCCTCGGTGCCGGCGGCGAGGCCGACAAGCGCGAAGCCCATATGGCCGATCGACGAATAGGCCATCAGGCGCTTGATGTTGCGCTGGCCGATCGCGGCGAAGGCGCCGAGGATCATCGAGGCGATAGCGATAAAGGTGATGACCTGCTGCCAGTCCGCCGTGGCCGGACCCAGGGCGCCGACCAGAACGCGGACGAACAGGGCCATGGCGGCTGCCTTCGGCGCAGCGGCGAAGAAGGCCGTCACCGAGGTCGGGGCACCTTCATAAACGTCCGGCGTCCACATGTGGAACGGCACGGCCGAGACCTTGAAGGCAAGGCCGGCGATGACGAACACCAGGCCGAACACCACGCCGACCGAAATCGGACCTGCGCTCAGCGCGGTTGCGACGCCCTGGAACTGGGTGTGGCCAGTGAAGCCATAGATCAGCGAAATGCCGTAGAGCAGCATGCCGGACGAGAGCGCGCCGAGCACGAAGTACTTGAGGCCGGCTTCCGTCGACCGGACCGAGTCGCGGTTGCTGGCGGCGACGACGTAGAGCGCGAGCGACTGCAACTCGAGGCCGAGATAGAGCGCGATCAGGTCGTTGGCCGAGATCATCAGCATCATGCCGAGGGTCGCGAGCAGGATCAGCACCGGATACTCGAAACGGGCGATCTTCTCCCGCTTCGTGTAGTTCGTCGACATGATGATGGCGAAGCCGGAACCGGCGAGCGCCAGGAGCTTCATGAAGCGCGCGAACGGATCGAGCACGAAGGCGCCGTTGAAGGTGACGCCGTCCTCGGCCTTGAAGACCAGCACGAGACCGGCGACCAGAACCAGCAGCACCGCCAGCGTGGTGACGAGCGAGGTCATCCGTTCGCCGCCGAAGGCGCCGATCATCAGAAGCACGAGCGCTCCGACCGCGAGCGTCAGCTCCGGCAGGAACGGCATGAGCGAGGGGAACGTAGCGAGGTCCATCATGATCTGTCCGTGTTCCTCACTGCGCTGCCAGCGCGAGCTTGCCGGCAGCGGAGAGCGCGGCCTGATAGTTGGTGATCAGCTTGTCGACCGCCTGCCCCGTCACGTTGAAGACGGGCGTCGGATAGACGCCGAAGAAGATCGTCAGCACGACCAGCGGAACGAGAATGGCGATCTCGCGACGCGACAGGTCGAACATCGACTTAAGGTTCGCCTTGTCCAGCGCACCCATGATCACCTTGCGGTAGAGCCACAGGCCGTAGCTTGCCGACAGGATGACGCCGGAGGTGGCGAAGGCTGCGACCCAGGTGTTGGCGCGGAAGACGCCGATCAGGACCATGAACTCGCCGACGAAGCCGCTGGTACCCGGCAGGCCGACATTCGCCATGGTGAAGACGAGGAAGGCCGTCGCGTAGAAGGGCATCCGGTTGACGAGGCCGCCATAGGCCGCGATCTCGCGGGTGTGCATCCGGTCGTAGATGACGCCGACGCAGAGGAAGAGCGCGCCCGAGACGATGCCGTGCGACAGCATCTGGAAGATCGCGCCTTCGACGCCCTGGGCGTTCATCGTGAAGATGCCCATCGTTACGTAGCCCATGTGGGCGACCGACGAGTAGGCGATCAGCTTCTTCATGTCCGTCTGAACGAGGGCCACCAGCGAGGTGTAGATGATGGCGATGACGGAGAGCGTGTAGATCATCGGCGCGAAATCGGCCGAGGCGATCGGGAACATCGGCAGCGAGAAGCGCAGGAAGCCGTAGCCGCCCATCTTCAGCAGCACGCCGGCCAGGATGACCGAGCCTGCGGTCGGTGCCTCGACGTGTGCATCCGGCAACCAGGTGTGCACCGGCCACATCGGCATCTTCACCGCGAAGGAGGCGAAGAAGGCGAGCCACAGCCAGGTCTGCATCGAGGCCGGGAACTGGTGGTCGAGCAGCGTCGGGATGTCCGTCGTGCCGGCCTGCCAGTACATCGCCATGATGGCGAGCAGCATCAGCACCGAGCCGAGCAGCGTGTAGAGGAAGAACTTGAACGCCGCATAGACGCGCCGCTGACCACCCCAGACGCCGATGATCAGGAACATCGGGATCAGGCCGGCTTCGAAGAAGACGTAGAACAGGAACAGGTCCATCGCGCAGAACACGCCGATCATCAGCGTTTCGAGCACGAGGAAGGCGATCATGTACTCCTTGAAGCGGATCTTCACGGAGTATTTGGACGCCACGATGCAAGCCGGCATCAGGAAGGTCGTCAGGATGACGAACAGCATCGAGATGCCATCGACGCCCATCGAATAGGAGATCTTGCCGCCGAGCCATTCGCTGCGCTCGACGAACTGGAAGCCGGCGCTCGAATTGTCGAAATCGACCCAGATCAGGATCGACACCAGGAAGGTGACGATCGTGGTCCAGAGGGAGATCCAATAGACGTTGCGCCGCGCCGCGGCGTCGTCGCCGCGGATCAGCAGAAGCAGGAGTGCGCCGACCGTTGGCAGGAAGGTAACGGTCGAGAGGATCGGCCAGTCAGTCATCTAAAACCCCTCAACCCGCAAACATCATCCACGTGACCAGCGCAGCGACGCCGATCAGCATGGCAAAGGCATAATGGTACACGTAGCCGGACTGCAGCCGGATCACCCGGTTGGTGACGTCGACGACGCGCGCCGAGATGCCATCCGGACCCAGGCCGTCGATCACCATCCCGTCGCCCTTCTTCCACAGGAAGCGGCCGAGCGCCCTCGCCGGTCGAACGAACAGGAAGTCGTAGATCTCGTCGAAGTACCACTTGTTCAGCAGGAACCGGTAGAGCACCGGCTGCTCGGCGGCGAGGCGCTTCGGCGTCTCGGGCGAGCGGATGTAGAACCAGTAGGCGACCGCCAGGCCGAGCACCATGGCGATGAACGGCGAGTACTTCACGAGCGACGGAACGCTGTGCATCTCGTGCAGGATGTGGTTGTCCGGATTGGTGAACAGCGCACCCTTCCAGAACTCGGCATATCCCTCGCCGATGAACTGGCTGGCGAAGACCATGCCGGCGAACAGGGCGCCGACCGACAGCACCAGCAGCGGCACGGTCATGACCGGCGGCGACTCGTGCACATGGCTCATGACCTCGGCCGAAGCGCGCGGCTTGCCGTGGAACGTCATGAAGATCAGGCGCCAGGAGTAGAACGAGGTCATCAGCGCGGCGGCGACCGTCAGGACGAAGGCGTAGCCGGAGAAGGTGTTGTGACCGACGAAGGCGCTCTCGATGATCGCGTCCTTCGAATAGTAGCCGGCGGTCAGCGGGAAGCCGGTCAGCGCCAGCGTGCCGATGATCATCGTCCAGTAGGTCAGCGGGATCTTCTTCCGCAGGCCACCCATATGGCGCATGTCCTGCTGGCCCGAGACGGCATGGATCACCGAACCGGCGCCGAGGAACAGCAGCGCCTTGAAGAAAGCGTGCGTGAACAGGTGGAACACGCCAGCGCCATACGCACCGACGCCGAGCGCGACGAACATGTAACCGAGCTGCGAACAGGTCGAGTAGGCGATGACGCGCTTGATGTCATTCTGGACCAGGCCAACGGTGGCGGCGAAGAACGCCGTCGTCGCGCCGAAGAAGGTCACGACCGTAAGCGCCGTCGGCGCCAGGTCGAACAGCGGCGACATGCGGGCGACCATGAACACGCCCGCGGTCACCATGGTGGCGGCGTGGATCAGCGCGGAGACCGGCGTCGGGCCTTCCATCGCGTCCGGCAGCCAGGTGTGCAGCAGGAACTGCGCCGACTTGCCCATCGCACCGATGAACAGAAGGATGCAGATCGCCGTCAGCGCATCGAAGTCCCAGGACAGGAAATGGATCGTCTGGCCGGCGACGCTGCCGGTGTTGGCGAAGATGGTGTCAAACTCGACCGAGCCAAACATCACGAAGATGGCGAAGATGCCGAGCGCGAAGCCGAAATCGCCGACGCGGTTGACGACGAACGCCTTCATCGCGGCTGCGTTGGCGGCCGGACGCTTGAACCAGAAGCCGATCAGCAGATAGGAGGCGAGACCGACGCCTTCCCAGCCGAAGAACATCTGGAACAGGTTGTCCGACGTCACCAGCATCAGCATGGCGAAGGTGAAGAGCGACAGATAGGCGAAGAAGCGCGGCCGGTGCTCGTCATGGCTCATGTAGCCAATCGAGTAGAGGTGCACGAGCGACGAGACCGAGGTGACGACGACGAGCATCATCGCGGTCAACGTGTCGACGCGCAGCGCCCAATCGAAGGAGAGCGTGCCCGAGGTCACCCAGGGCAGCACCTTGATCCGCACCGCCTCGCCTTCCGGCGAACCGATCGTCAGGAAGGCGATCCAGGACAGAACCGCCGAGACCAGCAGCAGGCCGGTGGTGATCAGTTCCGCCGGGCGCGAACCCGGAGCGGCGGGATGATGGTGATCGTGGCCATGATCGTCATGACCATGGTCGCCATGGCCGTGATGGTCATGATCGTGCCCATGCGCCGCATGATCATGATGCGTGTCGACCCCATCAGCGGGGGCGCCGACCATGGCAGCCGTATAGCTGCCACGGAGCGCGATGATGCCCGCCAGAAAGAAGCCCAGGAGCGGGAGGAAGACGATGGCTGAATACATGGCAGGCCTCAGCCCTTCATCATGTTGATGTCTTCCACCGCGATCGAGCCACGGTTGCGGAAGTAGACGACGAGGATGGCAAGGCCGATGGCCGATTCAGCGGCCGCGACGGTCAAGACCAGGAGCGCGAAGACCTGCCCGACGAGATCGCCCAGGAAGGACGAGAACGCGACGAAGTTGAGATTGACGGCGAGCAGGATCAGCTCGACCGACATCAGGATGACGATCACGTTCTTCCGGTTCAGGAAGATGCCGAACACGCCGATCGTGAACAGGATCGCCGCGACCGACAGATAATGGGAGAGACCAATTGCCATGGGGTGTTCCTCGTCTCTCGCTCAGATGCCCTTGCCGGGCTCGACGGAGTGCAGTTCGACTTTCTGCGTCCGCGCGACCTGGTCGGCGATGTTCTGCCGCTTGACCCGCGGCTTGTGGCGCAACGTCAGCACGATGGCGCCGATCATAGCCACCAGCAGCACGAAGCCGGCGATCTGGAAGAAGAAGATGTAGTGGGTGTAGAGCAGCCGCCCGATCGCTTCCGTATTGGAAATCTGCGCCATGTCCGGGATGGGCTGGACCGGGTTGCCGGCGACATTGGGCGCGAAGGCCCAGCCGCTCAGCACGATCAACAGCTCGGCCAGCAACACGACGCCGATCAGCCCGCCCACCGGCAGATACTGCAGGAAGCCCTGGCGCAGTTCCGTGAAGTCCACGTCGAGCATCATGACGACGAACAGGAACAGCACCGCGACGGCGCCGACATAGACCACCACCAGCATCATCGCCAGGAACTCCGCGCCCAGCATCACGAAGAGGCCGGCCGCATTGAAGAAGGCGAGGATCAGGAAGAGCACGGAGTGCACGGGATTACGCGACGAGATCACCATCAGCGCCGAGGCGATGGTGATGCCCGAAAACAGATAAAAGAAAATGGTATGCAGGATCATGATCCGTGCCCTCGGACAGCGCGGCAAGCCGCGGCATCCCTCCAAAATTGCGTCGGAACCACACCCCGCCTAGCGGTAGGGTGCGTCCATGCTGATATTCTGCGCGATCTCGCGCTCCCACCGGTCGCCATTCGCGAGAAGCTTTTCCTTGTCGTAGTAGAGCTCCTCGCGCGTTTCCGTCGCGAACTCGAAATTCGGTCCCTCGACGATGGCGTCGACAGGGCATGCTTCCTGGCAGAAGCCGCAATAGATGCACTTCACCATGTCGATGTCGTAGCGCGTGGTCCGGCGCGTGCCGTCATTGCGGCGCGGGCCGGCCTCGATCGTGATCGCCTGGGCGGGGCAGATGGCCTCGCACAGCTTGCAGGCGATGCAGCGCTCTTCACCGTTCGGATAGCGGCGCAGCGCATGCTCGCCGCGGAAGCGCGGGCTCAGCGCCCCCTTCTCGAACGGATAGTTCACGGTCTTCTTCGGCGCAAAGAAATAGCGCATCGCCAGGAAGAAGGCGGACACGAATTCCGTCAGGAAGATCGACTTGGCGGTCTGGTCGAGGCGCATCACGGTGCCCATCCCATGGTCTGCAGAACAACGGCGACCACAACGACCATGCCCAGCGAGATCGGCAGGAATACCTTCCAGCCCAGACGCATCAGCTGGTCGTAGCGGTAGCGCGGCACGAAGGCCTTCACCATCGAGAACATGAAGAAGACCAGAGAGCCCTTCAGCACGAACCAGACGATGCCCGGCACCCAGGTGAAGGGCGCGACGTTCACCGGCGGCAACCAGCCTCCCAGGAACAGGATGGTCGTCATGGCGCACATCAGGCAGATCGATGCGTACTCGCCGAGCATGAACATCATGTACGGGGTCGAGCCATATTCCGACATGAAGCCGGCGACGAGCTCGGATTCCGCTTCGACGAGATCGAAGGGAGGACGGTTGGTTTCCGCCAGCGCCGAGATGAAGAAGATCACGAACATCGGCAGCAGCGCGAGCCAGTACCAGTCGAGGAAGCTCCCCGGCAGGCCAAGCTTGGTTCCGAGACCCGTCTGCTGCGACATGACGATGTCGGTGAGGTTCAGCGAACCGACGCAGAGCAGCACGGTGACGATCACGAAGCCGATCGAGACTTCATAGGAGACCATCTGGGCGGCGGCGCGCAGCGACGACAGGAACGGGTACTTCGAGTTCGAAGCCCAGCCGCCCATGATGACGCCGTACACGCCGAGCGACGAGATCGCCAGCAGGTAGAGCACGCCCACATTGAGGTTGGCGATCACCCAGCCGAAATTGAACGGGATCACCGCCCAGCCGGCGAGCGCCAGAGTCACCGTGACGAGCGGCGCGAGCAGGAAGATGCCCTTGTTGGCACCGGACGGAATGACCGGCTCCTTCAGGACGAACTTCAGCAGATCCGCGAAGGACTGGAACAGGCCGAAGGCGCCGACCACGTTCGGGCCGCGACGCATCTGCACCGCCGCCCAGATCTTGCGGTCGGCAAGCAGGACATAGGCGATGAAGACCAGCAGAAGCACGAGCACAAGCAGGCTCTGCCCGACCATGATCGCGCCAGGGATGAGGTAGTTTTCGACGAAGCCGTTCATTCCCGCCTCACTCCGCAGCAGCGGCAAGCTGGCCGGCCGCGAGCGCCGAGCATTCCGCCATGATGGCGGAGGCGCGGGCGATCGGGTTGGTCAGGTAGAAATCATGGATCGGATTGGCGAAAGCCGCCCAGCCGAGCGAGCCGCCAGCCGAAGCCAGCGCCGCCACGTCGGCGAAATCGCCGGCGCGGACCGTGTCGACGGCTGCGAGATGCGGATGGGCCGCATAGAGCGCCCTGCGCAGTTCGCCGAGCGAGTCGAAGGGCAGCTTGTGGCCGAGCACGTCGGACAGGGCACGAAGAATGGCCCAGTCCTCGCGCGCGTCGCCGGGCGGGAAGCCGGCCCGGTTGGCGATCTGCACGCGGCCCTCGGTATTGACGAAGGTGCCGGACTTCTCGGTATAGGCCGCTCCCGGCAGGATGACATCGGCGCGGTGGGCCCCCGCGTCGCCATGGGTGCCGATATAGACGACGAAGGCCGAGCCGAGGCTCGAGGTGTCGATCTCGTCGGCGCCGAGCAGGAAGAGTACGTCAAGCGCGCCCTGCCCTGCGGCGGAAACCATGCCGGCGACATCCAGTCCGCCTTCAGCCGGGACGAAGCCGACGTCGAGGGCGCCGACGCGCGAAGCGGCGGTGTGCAGCACGGCCAGGCCGTTCCAACCTTCGTCACGACCCGGAGCCGAAGCGATGGCAGCGGCTGCGGCCAGCACGGCCTTGCCGTCGTCGCGGGCGAGAGCGCCCTGCCCGACGATGACGATCGGCCGCTTGGCGTTGGCGAGGATCTCGCCGAACGCGCCCTTGCCGGCTGCGATCTCGCCGAGGGTCTCGGGACCGGCGCCGAGGTAGTCATACGGGTAGGTCAGGTCGACATGCTCACCGACGACGCCGATGCGCACATTGCCGGCGCGCCAGCGCTTGCGGATCCGCGCGTTCAGCACCGACGCTTCCTTGCGCGGATTGGCGCCGACGATGAGGATCGCGTCCGCCTGCTCAATGCCGGCGATGGTCGGGTTGAACAGGTAGCTCGCACGGCCCAGCGCCGGATCGAGCTTCGCGCCATCCTGGCGGGCGTCGAGATTAGCGGAGCCCAGCGAACCGATCAGCGCCTTCAGAGCATAGAGCTCTTCGACGGCCGCCAGATCACCGGCGATGGCGCCGATCTTCGAACCCGAGGTTGCGTTGACGCGGTCGGCGATGGCGGCGAAGGCCTCAGCCCAGGAAACCGGCTTTAGGCGACCGTCGACGCGCAGATACGGACGGTCGAGGCGCTGCGTGCGCAGACCGTCCCAGATGAAGCGCGTCTTGTCCGAGATCCACTCTTCATTGACCGCCTCGTTGAGGCGGGGCAGCACGCGCATCACTTCGCGGCCGCGCGTGTCGACGCGGATGTTCGAACCGACGGCGTCCATGACGTCGATCGACTCGGTCTTGGTCAGCTCCCAGGGACGGGCCTGGAAGGCATAGGGCTTGGAGGTCAGCGCGCCGACCGGGCAAAGGTCGATGACGTTGCCCTGCAGCTCCGACGAAAGCGCCTTCTCGAGATAGGTCGTGATCTCGGCGTCCTCGCCGCGGCCGATCAGGCCGAGCTCGGATATGCCCGCCACTTCCGTGGTGAAGCGGACGCAACGCGTGCAATGAATGCAGCGGTTCATCGAGGTCTTCACCAGCGGGCCGATATGCTTGTCTTCGACGGCGCGCTTGTTCTCGGCGAAACGGTTCTTGTCCACGCCATAGGCCATGGCCTGGTCTTGCAGATCGCACTCGCCGCCCTGATCGCAGATCGGGCAATCCAGCGGGTGGTTGATCAGCAGGAACTCCATCACGCCTTCGCGTGCCTTCTTCACCATAGGCGACTTGGTGAGCATGACCGGCGGCTCGCCGTTCGGGCCCGGACGCAGGTCGCGCACATTCATGGCGCAGGAAGCGGTCGGCTTTGGCGGTCCGCCCTTCACCTCGACGAGGCACATGCGGCAATTGCCGGCGATCGACAGACGCTCGTGGAAGCAGAAACGCGGCACTTCGGCGCCCGCGGCTTCCGCCGCCTGCAGCAGCGTGTAGTCCGGCGGAACGTCGACTTCGATGCCGTCAACGATGATCTTGGCCATGATTTACTCCGCCGCTTCCATCATCTGCCGTTCGACCGGCCTTGGGTTGCGGGAATAGAGGTCGATCCGCTCCTCGATCTCGTGCCGGAAATGCCGGATCAGGCCCTGGATGGGCCAAGCCGCGGCGTCGCCGAGCGCGCAGATCGTGTGGCCTTCGACCTGGGTCGTGACCTGGAGGAGCATGTCGATTTCGCGCTTCTCGGCTTCGCCGCGCGCCATGCGGTCGATCACGCGCCACATCCAGCCGGTGCCTTCGCGGCACGGCGTGCACTGGCCGCAGCTCTCATGCTTGAAGAAGTAAGCGATGCGGGCGATGGCGCGGATGACGTCGGTCGACTTGTCCATGACGAGCACGCCGGCCGTGCCGAAGCTCGACTTCACGGCGCGGGTGCCGTCGAAGTCCATGATCAGGTCTTCGCACTGGTCGGCCGGGATGATCGGGCAGGAAGCGCCGCCGGGGATGATCGCCTTCAGATTATCCCAGCCGCCGCGAATGCCGCCGCCATGCTTCTCGATCAATTCCTTGAACGGGATGCCCATCGCCTCTTCGACGATGCAGGGGGTGTTCACATGGCCGGAGATGCCGAACAGCTTGGTGCCGACATTGTTGGCGCGACCGATCGAGGAGAACCAGGCTGGACCGCGACGCAGGATGGTCGGGGCGACCGCGATGCTCTCGACGTTGTTGACCGTCGTGGGGCAGCCATAGAGGCCGACATTCGCCGGGAACGGCGGCTTGAGGCGCGGCTGGCCCTTCTTGCCTTCAAGGCTTTCGAGCAGAGCCGTCTCTTCGCCGCAGATATAGGCGCCGGCGCCATGGGCGACATAGATGTCCATGTCCCAGCCATGGACGTTGTTCTTGCCGATCAGGCGCGCGTCATAGGCCTGGTCGATGGCGGCCTGCAGATGCTCGCGCTCGCGGATGAATTCACCGCGCACATAGATGTAGGCGACATGGGCGCCCATCGCGAAGCCGGCAATCAGCGCGCCTTCGACGAGATGGTGCGGGTCGTGGCGCAGGATCTCGCGATCCTTGCAGGTACCCGGCTCGGATTCATCGGCATTGATGACGAGGTAGTGCGGCCGGCCGTCGTTCTGCTTGGGCATGAACGACCATTTCAGGCCAGTCGGGAAACCGGCGCCGCCACGGCCGCGCAGGCCCGAGGCCTTCATCTGGTCGACGATCCAGTCGCGTCCAGCCTCGAGGATGGTCTTGGTGCCATCCCACGAGCCGCGCTTCAGCGCGCCCTGCAGGCCCCAGTCATGATGACCGTAGATATTCGTGAAGATGCGGTCTTTGTCCGAAAGCATCGTCCGCCCCTCTACTCTTTCTTGCCCGCGTCCGGGCGGACGGCAGGGTCCGACGCCGGTACGGTCTGGTTGACCTGATTGGGAACCTTTTCCTTGTCGGCCTCGCCCTGCGCCTTGACGGCGGGAGCAACGGGCGGCTCGGCAGGCTTATTGTCGACGGGAGCGGGATTGGCTGCGGCGCGGGCGGCTTCCTCGGCAGCGGCTGCGCGGGCGGCGATCGCCTCGCGGGCTGCCGCCAGGCCGGCGCCCTGGCCGACCATCGATCCGTCATAGAGTTCCGGGGTCGTCAGCGCGCGGAAGCCACCGACGGGCGCCGAATGATGGCGCTCGATTTGCGGACCGGGCTTGATCGGCCGGTCGGCCTGGATGTCGTCGATCAGCTTGTCGAGGGTCTCAACCGTCAGATCTTCGTAGGTATCCGGCACGATCTGCAGCATCGGAGCGTTCACGCAGGCGCCTAGGCACTCGACTTCTTCCCACGACAGATTGCCATCGGCCGAGACGTGGAACGGCTCGGGATGGATGCGCTCGCGGCAGCGGTCGATCAGCTTGTTGGCGCCACGCAGCATGCACGGCGTGGTGCCGCAGACCTGGATGTGCGCCTTCTTGCCGACCGGGGCCAGCAGAAACATCGTGTAGAAGGTGGCAACCTCGAGGACGCGGATATAGGGCATGTCGAGGAACTCGCCGACCCAACGGATCGCGGGTTCCGACACCCAGCCTTCCTGCTCCTGAATGCGCCAGAGCAGCGGAATGACGGCAGAGGCCTGCTTCCCTTCCGGGAACTTCAGCAACTGCTTTTCAGCCCAGGCCAGATTGTCCGGCGAGATGGCGAAGCTTTGCGGCTGCTCGGATGCGAGACGACGTACGGACATTAGCGGTCAACCTCTCCGAACACGATATCGATGGAACCCAGCACCGCGGAGACGTCGGCCAGCATGTGGCCACGGCACAAGAAGTCCATCGACTGGAGATGCGCGAAACCGGGAGCGCGGATCTTGCAGCGGTACGGCTTGTTCGAGCCGTCCGCCACCAGATAGACGCCGAATTCGCCCTTCGGCGCCTCGACGGCCGCGTACACCTCGCCGGCGGGCACATGGTAGCCCTCGGTGTAGAGCTTGAAGTGATGAATCAGCGCTTCCATCGAGCGCTTCATCTCGCCGCGCTTCGGCGGAACGATCTTGTTGTCGGTGTAGGAAACCGGACCGGTCTTCTCGGTGCCGAGCAGGCGCTTCACGCACTGCTTCATGATCCGGATCGACTCGCGCATCTCCGCCATGCGGACGAGATAGCGATCATAGTTGTCGCCATGCACGCCGGTCGGGATGTCAAATTCGAGTTCCGAATAGCACTCGTAAGGCTGCGAACGGCGCAGATCCCAAGCGGCGCCCGTGCCGCGGATCAGCACGCCCGAATAGCCCCAATTCCAGGCCTCTTCCTGCGTCAGCACGCCGATATCGACATTGCGCTGCTTGAAGATGCGGTTGCCCGTGACGAGACGATCGAGATCGTCGAGCCGGCGCAGATAGGGATCGCAGAAATCGCCGATATCGCGAACGAGCTGCTCAGGGATGTCCTGGTGGACGCCGCCGGGCCGGAAATACGCAGCGTGCATCCGGGAGCCGGAGGCGCGCTCGTAGAAGATCATCAGCTTTTCGCGTTCCTCGAAGCCCCAGAGCGGCGGCGTCAGCGCACCACAGTCCATCGCCCAGGTCGTCACATTCAGGATGTGCGACAGGAGACGGCCCATCTCGGAGAAGAGTACACGGATCAGCTGGCCGCGCTTCGGCACTTCGATCTCGAGCATCTTCTCGACGGCGAGCGCGAAGGCATGCTCCTGGTTCATCGGCGCGGCATAGTCGAGCCGGTCGAAATAGGGCACCGCCTGAAGATAGGTCTTTGTCTCGATAAGCTTCTCGGTGCCGCGATGCAGCAGGCCGATATGCGGATCGACGCGATCGACGATTTCACCATCGAGCTCCAGCACCAGACGCAGCACGCCGTGCGCGGAAGGATGCTCGGGACCGAAGTTGATATTGAATGGACGAACCTGGGCTTCTGCCATGGGTGCCTCAGCTCGGCTTCTGTTCGGGCTTGGGAGCTTCCTTGGCCTTCTCGTCGCCCGGCAGCACGTAGTCCGTGCCTTCCCAGGGGGAGAGGAAGTCAAAGTCGCGGAATTCCTGCGTCAGCTTGACGGGCTCGTACACGACCCGCTTCTGCTGGTCGTCATAGCGAACCTCGACATAGCCGGTCAGCGGAAAATCCTTGCGCAGCGGATGTCCTTCGAAGCCGTAGTCGGTGAGCAGGCGGCGCAGGTCCGGGTGACCGGTGAACAGGATGCCGTACATGTCATAGGCTTCGCGCTCGAACCAGTCCGCGCCCGGAAGCACGGAGGTGATCGAGCGAACCGGCGTCACGTCATCCGTCTCCAGCTTCAGCCGGATGCGGAGGTTCCGCGTCGGGCTCAGCAGGTGATAGACGACGTCGAAACGCATCTCGCGCTGCGGGTAGTCGACACCGCAGACATCGATGATGCTGATGAAGCCGGTTTTGGCATCGCGCTGGAGCCAGGTGACGAGATCGAGGATCGAGTCGCGCTGGACGGTGACGGTGAGCTCGCCATAGGCGACCTCGAAGCCGATCACATCGCTGGCGCGCTGCGCGACGATGTAGTCACCGAGCTCTTTGAGGGTCTCTTCCATGCTGTACCTTCAGCGCTCGATGGTGCCGGTGCGGCGGATCTTCTTCTGCAGCAGCAGAACGCCATAGAGCAGCGCCTCGGCCGTCGGCGGACAGCCCGGAACGTAGATGTCGACGGGGACGACGCGGTCGCAGCCGCGCACCACCGAATAGGAATAGTGATAGTAGCCGCCGCCATTGGCGCAGCTGCCCATCGAGATGACGTAGCGCGGCTCCGGCATCTGGTCGTAGACCTTGCGGAGGGCGGGAGCCATCTTGTTGGTCAAGGTGCCGGCGACGATCATCACGTCCGACTGGCGCGGCGAACCGCGCGGCGCGAAGCCGAAGCGCTCGACGTCGTAGCGCGGCATCGAGACCTGCATCATCTCGACGGCGCAGCAGGCGAGGCCGAACTGCATCCACATCAGCGAGCCGGTACGAGCCCAGGTGATCAGGTCGTCAGCGGCGGCGACCAGGAAGCCCTTGTCGGCCAGCTCGTTGTTGACGTCCATGAAAAAGGGATCGTCATGGCCCAGCGGGCGGCCAGACGCATCGACAAGCCCCTTCGGCCGCTGCGCGACCTGGGTGCCAGAGGTTCCGCTCAATCCCATTCGAGCGCTCCCTTCTTCCATTCGTAGATGAAGCCGATCGTGAGCACGGCTAGGAAGCTCATCATCGACCAGAAGCCGAACCAGCCGAGATCGCCGAACACGACGGCCCACGGGAACAGGAAGGCGACTTCGAGATCAAAGATGATGAACAGAATTGCGACGAGATAGAACCGGACGTCGAACTTCATGCGCGCATCGTCGAAGGCGTTGAAGCCGCACTCATAGGCAGAGAGCTTCTCGGGATCCGGATTGCGATAGGCGACAAGGAACGGTGAAATCAGCAGCGCCAGACCGATCACGAGGGCGATCCCGAGGAACACGACGATCGGAAGGTATTCGCGCAACAGGTCTTCCATGAATCCGGCTCCGTTGCTCCATCCCGAGCAGCCGCGCCGCTGCCTCAGGATGGTGCGGCGCAAAAAGGCCGCCAAGCGTTTCACTCAACTACGATATCGGCCGGCCGCGAAAAGGCGGCGATCCGCCGGGGCGGCGGTCGAAACATGAGGCGAGGCTTATCGGAGGCGAACAGACGTGGCAAGCCCCAAGCCCACTCGGAGGAAGCGCCCTGGAGCCCCACCGTAGCGCATCCCGGCTGAAAACCGGCAAAAATTAGAACTGGAAGAATGAAAGCAATCGGGTGTGCGGCGAGATGTCCCGCCGAATGGCGCGGAAACCGCCTGATTGCCGACGGAAATCGGGAGTTCACCATAAGGGCGGCTTTCCATAAAAATGGGGGCGAATCGCCCCCATTTTTCTCAGCCTGTGCTTCCGGAGAGACGGTCCCGCCTGCGCTGTCAGCGCCGCCCTATCGCGCGCCCGAAACCTGATTCTTTAGCATGCCGATTATGGCCGTCAGGATCGCGCCGCCGGCACCGCCACCAACGATGTCCGTGACGATCTTGCCGATGTCCATGCCGGCCATCGCGGCACCCGCGTCCGGAGCAGCACCGCCCATCACGGCCTGCAGGATCTGGCCCAGAATAATGCCGCCGACGCCGCCGGCGATCGAATTCCCGGTCGTCCCGAGGCTCCTCTCCTTGAGCGCCGCGCCGGCCGCGTTGCCGCCAATCAGGCCGGCAACCACCTGTAGGATCAAAGGCAGTAGAGTTTCCATGAGAACCCCCTGATATGCCGACCGGATTCGAATCATTCGTGACCAAGGCCAGCAACAAGATGATAAACTTGTCACGGTTCTCGAACTAATCTTATCGTCATTGCGCCGCAGCATAAGTATTCGGCTCCGGCAGGCATCCAGCGGGCGCCGTTCCGGCCGATATCAACATCGCGACCACACCAGCCAGGTAGGGCCTCAAGCGTCCTTGGCCGGAATTCCGCCCTCGTTTCGCGGCGGGGCACCACGAGCCGGCGTTGGCGCGCTGCCGGGCAGCAGCCCGATAACGACGGCGGCGATCACCAGGCCCCCGACTGTCAGCAGAACCCGGTCCATGGCCACGGGAAGCGGATGCGCGGCGGGTCCGAGATCGAAGGCGAGCGCCACGGCCGTCAGGCAGAAGGTCCACGCGCCATAGCGCTTGGCGCCGATCGTCAGCATGGCGAACACCAGCCCGCCGACGAGCAGCGCGTGGAGCCAAGCGGCGCTGGCCCAGCCGAGGATCAACCCGCCCGCCGCGGCGCCGAGCAGGCTGCCGACGCCGCGCTGCTTCATGCGGCGCAGCGTCTCGGCCCGGGTCGGCTTGAGAACGCGGAGCGCCGCGGCCGGGAGCCATCCCGGATGCGAACTTGGCACAAAGACCGCCGCCAGCGAGCCGAGCAGGCTCGTCACCGCCGCAGCGCCGAGAAAGCGCGCAGCGGCAGCCTCCCCTTCTCCCTTCGGAGCGGGCTTCGCCGGCGCCCTGGGAAGGACAGCGGCCGCGACGAGGCCGCCCCAAAGCGCGCCAGCGAGAAAGAGACCGCCATAGGTCAGCCATCCGCCCGCGGGCATTTGACCGACCGCCAGGAAGAAGGCCAGCGCGCCCAATGCCACCGGCAGGCGCAGGGGGCCGCCCCGGAGTTCGGCGGCAGCCTGCGCGAGCGCGGCCAGAATGGCGACGATAAAGAAGGCGGGGCTACCGAGCGCGATGCTTGCGCCGAGGCCTGCGAAGAAGCTCAGGATCAGCGCGGAGGCCCCGAGCGTGGCAAACGGCCGGACAAGCGGCACGGTCGGGAAAGAAACGATCAGCAGGTACGCGCCAAAGGCGGCAACGGAACCGTTCCCGGCCTCCCCGACGGCGATGCCCACGGCCCATGGCGCCACCACGGCCAGCGCCAGCAGGAGCGAGCGCCGGATCTTGGCAGGATCTACGCTTGGGGATGGCGGGGCAACGTCGGTCGGCATCGGCGGGCTCTCTTGGGAAAGACGGCTCCGCGCAGTCATAGAGGCACAGGCGAGATATGCAACCGCCGCGCGAGCGCAACGCACGGCGCGCGCCAACCGCTGCAAAATGATGTCGATGGAGATTGGGAAAAAATGGCGGGAGTGACGGGGCTCGAACCCGCGACCTCCGGCGTGACAGGCCGGCGCTCTAACCAACTGAGCTACACCCCCGCGGGTGCCCCTTTCGGGTCAATACGGCCTTGGCCGCATCGTGCAGAGGAACCGGAAGCGGATCGAACCCGAGAGGTCCGTGATGGCTTCCAATCCGTATCCAAGCCGATGGATGCATTGCAATCCGAGGCTTGGTAAAATGAATGGCGGGAGTGACGGGGCTCGAACCCGCGACCTCCGGCGTGACAGGCCGGCGCTCTAACCAACTGAGCTACACCCCCGCTGGGGTCCCCTTCCGGGGGCGCCGCAGCTCGTCGCCGCGTCGTGTTGAGCGCTGAAGTACGGTACCGACCTATCCAAGTCAAGCACGCGATCCAGCGGTATTGTGGAAAACCGGATAAGCCGGCGAAAACCGCTGGAACCGGCCAAAACCGCCCTTCCCTGTGTATGGACTAGGCGACAGGATGCGCATGAGCCGCACATTTCGTTCACCCGGCCGAGAGTGCTCACGGCGAAATCGACACAGAGGCCCCAGGAAGGGATTGTGAGCCTAACACGGGGATCAGAGCAGGGAAGAAGAGAGATGGGCGCAGGAGGCCGGCGCGCGTGGCGCGGAGGTATGGTGGGCGATGAGAGACTCGAACTCCCGACATCCTCGGTGTAAACGAGGCGCTCTACCAACTGAGCTAATCGCCCGCAGTGTCCTGCAGCGCCGAGACGTGTAGGCGAAAAGCGCCCTGCCTTACAAGTCCGGAAAGCGGACCTTTCCGTCGCACGCACAAAATAAAACGGCCTCGCGCGGGAAGCGCAAGGCCGTAGAAACCCAACAAGCCAGGAATGGCTTAGTTGACGGCGTCCTTCAGGCCCTTGCCGGCCTTGAACTTCGGCGTCTTGGAAGCGGCGATCTGGATCGTCTCGCCGGTACGCGGATTGCGGCCTTCGCTCGCGGCGCGCGCGGCGACGCTAAAATTGCCGAAGCCAATGATCTTGACCTCGTCACCCGACTTCAGGGCAGCCGTGATCACGTCGAACGTGGCGTCGACAGCCTCGGCGGCGGCGGCCTTGGACGTGCCGGTACGCTCGGCGACGGCAGCGATGAGATCGTTCTTGTTAGCCATGGATGATCCTTTCTCAGGTCTTGAGCCGGGACGATTCGCATGACCCGACCAAGCGCGAGAAATCACTGAAAACGAGGCCAAAGGCAAGCGAAACTGGCGGAATTCTGCGCTTCTGGCCGATATTTCGGTGAAATAGCGCATGAAAACGCCCGCCGAGGGGGCGGGCGTCTCCGTTTTCGCAGGATTGAGCCGTTAGTGAGCAGTCAGAGCCGATGCCGGATCGTCCTCGGCAACGACCGTTTTATCGGCCACCACCTTGCTCTCATCCCATGTGATCGGCTCCGGCTTGCGCACCAGAGCGTGTGCCAGGACATCGTCCATACGGGCGACCGGAATGATCTCGAGTCCGTTCTTCACATTGTCCGGGATCTCGGCGAGATCCTTGGCATTGTCCTCGGGAATCATCACCGTCTTGATCCCGGCGCGCAGCGCCGCGAGCAGCTTTTCCTTCAATCCGCCGATCGGCAGGACGCGACCGCGCAGCGTGATCTCACCCGTCATGGCGACGTCCTTGCGGACGGCGATGCCAGTCATGGTCGAGACGATCGCCGTCACCATCGCGATGCCGGCCGAAGGTCCATCCTTGGGCGTCGCGCCTTCCGGCACGTGCACGTGGATGTCGCGCCGGTCGAACAGCGGCGGCTCGATGCCGAAATCGACGGCCCGCGAGCGGACATAGGATGCCGCCGCCGAGATCGATTCCTTCATCACGTCGCGCAGGTTGCCGGTGACGGTCATGCGGCCCTTGCCAGGCATCATGACGCCTTCGATCGTCAGGATCTCGCCGCCGACTTCCGTCCAAGCGAGGCCCGTCACGACGCCGACCTGATCCTCGAGCTCCGCCTCGCCGTAGCGATAATGCGGGACGCCGAGATATTCCTCGACGACCTTCTCGTTGACCTCGACCGCCTTCACCTTCTTCAACAGGATGTCCTTGACCGCCTTGCGGGCCAACGTGGCCAACTCGCGCTCAAGACTCCGGACGCCGGCTTCCCGCGTGTAGCGACGGATGACGAAACGCAGCGCCTCGTCGTCCAGCGAGAATTCCTTGTCGTTCAGGCCGTGGTTCTTCACGACCTTCGGCAACAGGTGGTTCTTGGCGATCGCCAGCTTCTCATCCTCGGTGTATCCGGCGATCCGGATGATCTCCATACGGTCCATCAACGGGCCGGGGATGTTCAGCGTGTTGGCGGTCGTCACGAACATCACGTTCGACAGGTCGTAGTCGACCTCGAGGTAATGATCGTTGAACGTGCTGTTCTGCTCCGGATCCAACACCTCGAGCAGCGCCGAAGACGGATCGCCGCGGAAGTCCTGGCCCATCTTGTCGATCTCGTCGAGCAGGAAGAGCGGATTGGCCTTCTTCGCCTTCTTCATCGACTGGATGACCTTGCCGGGCATCGAGCCGATATAGGTGCGCCGATGGCCACGGATCTCGGCCTCGTCGCGCACGCCGCCGAGCGACATGCGGACATATTCACGGCCGGTCGCCTTGGCGATCGAACGAGCCAGCGAGGTCTTGCCGACACCCGGAGGGCCGACGAGGCACAGGATCGGCCCCTTCAGCGTGTTGGCGCGGCTCTGCACGGCCAGATACTCGATGATCCGGTCCTTGACCTTGTCGAGGCTGTAGTGATCGGCATCGAGCACCTCCTGCGCGAAACGCAGGTCGTGCTTGACCTTGGAGCGCTTGCCCCACGGAATGCCGAGCAGCCAGTCGAGATAGTTGCGGACCACCGTCGCTTCGGCCGACATCGGCGACATCTGGCGGAGCTTCTTCAGCTCGCCCATCGCCTTCTCGTTGGCTTCCTTCGACAGCTTGGTCTTGGCGATGCGCTCCTCGAGTTCGGCGAGTTCGTC
The DNA here is from genome assembly GCF_040548815.1 of Kaistia defluvii. Classification (NCBI taxonomy): domain Bacteria; kingdom Pseudomonadati; phylum Pseudomonadota; class Alphaproteobacteria; order Hyphomicrobiales; family Kaistiaceae; genus Kaistia; species Kaistia defluvii. The sequence continues at coordinate 598,427 of NZ_JBEPSM010000001.1, read as the reverse complement.
CTTGCCGTCCTCCTGGTCGCCCAGTTCCTTCTGGATCGCCTTCATCTGCTCGTTCAAATAGTACTCGCGCTGGGTCTTCTCCATCTGCCGCTTGACGCGGGAGCGGATGCGCTTTTCCACCTGAAGAACCGAAATCTCGCTCTCCATCAGGCCCAGCACACGCTCCAGGCGCGCACCGACGGTCGGCAGAGCCAGAATGGCCTGCTTCTCCGGGATCTTGATGGCGAGATGCGAGGCGACCGTGTCGGCCAGCTTCGAATAATCGTCGATCTGCGTGACCGCGCCGACGACCTCGGGCGAGACCTTCTTGTTCAGCTTTACATAGTTCTCGAACTCGGTAACCACCGAGCGCGACAGAGCCTCGACCTCGACCTTGTCGCCGAAGTCGTCGACAAGCACCGTGGCATAGGCCTCGTAATAGGATTCATGGTCGGTGTAGCGCTGGATCTCGGCGCGGGCGATGCCCTCGACCAGAACCTTGACCGTTCCGTCCGGCAGCTTCAGCAGCTGCAGCACGCTGGCGAGGGTGCCGACGGGGAAGATCGCCTCCGGCGACGGATCGTCGTCGCTGGCATTCTGCTGGGTCGCCAGCAGGATCTGCTTGTCCGCCCGCATCACCTCTTCCAGCGCACGGATCGACTTTTCTCGCCCGACGAAAAGCGGCACGATCATATGCGGGAACACGACGATGTCACGCAGCGGCAGGACCGGATAGAGTTCGTCGCCTGCTTCGAGGCCGATCGAACGCTTGGTATCAGCTGTCATGAGGCATTCCTTTCGAACCGGGTACGGCCCAAATTTGGCACCGTTCGGCTTGGGAGATGAGCCACCGGCTTGGGAGGATTAGCCGGCGGATCGACTCAGGGGTCGGAGCATCTTGCGATGCGTTGTCCATTAGGTGGCGTTGCACCATCAGGGTGTCAAGTTGTCCGGGCGATGCAGAATGCGGTTCCGATCCGGGTTTTCATCGACGGCCTTAGGATAGATCGCCTACCCTCCCCGCTGTTGCCGCAAAGCCGCAGCAAATCGGCGGAAACCGGCCGCCGGCCCGCAGGATCGGCCATCGAAATCGGTGGCCTCGCTCGTTTCCAGTGCTGGACAAAAAAACGGCGGGGACATGCCCCGCCGTTCAAATCGCTATGGCAGCCTGCGTTTACGCGCCGGCGTTGGCAACGGCATCTTCCTGCCGCTCCGCATAGATGTAGAGCGGGCGGGCCGAACCGTCGACGACCTCGGCCGAGATGACGACTTCCTGAACGCCGTCGAGGCCAGGCAGGTCGAACATCGTCTCGAGCAGGATCGCTTCCATGATCGAGCGGAGGCCGCGGGCGCCGGTCTTGCGCTCGATGGCCTTCTTGGCGATCGCCGACAAAGCGTCGGGATGGAAGGTCAGCTCGACATTCTCCATCTCGAACAGACGCTGGTACTGCTTGACCAGAGCGTTCTTGGGCTCGGTCAGGATGGTGATCAGCGCCGGCTCGTCGAGATCCTCGAGCGTCGCCAGGACCGGCAGACGACCGACGAATTCCGGGATCAGACCGAACTTCAGCAGATCCTCAGGCTCGACATTGCGGAACAGTTCGCCGGTGCGGCGATCTTCCGGCGCCGAAACGCGGGCGCCGAAGCCGATCGAGGTCGAGCGACCGCGATCCGAAATGATCTTCTCAAGACCCGCGAAGGCGCCGCCACAGATGAACAGGATGTTCGTCGTGTCGACCTGCAGGAACTCCTGCTGCGGGTGCTTGCGGCCGCCCTGGGGCGGCACGGAGGCAACCGTGCCTTCCATGATCTTCAGAAGCGCCTGCTGGACGCCCTCGCCCGACACGTCTCGCGTGATGGACGGGTTGTCCGACTTGCGGGAGATCTTGTCGACCTCGTCGATATAGACGATGCCGCGCTGGGCCCGCTCGACATTGTAGTCAGCCGACTGCAGCAGCTTGAGGATGATGTTCTCGACATCCTCGCCGACATAGCCAGCCTCGGTCAGGGTCGTCGCGTCGGCCATCGTGAACGGCACGTCGAGGATGCGGGCGAGCGTCTGCGCGAGCAGCGTCTTGCCGCAACCGGTCGGGCCGATCAGCAGGATGTTCGACTTGGACAACTCGACGTCGTTGTTCTTCGCCGCGTGGTTCAGCCGCTTGTAGTGGTTGTGAACGGCAACCGACAGCACGCGCTTGGCGTGGCGCTGGCCGATCACATAATCATCGAGGACCGCGCAGATCTCGAGCGGCGTGGGAACGCCGTCGCGCGATTTCACCAGCGAGGACTTCGATTCCTCGCGAATGATGTCCATGCACAGCTCGACGCATTCATCGCAGATGAACACGGTCGGGCCTGCGATCAGCTTGCGCACCTCATGCTGGCTCTTGCCGCAAAACGAGCAATAGAGCGTATTCTTGGTGTCGCTTCCGCTGACTTTGCTCATCCGTCTACCTCGCTGTCGTTCAGGCTCGGAACCTCCAAACGACTTTCTTCGATGTCTCTTCCGGCTCGACTTCCGTCCAGCCAGCGGTCGAAAATTCGGACCCTGCTGTCCCTACCGACGGAGACAATCCGAAGATTGTGATCCAATCATGCTAATCGCGACATGATCAATATATACTTAATGTCGCGGTCGGCTGACGAACAGCCGACCTAGCTCCGGAAGGGCGGATCCCAGCGTGATCCGGTCAGTCCTTCTTGATCGCGTCGAGCGCGTCGCGGCTCGTCAGGACCTGGTCGATCAGGCCGAATTCGACGGCCCGCTCGGCGACCATGAAGTTGTCGCGCTCGAGCGCGTCTTCAACGGTCTTCATGTCCTGACCCGTGTGATGCACATAGATCTCGTTGAGCCGCTTGCGCAGGCTCTCGACCTCACGGGCATGGATCAGGATGTCGGTCACCTGGCCCTGGTAGCCGCCGGAGGGCTGGTGCACCATGACGCGGGCGTTCGGCAGCGCGAAGCGCATGCCCTTCTCGCCGGCGGTCAGGAGCAACGAACCCATCGAGGCAGCCTGTCCGACGCAGAGCGTCGACACGGCCGGCTTGATGAACTGCATCGTGTCGTAGATCGCCAGGCCGGACGAGACGACGCCGCCCGGCGAGTTGATATACATCGCGATCTCTTTCTTCGGGTTCTCGGCCTCGAGGAAGAGAAGCTGGGCGGTGATCAGCGTCGCCATGTAGTCCTCGACGGGACCCGTGACGAAAATGATCCGCTCCTTCAGCAGTCGCGAATAAATGTCATAAGCGCGTTCGCCACGGTTGGTCTGCTCGACCACCATCGGAACCAGAGTACTCATATAGAGGTCGACAGGATCTTTCATGATCTTCCTTCGGCGCAGTGGACTGCCACAAATACCTTGAGATGCCCCGGCCCGACCTCACTCGGTACGACCGATTCCCGGGGCTCGAAGGCCCATACATATGGTACGCCGACTGCGTTCGAAAGGGGTGGCGGAAGGCCCTTTCGCAGATCGTCATCCCCGATGCGGTCGAGATCGCGGATCCCCGTCGCATCGCTACCGTTCCGCCGGCGCGTCGGATACCCCGGCTCTGGCCGGAGTATCCTTGTCGTGATGGACGCGGGCTTGCCCGGTCCTCAGAGTTCAGCGAAAGCCGATCAGGCCTTCGCTTCTTCCTCGTCATCCTTCATCAGATCTTCGCGGGACACCGTCTTGTCGGTGATCTCCGCGAGGCCCAGCACGTAGTCGACAACCTTCTCTTCGAAGATCGGCGCGCGCAGGCTTGCCAGCGCGTCCGGGTTCTCGCGGTAGAAGTCGTAAACCTGCTTTTCCTGGCCCGGGAACTGACGGATCCGGTCGACGAGAGCGCGCTGCACTTCCTCATCGGTGACCTGGATCGAGTTCTGCTCGCCGATTTCCGACAGCACGAGGCCAAGGCGCACGCGGCGCTCGGCGATCTTGCGGTAGTCGGCCTTGGCGGCTTCTTCCGTCGTGTCCTCGTCAGCGAAGCTGCGGCCCGAACGCTGCAGATCCTGGGTGACCTGGTTCCAGACGTTCTGGAATTCCTGTTCAACCATGGTCGGCGGCAGTTCGAAGGCATGCTTCTCGTCGAGCTGGTCGAGCAGCTGGCGCTTGACCTTCGTGCGGGTCGCGGAGCCGAGCTGGCTCTCGAGCTGCTGGCGCATCGTTGCCTTCAGCTCATCGAGCGATTCGATGCCGAACTTCTTCGCCCATTCGTCGTCGATGGTCGTCTCGGCCGGAGCCGACACTTCCTTGACGACGACGTCGAAAGTAGCGGCCTTGCCGGCCAGCTGCTTCGCGCCGTATTCCTCGGGGAAGGTCACGTTCAGGACGCGCTCTTCGCCGGCCTTGGCGCCAGCGAGCTGCTCCTCGAAGCCCGGGATGAAGCGGCCGGAGCCGATCGTCACGAACGCATTGTCGTCGGCGCCGCCCTCGAAGGGCTCGCCGTCGAGCTTGCCGAGATAGGAAATGGTCAGGCGGTCGCCATCGGCAGCCGCGCCATCCTTCGGCGCATATTCAGCGGAATCGCGCGCGAGCCGCTTGAGCTCGGTCTCGACTTCCTCGTCGGAGACTTCCGCAACCGGACGCTCGATCTTAATGCCCTTGAAATCGCCGAGTTCGAACTTCGGCAGGACTTCATAGGTCATCTTGTAGGCGAGGTCCTTCTTGCCGGCGAGCACTTCGCCAGCATCGGACTCGTCCTCGGGCAGATCGAAGCTCGGCTGCATGGCAGCACGTTCGCCGCGCTCTTCAAGCGTCTTGCGAGCGTTCTCGTTCAGGACGTTCTGAACGATCTCGGCCATGGCCGACTTGCCGTAGATCCGGCGCAGATGCGCGACCGGCACTTTGCCTGGACGGAAGCCCTTGAGCTGGACCTGGCCCTTCATCTCTTCCAGACGCGCCGAAAGGCGGCTGTCGAGTTCGGTCGCCGGCACCACGATCTGGAGTTCACGTTTCAGGCCCTCTGAGAGGGTCTCGGTCACCTGCATGTTCAGCGCTTTCTGTCTTGTTCCGATCGGTCTTTGGCGTTTCGCCCGGCTGCTTTCACGGCTTATTCCGGACGTTGGTACGGGCGGAGGGACTCGAACCCCCAAACCGCGAGGCGGCAGGACCTAAACCTGCTGTGTCTACCAATTCCACCACGCCCGCAATAACCGGTCGCAGCTAGGCTCCGGCCAAGGTGGGGCCTCTATAGCACTAGCGGTCGCAGGGTCAAACGAAAAGCCGCGCAAACACACGGGGAAGCGCGTCCGCCAGGTCATCCGCGATCAAACCGCGCCCGAGAACCACGCCGGCGTCGCCATGGAGCCATACAGCCGCGGCCGCCGCCTCGAAGGCGGGCATGCCTTCCGCGAGCAGGCCGGTGATCATGCCGGCCAGCGTATCGCCCGATCCGGCGGTTGCAAGAAAGGGCGGCGCATTGTCGGCGATCGCCGCGCGGCCCGCCGGTTCCGCGACGGTGGTGTCGGCGCCTTTCAGCAAAACGATGGCGCCGGAGCGCGCCGCCGCCTGGCGGGCGCGGTCGAGCTTGCCGGGCAGGCTCGCCAGATCCGGGAACAGCCGCGCAAACTCGCCGTCATGCGGCGTCAGCACGACCGGTGCGCTCCGCTTGCGAAGAGCCGCGAAGAGCCGGTCCGGATCCTCGCGGAATGCCGAAATGCCATCCGCGTCCAGAACGATCGACGCGTCGGACGCCAAAGCCGCCTCGACCAAGGGCAGCGAAACGTCGACCGGGCCGAGGCCAGGGCCGATCGCGACGACATTCAGTCGCTTGTCGGCAAGCAGTTCCGACAGTCCGGCCGCCCCTTCCATGCGCTTCAGCATGATCGAGGTCAGATGCGCCGCGTGGACCGCGAGCGCGTCGGGCGGCGACGCCATCGTCACCAGCCCTGCCCCGATGCGCAGCGCGGCGCGCGCAACCAGCCGCGCCGCCCCCGTCTGCGTCATGCCGCCGGAAACGACGAGGGCATGGCCGCGATCATACTTGTGGCCGTCGACTTTCGGCGTCGGCAGGTGCGGCAGCCACAGTTCGGGCCGGTTGAGCGCGGTGCGGGGCTGGATCGCGTCCAGCACCTGGGGACGGATACCGATATCCGCCACCGTCAGGCGGCCGGCATGCGCCCTGCCCGGCATCAGCACATGGCCGGGCTTCGGACGGAAGAAGGTGACGCTATCGTCGGCCCGGACCGCGACGCCCAGCACCTGTCCGGTCCCGCCATGGATGCCGCTAGGAAGGTCCACGGCGACGACGCGCGCCTTCGACGCATTGATCGCGGCGATCGCGGCTGCCGCAGGACCTTCGATCGGCCGATCGAGACCGGCGCCGAACAGAGCGTCTATGATCAGGTCCGCGCCGCCGAAATCGAGGTCGGCGAGCGGCAATGTCTCGCCGCGCCATTCGGCGGCAGCCAGCGCCGCATCGCCCTTGAGGGCAGCGATCGAGCCAAGCAGACCCAGTTGCAAGCGGTATCCGCGCGCCATCAGGATTCGCCCCGCGACAAAGCCATCGCCGCCATTATTGCCGGGGCCGCAGGCAATCGCGATGCGCGTTCCGAGCGGCGATCGCGCGGCGACGTCGGCCACGGCGCGGCCCGCCGCTTCCATCAGGACGATGCCCGGCGTGCCCGCTGCAATCGTCAGGCGGTCGGCTTCAGCCATCTCGGCCGGGTCCAATAGCTCGATCATACCTCTTCGCCCTCCTCTGGGCTGTCCCGGAAAACAGCCGGTCTGCCTGCGCGCCTTCGGGGCAGAGTGGCGCGGCACCGGCAGGGCCGCAACCGCCCGCAAGGCATGGGACCAAGCTATCCGACCCAATTCCGAACTTTGTCGTGGAGGACACGGTTGTTCATTTGCCGCGCTGCGATAAGTTCTCCGCCAACCTTCACCGCCAACGGGGAACCGCCCATGACCGATCTCATCAAGATCAATGACAAGCTCTCCATCGCCGGACAGATCGAAATCGAGGATTTCGCAACGCTTGCGGGCCTCGGCTACAAGGCCGTCATCAACAATCGTCCCGAGGGCGAAGAGGCATCGCAGCCCGCCTCGGCCGAGGAAGCGGAGGCGGCCACGAACGCCGGGATGGCTTATGCCCACATTCCGGTCACGGGTCCCTCGATCAGCGAGCTCGACGTCCGCGGGCTGCAGGCCGTGCTGGCCAATACGGACGGACCGGTGCTGGCACATTGTCGCAGTGGCACGCGTTCGCTCAATCTGTTCGCGATCGGCGAAGTGCTGGATGGCCGCATGAACCGTGAGGATTTGCCCGCTTTCGGCGCTGAACACGGCATCGACATGCGTATGGCCGACGGATGGCTGGCGCGAAACGGTCGTTAAGGCAGCAGCGCCAAGACGGGCTCTGTGCCAACTTGTTGTTCATTTGCCTATATAATGGACAATTGGCGGATCGCTTTTGCGCGATACGCGCTATGATGCAATGCGATGAGCCCATTTTTCCGGCGTTTTCCAGCGAGATCGGCAATTGGCACGGAGCCTGCAAGTGATTGGCCAGGCCGGTCACATCGGCCAGGTTGGGCAGGCACTAGAGGCAAGCATTCGGAGATGCGGAGGCAATGAAAAAGATCGAAGCCATCATCAAGCCGTTCAAGCTCGATGAAGTGAAGGAAGCGCTGCAGGAAGTTGGCCTGCAAGGCATCACCGTCACCGAGGCCAAGGGCTTCGGCCGGCAGAAGGGACACACCGAGCTGTATCGCGGCGCGGAATATGTGGTCGACTTCCTGCCGAAGGTGAAGGTCGAGATCGTGCTGGGCGACGAACTCGTCGAACGCGCGGTGGACGCCATTCGCAAGGCCGCGCAAACCGGTCGCATTGGCGACGGCAAGATTTTCGTTTCCAACATCGAAGAAGCAGTTCGCATTCGCACGGGCGAAAGCGGCCTGGACGCGATCTAAGCCCCTCATTTCTCGCCGGCGACCTTTTGCCGGCACTCCCCCTCCTGCCGGCCTCGCCGGCTACCTGTTTGCCTCAGCCACGACCGGGCACAGTTCACCTGATAGAAGGAAGAGAGTTATGACGACCGCGAATGATGTCCTGAAGCTCATCAAGGAGCAGGACGTGAAGTATGTGGATTTCCGCTTCACGGATCCGCGCGGCAAGTGGCAGCATGTGACGTTCGACATCGGCATGATCGACGAAGAAATCTTCGCCGAAGGCACGATGTTCGACGGCTCGTCGATCGCCGGTTGGAAGGCCATCAACGAATCCGACATGCTGCTGATGCCCGATCCGGCAACGGCGACCATCGACCCCTTCTTCGCGCAGTCGACCCTCTCGATCGTTTGCGATGTGCTCGAGCCGACGACCGGCGAAGCCTATGACCGCGACCCGCGCGGCATTGCCAAGAAGGCCGAAGCCTACCTGAAGCAGACCAAGATCGGCGACACGATCTATGTCGGCCCGGAAGCTGAATTCTTCGTCTTCGACGACGTCAAGTTCTCGGCCACCCCGTACAACACGGGCTTCAAGCTCGACGACATCGAGCTGCCGACCAACTCCGACACCGATTACGAGAGCGGCAACCTCGGCCACCGCGTCAAGACCAAGGGCGGCTACTTCCCCGTTCCCCCGATCGACAGCCTCCAGGACATGCGCGGCGACATGCTGGCCGCGATGCAGTCCATGGGCGTCGTCGTCGAGAAGCACCACCACGAAGTGGCTTCGGCGCAGCACGAGCTGGGTGTCAAGTTCGGCACGCTCGTGACGATGGCCGACCACATGCAGATCTACAAGTACGCGATCCACAACGTCGCGAACTCGTATGGCAAGACGGCCACCTTCATGCCGAAGCCGGTTTACGGCGATAACGGCTCGGGCATGCACGTCCACCAGTCGATCTGGAAGGAAGGCAAGCCGGTCTTCGCTGGCAACGAATATGCCGACCTGTCCGAGACCTGCCTGTACTACATCGGCGGCATCATCAAGCATGCCAAGTCGCTGAACGCCTTTACCAACCCGCTGACCAACTCCTACAAGCGTCTGGTCCCGGGCTACGAGGCTCCCGTGCTGCTCGCCTACTCGGCGCGCAACCGTTCGGCTTCCTGCCGTATCCCGTTCGCGACCTCGCCCAAGGCGAAGCGCGTCGAAGTCCGCTTCCCCGATCCGGGCGCGAACCCCTACCTCGCCTTCGCAGCCATGCTCATGGCCGGCCTCGACGGCATCAAGAACAAGATCCATCCCGGCGCCGCGATGGACAAGAACCTCTATGACCTGCCCCCCAAGGAACTGAAGAAGATCCCGACGGTTTGCGGCTCGCTGCGCGAAGCGCTCGCCTCGCTAGAGAAGGACCATGGCTACCTGCTCGAAGGCGGCGTCTTCTCGAAGTCGATGATCGACGCTTATATCGAGCTCAAGATGGAAGAAGTCATCCGCTTCGAGCACACCCCGCATCCGGTCGAATTCGACATGTACTTCTCGGTCTGACCGAATCAGGATGCACTATCAGCGGGGCGCCTTCGGGCGCCCCGTTTCGTTTCAACAGATTCAACTCCCAGGAGGCACGATGACCGCCCAGAACGCGCCCGACTTTCCCCATTCGACGACCATCCCTGTCATCCGCACCATCGCCATGCCGCACGACACCAATCCGGCCGGCGACATTTTCGGCGGTTGGCTGATGTCGCAAATGGATCTGGGAGCGAGCACGATCGCGACACGCCGCGCGCGCGGACGCACCGTGACGGCGTCTGTGGATGGCATGTCGTTTCTGAGCCCGGTCTTCGTCGGCGACGAGGTCACTATCTACGGGCGCATCCTCACGACCGGGCGATCGTCGATGCGCGTCTTCGTCGAGGCCTGGCGGCGCAATCGTGAAAGCAATGACGTCACAAAGGTGACGGAAGCGACCTTCACCTTCGTGGCGATCGACGCCACGCGCAAATCCCGTCCGCTGCCGCCGGAAGAATAGGGCGGCGCCGACAACGCTGAGAGCCGGAAGGATCTCCCAATCTCGACCAGCATCCTGAGGGGGCTTCGCGCGCGAAGCCTCGAAGGAGGATCCAGTAAACTGGCAGCGCTGCCGGAATGCCTCGCGCTGTGGCCCAGCCGCGCCGGGAAGCCCCCCTGAACCCTCCTTCGAGGCCCGGCTGCGCCGGGCACTTCAGGATGATGACAACGGTGTTTTGGGCGAAGGTTTCATTTGGGGAGAGGTAAAGACCCCTCCCCAAGAAAATCAGACGTCGCGGAAACGCGAGACCGGCGAGCCGGCGACGGGCGAAGTCCCGATGAAGACCGAGCCCGTGAGCGGCCAGCGCTGCAGCTGTTCCTCGGTGCGGCCGTCGCGCAGGCTGGTCAGGAAGAGCGTCTTCATGTCCGGGCCGCCAAAGGCCGGCATGGTCGGCGATGCCGCCGGAACGTCGTAGCTCGCCAGCAACTCGCCTTCCGGCGAGAACTGGTTGAGCTTGGCGCCCGAAACGCCGGCGCTCCAGTAATTGCCCTCGGCATCGGTCGCACCGCCGTCCGGCCGGCCGATCGTATCGTCGAGCACGGCGATCCGCTTGCGTTCGCTGATCTCGCCCGTCGCCGGGTCGAACGCCCAGCGGTCGATCCAGGGGCCGCGCGAATCCGAGTGGAACATGGTGCGCCCATCCGGGCTGAAGGCGAGGCCATTGGACACCATCAGGCCGTCGATCTTCTTTTCGACGGTGCCATCCGGCGAGACCCGGTAGAGCGCGCAGACCGGCTGGCGATTCGCGTCCATGGTGCCGACCCAGAAGCAGCCATCCGGTCCGACCTTGCCGTCATTCAGGCGCGTATCCGGCATATCCGCTTCGATTTCGACGAGCGTCCGGCTCTCTTCCGTCTCGGGATCGAACAGCACGACGCTGTCGCGAAGCGCCACGACGAAACGACCGCTCTCGGTCAAGCCGAACGAGCCGACCACGGTCGGAAACCGCCAGACCTTAGTATCGCCCGTCGCGAGGTCGACCGCGTGGATCGACTTGTCGAGGATGTCGCAATAGAGAAACCGATTGTTGCGATCGTCATAGACGGCACTCTCGGCCAGCTGATGCAGGGTGGGAACGAGCGGGCGAAGGCCGAGATCCGTCATGAAGTAACTCCAGGTGGTTGCGAGGGCGCAACCATGGCATGCTCGCCGCCGCACGTCGACCGCCGCCGGCCGCCGCTTTCGGCGGTGTCACGACCTGCCCTTTCAGCGTCCATGCGGCACGCCATCCGTCGGCGAACCTGCGTTCGTCCCTGCCCGCCGTGGCCGCACGGCCCACATGGCGCAAGCTCACAACGATTTGATCGCGCTCCCGAATGCACCCCTATGGGGCGCATCCCCCCGGTTTTCCGTTCGCTGGCTGTCGAATCCGGGCCACAGCGGCGGGGAAATTCGCCGCGCACGCATGGAATGTAAGGCCGCAGGACCGCCCGGCTCCCTTGCAAATCCGTCCTGCCGGGCGCATTTCTCCGACGTCACCGCGACCGAAGACGAAAGCCTGCCCCCCATGAATGATCAGGGCCCTGCCCACCACGCCGCTCCGGCGACGGCTGCCGTTCCCATCTACGACGACTCCTTCGAACTGCAATTCTCGCCCAACATGCTGGCCAAGCTGGAGACCCGCCGCTCGGTTCCGATGCGGGCCTTCGACCCGATGCCGATTCCCCCTGAGCATCTCGAGCGCATCCTGAAGATCGCGGCGCGATCGCCCGATCACGGCCGCCTGGCGCCCTGGCGATTCATCGTCATCGAAGGCGAAGCCCGCCAGCTTTCCGGCCAGCGCTTCGATGCGCTCTACGCCGCGCGCAATCCTGGCCTCGACGATTCCAAGCGCGATATGTGGACGCTCTACATGATGCGCGCCCCGGTCACGGTCGTCGTTGTCAGCCGGCCCGATCCGACGTCCCGCATTCCCGAATGGGACCAGATCCTCGGTTCCGGCGCCGTCGGCATGAACCTGATTCTTGCCGCGTCAGCCCATGGCTACGCCACGCAATGGCTGCTGAAATGGCCGGGACGCGATCCTGAGGCTGCCGCCATTCTGGGCGTGCAGGCGGGAGAACGCGTCGCCGGGTTCATCCATCTAGGCCGCCAGACGGAACGCCCTGCCGACCGCGCGCGTCCGGACCTGAACGCAATCGTCACCCACTGGGCGGGTTGACGGCTGCCGGCTCGGCGATCCGCGCCAGCCGCATTTCGCGCCGGAAGGTGTAGACGCCGGTCGCCACGACAATGAGCGTGCCGACCAGCGTCAGCACGTCCGGCACGTCGCCCCAGACCATGTAGCCGAGGATCACGGCAAACAGGATTCCGGAATATCGGAACGGGGCGACCACGGCCATCGCGCCATAGCGCATCGCCAGGATCGACGTGCCGTAGCCGAACAGCAGCAACACCGACGCGGCACTCAGAATCGTCCATTGCCGCGCGTTCGGAACCGGCCAGGTCTCGGCCAGCGACATGGTGGCTCCTGTAGCCGTCATCGCGGCCGCCGTGATCGCGACCACGAGCAGCGTCGGCACGCCCGGCGCCATTTCGCGCGTGACGAGATCGCGCAGCGTGATGAAGCCCATCGAGCCCAATGCCGCCAGCGAGAACAGGTCGAAGCCGGAGACGCTCGGCCGCATGATCAGCAGCACGCCGAAAAAGCCGACGGCGATCGCCGTCCACCTGCGCCAACCGACCGGCTCCGCCAGAAAGACGGCCGCCGCCGCGGTCGTCATCAGCGGCACGATCTGTCCGATCGCCGAGACATTGGCGATCGGCATGTTGAACAGCGCATAGAGATAGAGCACCGTCGCTCCGATCTCGCCGACCGTCCGCCACGCCACCAGGCTGTTGCAGACGGCGCGCCATTGCCGATGCGTGCCCGTCGCGAAAACGACCAGGCAGATCAGCGCAAAGGAGATCGAGCCCCGGATGACGAGAATCTGCCCGGTCGGGAGCCCCTCGCTGACCAGCTTGATCCAGGTGTCGTTGATGATGAAGGCAAGGTTCGAAAGCACCATCATGATGATGCCACGAGAATTGTCGGCCAGGGCGGGCATGGAACTTCAGGCTATGCGCGGCAGCGCGGCGCCGCAGATGATCCGGGTCGGGCGGTTGGGGCCTGACCTGGCAAGATTGACCAATAAACCGGCACGAAGCAACCGAAGCGACGCCGCCGGCGGTCCGAAATACATGCAAAGACAGAAAAACGCGCAAAGCCGACAGCAACGCGCCGTGTGCAGCGCAACATAAAAGCGAACGATCCGGGCGAAACTACCCGCCGGTCATGCTCATGTGACGACCCAGCGCCGGGCGGCGATGATCGCGGTCTATGATGAAATCATGGCCCTTGGGCTTGCGCCCGATCGCTTCATCGATCGCCGCGGAAAGCAGCGCGTCGTTCTCGGATGCGCGCAGCGGCGCGCGCAGGTCGGTCGCGTCCTCCTGGCCGAGGCACATGAACAGGGTGCCCGTACAGGTGATGCGGACCCGGTTGCAGGTCTCGCAGAAATTATGGGTCAGCGGCGTGATGAAGCCGAGCCGCCCGCCCGTCTCGGCGACTTCCACATAACGCGCGGGGCCGCCCGTCTTGTAGGGGATGTCGGTCAGCGTCCACTGCTCCTCGAGCCGCGCGCGGACGGTCGAAAGCGGCAGGTACTGCTCCGTGCGATCGCCCTCGATCTCGCCGAGCGGCATCGTTTCGATCAGCGTGAGATCCATGCCGCGCCCATGCGCGAAACGCAGGAGATCGTCGATCTCATGCTCGTTGACGCCCTTGAGCGCGACGGCGTTGATCTTGACCTTCAGACCCGCCGTCTGGGCGGCATCGAGGCCCGCCATGACTTTGTCGAGGTCACCCCAGCGCGTGATCGCGCGGAAGCGAGCCGGGTCCAGCGTATCGATCGAAACATTGATGCGGCGCACGCCGGCATCCGCCAGTTCGGACGCAAAGCGCGCGAGCTGCGAGCCGTTGGTGGTGAGAGTCAGTTCGTCGAGCTGGCCGCTCTCGATATGGCGACCGAGCGAGCGGACCAGCGACATGATGTTGCGGCGAACCAGCGGCTCGCCACCGGTCAGCCGCAGCCGTCGTACGCCCTTCGCGATGAACGCGCTGCACAGCCGGTCCAGTTCCTCTAGCGACAGCACGTCCCGCTTCGGCAGAAACGTCATGTCCTCGGCCATGCAATAGACACAGCGGAAATCGCACCGATCCGTCACCGAGACGCGGAGATAGGTGATGGAACGGCCGAATGGATCGACCATCGGCGTCGTCTCGGCCATGAGCGGCACGATCTGGTTCATGCGCATTCCTCAAACCGCCCCTCTTTAGGATCGGGGCGGCGATCTCTGCTATGTAGACGAGATACCGCGCCGTTTCAAAGGCAAGCGGCCAAAAGCGGGACGTCGGGTGACGACCGCCCTTGTTTTTCACGGCCGAACGGCCGTCGGGGTCCAACATGAATACTGCATCCACGCCGTGGCCGACCGAGATTCGCCTGTCGCCCGACAAGCGCACCCTGACCGTCTCTTTCGAAGACGGCGCCCGCTATGAACTGGCGGCGGAATATCTCCGCGTCACCAGCCCTTCGGCCGAGGTGCAGGGTCACAACAAGTCGCAGAAGCAAACGGTTCCGGGCAAGATCGATGTCGCCATCGCCTCGATCAACCCGGTCGGCAACTATGCCATCCGGCTGAACTTCGACGACGGCCACGATACCGGCCTGTTCACCTGGACCTATCTCGCGGAATTGGGTCGCGACCGCGACAAGCTCTGGGCTACCTATCTGGCCGAGTTGCAGGAGAAGGGCCTCTCGCGCAGTCGCCGCTGAGGCCCTGAAGCTTATTCGACGCGAGCGCGTTAGGATTGCGACATTGAGGCTGGGAGAGATGCGATGACCGAGGCCAAGTTTCTGATCGAAATCGATGCACGCATCGCCGCGATCCGCGAGACGATGCAAAGGCTTGGCGAACAGGCCGCCTCGACCGCCAATTCTGCCGAGAAGTCCCGACTCGCCGACGAGATTTCCGGCCTGAAACAGCAGCTCGCGACCCTGCACAACGAGCGCGACGCGCTTTCCTAACCCTGCGGCTCGCGAAATGGCGCCGGTTTCTATCGATGCGAGGCGAGGCGCCAGAAGAGCCGAAGCGCCGAGATGCGCGCTTCCGGAGGCTGGATGGGTTAAGCGCTCTATCTGCTGAATCCGTGCAAGAAACTTGGGGCAAATGGAAAAGCCCCTTGTTTGAAGCGATCCTCTCCATTAGACCCAGCGGCGGAGAGGTGGCCGAGTGGCCGAAGGCGCTCCCCTGCTAAGGGAGTAGACGGCTTAAAACCGTCTCGAGGGTTCGAATCCCTTCCTCTCCGCCATTCCCCCTTTAAGTCCTTGAAATTGCCCAGGCCCGGCTCGCGCGCCGTCGTCGGTCGAGCAGCATTTCACAAGACGCTGGGCACCCCATCCGCGATCCGGCCTCGACGTCCAATCCAGCCCCGTCGGTCCTATCTCGGCCTTCGGGCTTGCCTTGGCGCCTTCGTTACTTCCTTCAGCAGTCGCTGGAATTTCGGACAGGCCATGTGGGACTCGGCCGAGCACTCCGCCACGTGCCGCAGCACGTTCCGAAGCGTCGTCAGTTCGCGGATCTGATCCTCCAACTGATCGACCCGTCCGTGCAGGGCCGTGCGCGAGAGTTCGGGAGCGCCGTCCTTGCCGAACATCCCGCGGATCTCGTCGAGCGAAAAACCAGCCTTTTTCCCGAGTGCGATTACGGCAAGCTGGTCCAGCGTCCCCAGGTCAAACTGCCGCCGCAGGCCCCGGCGCGCCACCGAGGCGATCAGGCCGACTTCCTCGTAATAGCGAAGCGTCGAGGCCGGCACGCCGCTTCTCTCCGCCAGGACACCAATATCGAGAAGATTCACGCTTGACCTCAAGTTGACTTGAAGTGGCAAACCTAACGGCAGCCCCTGAAGACGACAAGAGGAATGCCGTGATGAAGAACCGGACGAACCACAGATGGGCCACGCAAGCAGCGCTGGCAGGGGCGATGCTGCTCGCCTCGCTCGGCGCCAGCATCACCTCCGTGGCGCTTCCAACCCTCAGCCGGGCCTTCTCGGCGCCCCTTTCCAGTATCCAATGGGTGGTGCTCGCCTATCTGATCGCCGCGACCGTCGCGATCGTCCTGGCGGGTCGCCTGGGCGATATGTTCGGTCACCGCCAGGTGCTGCTTTCCGGGCTTATGCTGTTCGCTATTGCTTCTGTTGCCTGCGCGACCGCGCCGACGCTGGGCGTGCTGATCGCCGCTCGGGCCGCTCAGGGCGTCGGGGGCGCCATCCTGATGGCGCTGCCGATGTCCATCGCGCGCGATGCCGTGAAAGAGGAACAGCTCGGCGCGGCGATGGGACTGCTCGGGACGATGTCGGCGGTTGGAACCGCCTTGGGCCCGTCCCTGGGAGGCCTGTTGGTCGCGGCCTTGGGATGGCGGGCGGTATTCCTGCCGCTCGCAGGAATTGCCGTGCTGGTGCTGGGATTGGTCTTGCTCGCCATTTCGCCGCCGGCCGCTCGCGTCGGGAAGGTCGGCGCAAGCCTGGACTGGCCCGGTGCTGCCCTGCTCGCGTTCAGCTTGACCGCCTATTCGCTGGCGACGGCCGGAGGAAGGGCCGGCGTTGCCGGAACCGCGAGCCTTTATCTGCTGATCGCGGTGATTGGCCTTGCGCTGTTCGTCCGGATCGAGACGAGAACGTCGGCACCTCTTGTCTCGGTTGCGATGCTGCGCAAGCGGGAGATCAGCGCCTCCCTCGCGATGAACGGGATTGCCAGCACGGCCATGATGTCGACGCTGGTCGTCGGCCCGTTCTTCCTGGGGTTCGGCTTGCACCTAAACGCCGCCGCCGTCGGGCTTGTCATGGCCGTGGGGCCGGTTACGTCCGCCTTGGCCGGCATTCCCGCCGGCCGCCTGACGGATCGCTTCGGCGCTCCCAGAATGCTCGTGGCGGGGCTGGCCCAGATGACGATCGGTCTTGTCTCTCTCGCGCTGCTGCCTCTTGCTTTCGAAATAGCGGGCTATGCCATTGCCTTGGTGCTGCTGACGCCGGGATACCAGCTCTTCCTCGCCGCCAACAACACGGGTGTCATGCTGTTCGCCCCGGATCAGCAGCGCGGCATGCTGTCCGGCTTGCTGGGGCTCTCGCGCAATCTTGGTTTCATGACGGGCGCTTCCGTCATGGCGACGCTGTTTGCCGGCTTGGTCGGTATCGAGCCGATCGCGAACGCACCAGCCGATGGAATCGGCCATGCGTTCGCGGCAACCTTTGTCGTCGCCGCTGGCATGACGTCAGTGGCGCTGCTGCTGGCCGTCTGGATCTGGGCGCAGCCTGCCGCGGCCAAGCAAGCCGCGACCTGAACGCCCTGAAAACATCCAGCCGGTCGCAGGCCGGTTTAGAGCTCGGAGGCGATCTTCTCCGGCGGCATGTTTTCGCCGGCGACCTCGCTCTGGCTCTTGGGAGCCTGTGACGCCGCTTTCAGATTTTCGATCGCCTGCTGCCAGTGACTGGCGGCGCGGCCCTCCGGGCTTCCCTCGGCAAGCCACAACCGGTGGGCTTCGTCCGCAATCTGCTGCTCGGTGAGCTGGGTCATTCTTGTTCTCCTTCTGGGCGGGCGGGGCGTTCCCGCATTCAACACATCGAGCGATACGGGGTTCCGCCCCTCTATACATGGAGCGGTAAGGCCGCCCCTTCCCGTCCGTTCGTCGCAATCCGTTCAAATCCCGGCTCTAGACTGCGAATAAGGGTTTCCACTCTGACGATCGAGCACGCTCGGGCCGACGTTTCGCCAGGCACGGGCGCTGCGACGATGGGCCATTCCACTTCCGGCACGGAAAGCCCTAAAAATGCAGGGCGGTATGCGTTGGCATGGGCAGCCGCATCCGCCACACTGACCGTGGTTTCCGCATTCGGCAGGATCGAGCCCCTCCGGCATTCCGTGTCATATGTGCTAACCCATTGGAGAACTTGACTTGGCAGACGTGAGAATCCCTGCGGAACCACCCTTGCCGACGCGCGAGCCGCGTCTACTTGGCGCTGCAGGATCGTCCCGATCCGGCTTGATTGCCCCGCTTTCGGCAGCCCGCTGGCTTGTGATTCTCATCGGCATTGCCGGAATCTATTTCTTTCACAGCTTTGTCGTTCCGGTCCTGGCCGCCCTGGTCATCGCCTTTGCCGGCTGGCCGATCTATCGGCGCATCGTGGATTTCACGGGTGGCAACCGGACGGTAGCCGCCACGGTCGCGCTGGCCCTCTTCACCCTGTTCCTGATAGTCCCGATCGCCATTGCGGCCTGGTATGCCATTGACGAGGTTCGCGGCCTTTCGGCCTGGGCGATCCAGACCAACCGCTTCGGATCCGACGTGCCGGCCTGGATGGCCAACATCCCCGGCATCGGCGAGTGGCTCTCCGTCCGCTGGGCCGAATATGTCGGCCGCCCCGGCGCCATCGGCGAAATGATCTATGCGATCAGCGGCGCCAATATCGGCAACATCTACCGCGCGGTTCTGGCCGCCGGTGGCGGCCTGTTCGGCCTGCTGCTCACCCTCATCTTCATGCTGATCACGCTGTTCTTCGTCTTTCGCGACGGCGAGCTGTTCGTCGCCAAGATCGACCTGATCGGCGAGCGGATCATTCCCATGCGCTGGGAGCGGATCTCCCGCGTCGTCCCGGCGACGATCAGCGCCACCGTCACCGGCATGACCCTGATCGCGATCGGCGAGGGAATCGTGCTCGGTTTCGCCTACTGGATCGCCGGCGCCCCCTCGCCGATCACGCTTGGCGTCATCACCGGCATGATGGCGCTGATCCCCGGCGGTGCGCCGCTGGCGATGACGCTGGTGTCGATCTATCTCGCGGCGAGCGGATCGATCGTGGCTGGCATCAGCCTGTTCGTCTGGGGAACGGTGGAACTGTTCATCGTCGACAAGACGCTGCGCCCCAAGCTGGTCGGGGGTCCGATCAAGCTGCCGTTCCTGCCGACGATTTTCGGCTTGGTCGGCGGCGTCAAGACGCTGGGCTTCCTCGGCCTTTTCATTGGCCCTGTGCTGATGGCGCTGCTGGTGGCGATCTGGCGCGAATGGGTGCGGGATATCGAGGCGATCGACCCGCCGCAACCATCGGTGAAGATTGCCCAGGCCGAAATGCGGTCGGAGATCCAGGCGCCCGTCGAACCGCTATAGGGCATTGCAGGGCGCCGGAGGGCCCCAACCTCGCGTCTGTAATCTCGCCTCCAAAATTGACATCAATCCCAAACTTTGTAAGACATTTATCAGTCGTCGAGCAGAGGTGGAGCGATGTCGATCCGCGAAGATCTCGCCAATACGAGCCTGGTCCTCACCTCGGCGGAATCGAAGATCGTCCAGGCACTTTTGGACGATTATCCGATGTCGGGATTGGGCACCGCCACGCGTCTGGCCAGCCGCGCCGGCGTGAGCGATCCGACCGTCACGCGCCTGATGATCAAGCTCGGCTATAGCGGCTTTGCCGAGTTCCAGTCGAAGCTCTTGGCCGAAGTCGAGGCCCGGCTCCTGTCTCCGCTGCTCATGCTGGAAGTGAAGCGGCCGCCGCCCTCGGGCGAGGTGGCTCCCGCCCTCGCCTATTTCCATTCCATCGCCGACAGTCTCGAGCGCACCAAGACCGCCGTACCGTCGCAATCCTATGTGCGCGCCGTCCAGATGCTGCTGGAGTGCAAGGGTCAGGTCTATCTGCTGGGCGGGCGCTTCAGCCGCCACGTCGCCTCGATGCTGGCCGCTCACCTGATCCAGTTGCGGCCCGGCATTCGGGATCTCGGCGCATTGACGCCGGCGGATTTCGACCTGCTGATCGACATGGGCAAGCGCGATCTGCTCGTCGTGTTCGACTACCGCCGCTATCAGTCCGACGTCGTCGATTTCGCGCAGCAGGCCCACCGGCACGGTGTCGAAATCCTCCTGTTCACCGACCCGTCGCATTCGCCAATTGCCGACATCGCGACCCTCACCATGGTCGCGACCACGGACGCCCTTTCGCCCTTCGACACGTTGACGACCGCCGTCGCCCAGGTCGAGGCGATATGCGCCCACGCCCTCGAAAGCCGCGGCCAGCCCGCCCGTCGACGCATCGAGGAAATCGAGGCAATCCGCCGGGCCAACGCCGTTACGCTCGATATTCCCGAGACGCCAGACCCTGCCGCTGCCAGCGACAGCGCAGCACCCATTTCGGCCAAACCCAGATCCGCCAAAGCCAGAAAGAAATCCACGCCATGACGTCACCCTTGCCGCGCCGCGACGAGCCCTTCCGGCGCAACGAGACCGCTCTTCTCCTCGTCGACATGCAGCGCATCTGGCTGGAGCCGGGCCTGGATCCCGACCATGCGGATTGGGGGCCCGACCATTATTTCTATCGCCAGACGCGCGAGACGGTGATCCCGAACCAGCAGCGCCTGCTGGCGACGGCGCGGGCCTCGGGCGTCGAGGTGCTGCACACCATCATACAGAGCCTTACCGAGGATGGACGCGATCGCTCGCTCGACCACAAGCTGACGCCGATCCACATCCCGCCGAGTTCCCCCGCCGGCCTGCCCGTGCCCGAGGTAGCCCCGATCGGCGACGAGATCCTGATCCCGAAGACCTCATCGGGCATCTTCAACTCGACCAATATCGACTATCTGCTGCGCAATCTCGGCATCCGCCATCTGGTCGTCGCCGGCATTCTCACCGACCAGTGCGTGGACATGACGGTTCGCGACGGTGCCGATCGCGGCTTCCTCGTCACCTGCGTCTCCGATGCCTGCGCGGCCCCGACGCCGGAACGCCATGCCAATGCGCTGAAGGCCTTCGGCGGCTATTGCTGGGTTTCCGACACCGCCACGGTCGCGGCCCGATTCGAAGCGCTGGGCGGCGCCAAGTGAGCGAAATTCCTTCGCTCGTCAGCGTCGTCACCACCGATCTTGCCGCGGTCACGCGCGGCCGCCCCGTCACGGCCGCACGGCTCGAAAAGACAGCCGAGACCGGCGTGGGCTGGGTTCCGGCCAATGTCTGCCTGACCGCCTTCAACACGATCGCCGATCCGAACCCCTGGGGCTCCTCCGGCGATCTGCGCATCCTGCCGGATCTGGGAGCCCGCTATCGCACCACGGCGACGGGTGCCGAAACTCCGTTCGACATGGTGATGGGCGACATCATCGAACTCGACGGTTCGGCCTGGAGCGCCTGCACCCGGACGCTGCTCCGCGACGCCCTGGCGACGCTGAAGGCCGAGACCGGCTTCACGCTGAAGGCTACCTTCGAGCAAGAGTTCAAGCTCCAGCCGGCCGAGGCCAGGGAGACGGCGCCGCTGCACGCCTTCTCGTTCGAGGCGCTGCGCAGCGCCGACCCGTTCGTGCCTCGCCTCGTCGCCGCGCTGGAGGAAGCCGGCGTCGAACCCGAAATGGTGCTGGCCGAATATGGCGCAGACCAGTTCGAGGTGACGCATGCGCCCACCGACCCGTTGACCGCCGCCGACCGGGCCGTCGCGATCCGCGAGATCACGCGGGAGATCGCACGATGCCTGGGCAGCCGCGCCAGCTTCGCGCCGAAGCCCGCGCCGAACGAGGTCGGCAACGGCGTCCATATCCATTTCAGCCTTGTCGACGCCTCGAGCAAGCCCGCGACCTATGACGCGGCCAATCCCGGCGGCCTCTCGACGGCGGCTGGAAGCTTTTGTGCCGGCATCGTTCGCCACCTGCGGGGGCTGACCGCGCTGACCGCGCCCAGCGTGCCGTCCTACTACCGGCTGGCGCCGCACAACTGGAGTTCGTCCTTCACCTGGCTGGGCGACCGCGATCGCGAGGCGACGCTGCGCATCTGCCCGGTCGTGACGAGGGGCGGGCGCGATCCCTCGGGCCAGTTCAATGTCGAATATCGCGCCGCCGACGCCACGGCCAATCCATATCTCGCCATGGCGGCCATCGTCTGGGCCGGTCTCGCGGGCCTTCGCGAGGTCTTGCCGACACCGCCGATCGTCATTGGCGACCCGACGCTGATGAGCGAAAGCGAACGTCAGTCCAAGGGCTTGCACCGCTTGCCGGAGACGCTGCCCGAAGCGCTGGAGGCCTTGAAGGCGGACCCGCTGCTGTCGAACTGGCTGCCGCCGAAGCTGCTGCAGAGCATCCTCGTCATGAAGCAGGCGGAGATCGGCCTGATGGAGGGGCTGTCGCGGGAAGCGGTCTGCGCCGCCTTCGGAGCGCGGTACTGAGCGTGGATACCCAATCCGTTTCGTCGGCCGACTGGCCCGAGCCGATCGAAGTTCTCAACGAGGACAGCGACTGCGAGATCGTGCTGATCTGCGAGCACGCCGCCAACCACATCCCGGCGGAATATGACCGTCTTGGCGTCACCGAGGATGATCTGGAGCGCCACATCGCCTGGGATGTTGGCGCCGCCGCCGTGACGCGGGGGCTTGCCGAAGCGCTGGGCGCGCCCGCTTTCCTGGGCACCTATTCGCGGCTCCTCGTCGACCTGAACCGCCCCTTCGGCTGCCTGTCCAGCATGCCGGTGCGGTCGGAAGCCACTTCGATCCCCGGCAATGTCGATCTGACCGAGGCCGAGTTCCTGCGGCGTCGCGAGCGGGTGTTCGATCCATTCCACGACCGGATCACGGCCCGACTCGACGCGCGCGAGGCGGCGGGCCTGCCGACGCGGATCATCGCGATTCACAGCTTCACGCCGGTCTATCTCGGCGTCGCTCGCCCCTGGCATGTCGGCATCCTGTTCGATCAATCGGCCGATTTCGCCGAGGCGACCATGGCGGCGCTGGCGCAGGACCCGGCCTTGGTGGTCGGCGCCAATGTCCCTTACGTCATCGACCGCGACGAGGACTACGCGATCCCCGTCTTCGGCACCGATCGCGGCAATCCCGCCATCCTGGTCGAGATCCGCAACGACCTCATCTCGGACGCGGCCGGGATCGCGGACTGGACCCGACGCATGACGCGGGTTCTGCAGGACGTTTCAACGCAATGAGCGGCACGCCGAGGGGGCACGCCGCCGATGAATGTCAGGGAAAGGGCACGAACCATGATGGATAAGGAAGCCGCTATCGCCGCGGTACAGGCGGAAATCGAGGCGGATCGCGATTGGGTCATCGGCCTCACGCAGGACATCGTCCGCATTCCCTCGGTCAATCCGAAATTTCACCTCGACCCCGCCATCAACCGCGAGGCCGACGTCCAGGCGCATCTTGATCGCGTGCTGACCGCCGAGGGTTTCGCGACCGAGCAGTGGGACGCCCTGCCCGGCCGGCCCAACCTCGTCGCAGAGAAGCCTGGTACGGAAGAACGCAGCCTCATCCTCTGCGGTCATATCGACGTCGTGCCGGTCGGCGATGAGAAGGACTGGACCGTCGACCCGTTCGGCGGCGCGATCGCCGATGGCAAGCTCTATGGCCGTGGCGCCATCGACATGAAGAGTGGCCTCGCCGCCTGCATCGCGGCCGCCCGCGCCATTCGCAAGGCTGGCATCACGCTGGAAGGCCGCCTTGCCATCCACGCCGTGGTCGACGAGGAATCGGGCGGCTTCGGCGCCATGGATGCGGTTGCCAAGGGCAAGCTCGCCAAGGGCCTGATCGTCGCCGAGCCGACCTGGGGCGACGTGCTGCCGGTCGAGGGCGGGCTGGAATGGGCGCGCGTCACCATACGCGGTCGCAACGCGCATTCGGCTTTCCGCTTCAACGAGATCTATCCGCAGCGGCAGGAACCGGGCGCGATGGTGCATGGCGTCAATGCCATTGAACTCGCCGCACGCTTCATCACCGCCGTTCGCCAGTACGAACTGGACCGGACCCGCGCCAAGTCGCATCCGCTGCTGCCTGTCGGCATGAACACGATCAATATCGGCGTCATGCATGGCGGCACCGGGCTTGGCGCCAACGGCCTGCCGACGGTGATGAGCAATCCGGCGATCATCCCGGATGTCGCCGTGCTCGACCTCGACATGAAGTTCCTGCCGGACGAGACCTCGGCCGACTACCGCCGCGATTTCGAGGCCTTCGTGCATCACTTCGCACAGCAGGATGCGTGGCTGCGCGAGCATCCGCCGGTGATCGAGTGGGAACTGGGCGGCCTGCATTTCCCGCCGATGAACACGTCGGTCGAGCATCCGCTTGTTAAGTCGCTGGTAGCACGCCGTAACCAGTTGGGAAGCCCGACCAAGGTGCAGGGCTTCGTCGCCGTTTGCGACGCGGCGCACTATGCCGGCGCGGGCGTCGATGGCGTCATCTTCGGACCCACCGGCGACGGCCTGCACGGGGCCGACGAGTATGTCGAGATCGAGTCGCTGGTCGAGGCTACCAAGGTCATCGCCGCGGCGGTGATCGACTGGTGCGGCGTCCGATAGCGCCGCACTAAGTAAGACAGCAATCAGGCCGTGCGCTTCATGCGCACGGCGATGGCGCCCCAGCCGGCGCGTATCATGCCGACGAGGCCGCTCGGATAGACGAGCATCACGACGATGATCAGCAAGGCCGTGATCATCGGCCGCCAGGCGCCGAAATCGGCCATCGCCTCGCCAAAGACCGTCAGCACGAAGGACGCGATGATCGCGCCGTAGATCGTGCTCGCGCCGCCGAGCAGCACCATCGACAGGATGATCGTGGCGAGGCTCATGCCGAATACGTCGACCGAGGCATTGCGCTGGTAGGCGGCGTAGAAGGCGCCCGCCATGCCGGTGAAGAAGGCGCTGGCGGCGAGCGTGATCATGCGCTGGCGCACCAGCGACATGCCGCGGCTGATTGCGTATTCCTCATTGTCGCGCAGCGCAACGACGCCCGCTCCCAGCCGCGAGCGGACGAAGACGCGCAGGAAGATCGTGCTGGCGACCAGCAGGCCGAGCGCGATGTAGAAATAGGCGAACTTGCCGTCGCGGATCATGTTGTGGTCGAACCAGTAGAGCCCCGGCACGCGCACCAG
Source organism: Kaistia defluvii (assembly GCF_040548815.1). Classification (NCBI taxonomy): domain Bacteria; kingdom Pseudomonadati; phylum Pseudomonadota; class Alphaproteobacteria; order Hyphomicrobiales; family Kaistiaceae; genus Kaistia; species Kaistia defluvii. The sequence continues at coordinate 573,555 of NZ_JBEPSM010000001.1, read as the reverse complement.
GCCCTGCGTGCCACCGGTGATCGCGGACTGGCTGATGACGATCTGCATCACCAGTTGCGCAAAGCCGAACGTCACCAGGATGATGTAGATGCCCTTCAGCCGCAGGATCGGAATGGTCACCAACACCGCGGCGACGGTTGCGATCACGCCGCCGGCGAACAGTGCCAGCCACGGATCGAGGCCGACCAGCTTGGTCAGCAGGCTGTAGGCGTAGACGCCGATGCCGAACAGCGCCAGATGGCCGAAATTGAACACGCCGCCATAGCCGAGGCTGAGGTCCCAGTTGGATGCGACCACGGCGTAGATGAACACCATGATCAGCACATGCCGGCTGTAGGTGTCTCCGATGACGAGGGGCAGCAGCGCCAGCACCAGTAGGGCGATGGCGAAACCGATGGCCTCTTGCTTCCACGGCGTGCGGCCAGGGGAGACGGGAACGGCGCGGATCGGAATGGCGGGGGCGACGGCGTCGGTCATGCGAGTCCTCGGGAACGGCTGGCGAAGATGCCTTCGGGGCGCACCATCAGGATCAGGATGAGCACGGCGAACAGCAGCGTGGGCGTCCAGTAGAGCCCGAAATAATAGTTACAGGCGGCCTCGAAGAAGCCGATCAGATAGGCGGCGAAGATCGGCCCCGAGACGCTGGAGATGCCGCCGAAAACAACGACGATCAGCGCCTTCAGCAAGGGATCGCTGCCCATCACCGGCGACATGAAGCGATAGCCGCCGATGAAGATGCCGGCGAGGCCGGCCAGTGACGCGGCAATGCCGAAGGCGAGACCGTAGAGCGCGGTCACGTTGAGGCCGACGAGATGGCTCGCATCCTCGTTCTGGGCCACGGCGCGCATGGCAAGACCAAGCCGGGTGCGGTTCAGGAACAGCCAGAGCGCGCCGAGGATGATCGGCGTGATGACGATGATGGCGATCTGGTGCAGCGAGACGCCGACGCCGCCAATGGTCGCATTACCGGAGATCAGGCTCGGCAACTGCTTGGAGCGCGGGCCCCAGAAGGTCAGCGCGCCGTTCTCGATCAGCGAGCCCGCAGCCAACGTCGTGATGACGACGACCAGCACGATGTTGGGCCGGCCGATCAGCGGGCGCACCACGCTCGCCTGCAGAAGCCAGCCGACGCCGCCCAGGACGACGATCGCCAGCGGAAACGCCGCCCAGGCCGGCAGGCCGATCTCGATCAGCTGCCAGGCGACATAGGCGCCCAGCATCATCAAGACGCCATGGCTGAAATTGAACACGCCGATGGTGGTCCACACCAGCGCCAGTCCCACCGCCATCATCGCGTAGAGAGAGCCCTGGAACAGGCCGCCAAAGGCGATATCGGCGAATGCGCTGCTCATGCCGGAGCCCCTTCTGTCGGCGCGAAGGCCGGGATCTGCCGCGCCGGTGGCACCACCGGGGAGCGAGGAAAGCGAATGTCACGCGATGCGCTTGCAGTCTGCATCGGTGCCCTCAATGGCCGAAATACATCGACATGATCTCTTCATGACCGAGGCTCTTTTCGCCCGGCTTGATTTCGGTCGATACCGCGCCGTGGTCGATCAGGTAGAGCTGCTGGCTGAGCTCCAGCAGGAACTCGATGTCCTGCTCGACGACGATCAGCGGCACGCCACCGCGCGAGATCTCCAGAACCGAGGCGCAGAGCTCGTCCTTGATCTTGGGCGCGAGGCCGAGGGTCGGCTCGTCGAGGATCAGCAGGCGCGGATGGCTCATCAACGCGGTTCCGATCGACACCATCTGCCGTTCGCCGCCCGAAAGCGTCCGCACCTTCTGGCGCCAGCGCTCGGCGAGCTTGGGGAAGAGCTTCACGACCTTCTCGCGGTTCTCTTCCTCATGCGGACGGGCATGCGGCGAGAAGGCGCCGAGCGCCATGCAATCGCCGATCGAGAGATCCGGAAACAGCCGGTTGCCCTGCGGCACATGGATGAGGCCACGGGCAACGATGCTGCGGGCGCTCTCGCCGGCGATGTCGACGCCGTCAAAGACGACGCGGCCGGATTGCGGCTTCAGCAGGCCCGACACGACCCGGAGCAGCGTCGTCTTGCCATGGCCATTCGGGCCAAACAGACCGACATTGCCAAAGCGGCCGGCTTCCAGCGTGATGTCGCGCAGCACCGTGACGCGGCCATAGCCGGCGGTGACGCCTTCGATGGAAAGGATGGGATTGCTCACGCGTCGGGCCTCCGGGTGCCCAGATAGGCTTCGACCACGCGGGGATCGGAAATGACCGTCTTCGGGTCGCCCGCCGCCAGAACGGTTCCCTGATTCAGAACAAGGAGATGCTGCGAGAGGCTCATCAGGAAGGTCAGGACGTGCTCGATCAGGACGATGGTGATGCCGCGCCCGGCAATGCGCCGGATGAGACCGATCGAGGTCTCGATCTCCGGCTTGGTCAGGCTCGAAGCGGGCTCGTCGAGAAGAAGCATGCGGGGCTCCATCGCGATCGCGGTGGCGAGCATCAGGCATTTGCGATCGAACACCGAAAGCTCGCCCGCCAGCCGGCCGAACTGCGCAGGCCCCAGACCCACGAATTCGAGCGCCTCGGCCGCTGCCTCGCGCACGGCCACCGACTTGCGGGCCGGGCCGCCATATCCGGCGCCGATAACGGCGTTCTCGAACACGGTCAGACCGTCGAAGCTCGTCTCGCGCTGGAACGTCCGCGCCAGCCCGAGCCGGGCGATGTCGTTGCCGGACTTCCTATGGATATCGGTGCCGTCAAACCGTATCCGGCCCTTGTCGGGGCCGAACGGTATGCCGGTGATGACATTGAACAGCGTGCTCTTGCCGCTGCCATTCGGGCCGGCGACCCCGAAGATCTCGCCGGCCTGCACCTGAAAAGAGACGCCGTCGACGGCTTTCAGCGAACCAAAAGCCTTCGACACGCCATCCAGCTCTAGAAGAGCCATCGCCTACTTCATCCAGGGCTGGATCTTGAATTCGCCGGTTGCGTAGGCAGCGGGCGAAATCAGGGTGCGTTCGCCATCCCAGATCTGGAAGAAGGTGATTGGGATATAGTCGTCGCCCTGCATCGCCAGGTGGGTGGCCGGATCGAACTTCAGGCGGCCCTGCGCGGTCTGCTTGTCGGTCTCGCCCAGCGCCTTCATGATTCCGGCGTGGTCGGACGGGTCGCCAACCTTCTTCAGCGCGTCGAAATAGACATTGGCGATCTCGTAGAGACCGACGCCATAGGTGCCGCTCTCGACGCCGAACTTGGCCTTGAACTTGCCGGCGACCTCGGCCGCGCGCGGGTTCTTCGGCGTCGTCAGCGCGCCGCCCAGCAGGTTGTAGATCACGCCGTTGGAGTTCTTGCCGGTCAGCTGGACGAACTCCGGCACGCTCGGCGCATACTGCAGGAAGACCAGGCTCTTGGTCGGCTGCTCCAGGAACTGGTTCAGGAACGAGGCCGAATTGCCGGGCAGGTAATCGGTATTGATGATCAGGTCCGGAACATTCTCACGGACCTTGGCGAGGATCGAACGCCAATCGGTCACTTCGCCGAACGGCACGATCTCGTCGACCGTGATCGTCCAGCCCTTCTCGGTGAAGGTCTTCTTCATGCCTTCCGAGATCGTCTTCGAATAGGCGTTGTCGGACGAGATGATCGCGACCTTCTTGGTCGGCAGCGAGATCTTGCCATCGGCCGCCAACTTCTCGGCGAACGAGGTCACATCCGTGTTGTAGGCGTCGAAGGAGGGCGTCAGGGACCAGCAGCAGCCATACTTGTCCGGCGCCGGCGCGATGATGTCCTTGGTCTGCTGCGACGTCGCCGCCAGCATATAGGGCATCTCGGCTTCGGCCATGTTGTCGATCTCGAAATTCGAGAGACTGGCGTAGCCGGTCATCATGAAGTGCACGTCCGGATCGCCCAGCAGGCGCTCGACGGCGCTGGTGACGTTGCTGGCCGACTGGTCCTTCACGTCGCCGATCGCGAGCTCGAACGTATGACCGTTGATACCGCCGGCTGCGTTGACCTCGTCGATCGCCATCTGCGCACCGCGCTGGTATTCCTGACCATCCGCCGCGGCGGGACCGGTCAGCGGCGCGAGCAGGCCGAGCTTGACGACGTCGGCGAAGGCCGGCGCGCTTGCGAAGATCGTCGCCATCGCCGTGCCCAGGATGACCTTTCGCAGGCGGCTTGTCTTGGAATGGGAAACCATGGTCGCGACCCCTCTTATTCGACCTGTGCACTTGCGTGCGATAATTGACAATCTACGCATATGCAGCTTCTTTTGAAAAGATAGTTTCACAGTCTTGAGCTGCCTGAAGACGCTGGTGCCACAAGCGAAATCTTCATGCCGCGCCCTTGTGCAGATGCCGCTGAAACCGGCAGATTCTTTGCGGAGATCCGGATGACGATCCCTACCAGCACGATCCAGACCAGCCATGGCGACATCGCCTATCGCGAGACCTCCGGAACCGGCACCGCCGTGCTTCTCATCCATGGCAATTCGTCGTCCGGCGCCGTCTTCCGCAACCAGATGAACGGGCCGCTGGGCGAGCGCTATCGCATTATCGCGCCGGACCTGCCCGGCCATGGCGCCTCGTCCGACGCGATCGATCCGAAGCGCTCCTATTCGATGGAAGGCTATGCCGACGCGATGACCGAGTTTCTCGGCCTGCTCGGCATCGAGAAGGCGATCGTCTTCGGCTGGTCGCTGGGCGGCCATATCGGCCTGGAAATGATCGACCGCTATCCCGGCTTGCTCGGCCTGATGATCACCGGCACGCCGCCGGTCTCGGCGGCCGAGGTCGGACTCGGCTTCAAGCCGAGCGAACATATGGGCCTCGCCGGCAAGCAAGACTTCAGCGACGCCGATGTCGAAGCCTATGCGCGCAGCACGTGCGGCGAGCCGTTTGAATCCTTCCTGCTCGACACGGTCGCCCGCACCGATGGCCGCGCCCGCCGGCTGATGTTCGAGAGCTTCGCGGCGGGAACCGGCCGCGACCAGAGCGCCATCGTCGGCGGCCCGACGCCGCCGATCGCCGTCCTGAACGGGCTCGACGAACCCTTCGTCAACACGGAGTTCGTCGCCAACGTGACCTATTCCAATCTCTGGGAAGGCAAGGCGCACGAGTTGGACAATTCCGGCCACGCGCCTTTCTGGGATGCCCCAGACCGCTTCGACCCGATCTTCGCGCGCTTCCTCGAAAGCGTCGACGACCGCGCCTGATCGCGAGCTCACGGCGGGCGGCGTCGCCAAGCGGCGCGGCTCCGGCTATGGATGAGCGCCTGCCGATTCCGGCTCTCGCATTCGTTCAGGAACCGCGCCCGACATGCCGCCTGCCCTTTCCGACCTGCTGACGGCGCAGCAGCCCTTCGTCCTGCTGGAAGACCGCCTCACCACTCCGGCGACGGCAATGCTCTATGTAGATCCCGTTGAGATCATCCGCTGCGACGAAGCGGCGGATGTCGAGGCCTCGCTCCAGCGGATCGAGGCCGGGCTGGCGCAGGGGCTGCATGCCGCGGGCTTCTTCAGCTACGAGCTCGGCTACGCGCTGCAGGAGCGCCTTGTTGCCTCGATGCCAGCCGGGCGAATGCTACCACTGCTCTGGTTCGGCCTGTTCCGCGAACCAACGCGCATTCCATCCTCGGAACTGGACGCCTTCTTCGGCGCCCTCGCCCCGCCCCCGCCGCTTGGCGATGCGCTGCCGAGGCTGGACGCTGAAGGACATGCGGCGCGGATCGCCCGCATCCTCGACTATCTGCGCGAGGGCGACGCCTACCAAGTCAATCTCACCTTCCCGATCGATTTCCGCTACAGCGGCGACCCGCTGGCGCTCTATGCGGCGCTGCGCGCGAGCCAGCCCGTCTCGCATGGCGGCCTCGTCCGCTTCGACGAGGCAACGATCCTGTCGGTATCGCCGGAGCTCTTCCTCGATATCGACAACGGCCGCGCCACCACGCGGCCGATGAAGGGCACGGTGCCACGCCAGAACACGCTGGAGGCCGACGAACGGGCGAAGGCGGAGCTCAGCGCCGATCCGAAACAGCGGGCCGAGAACCTGATGATCGTCGACCTGCTGCGCAACGATCTGAGCCGGATCAGCGAGGTCGGGTCCGTCGAGGTTTCCAACCTGTTCAACGTCGAGAGCTATCCGACCTTCCACGCCATGGCGTCGACGGTGACCTCCCGCCTGCTGCCCGGCACCTCTCTCCGAGATTGGATTCTGGCCGTCTTTCCCTGCGGCTCGATCACTGGCGCGCCGAAACTGCGCGCCATGCAGATCATCCGCGAACTGGAGGACGCGCCGCGCGAGGTCTATACCGGCTCGATCGGCGCTCTGGCGCCCAATGGCGACCTGCGCCTCAACGTGGCGATCCGCACGGCGACGCTGCTGCCCGACGGCACGGGGCGCTACGATGTCGGCAGCGGCATTGTCACGGATTCGGAAGCCTCGGCCGAATATGCCGAATGCCTGCTCAAGGCGCGGGTCCTGACCAATCTCGCCGAAGACTACGGCCTGATCGAAACGCTGCGCTGGTCGCAGGAGACCGGCTTCGAGCGGTTCGATCTGCACCTGGCCCGCCTCGCCAGATCGGCGGAGGCGCTCGGCTTCCACTTCGACCGCGCCGAAATCGAAGCCCGTTTTGCCGCGCTCGCCGCGACGCTTCCCGTCGAAGGCGCGCGAAGGGTTCGGCTCGAGCTGCGCCGAAGCGGTGCGTTCGACCTGATCGCGCCCGCGCTCGCGCCCGAGCCGGATCGCCCGGTCACCACCCTGTTCGCCAGCCTGCGTGCCGATAGCGCCGACCCGTTCCTGCGCCACAAGACGACGCGCCGGCAGCTCTACGATGCAGCCTTCGCCGAGGCGACCGCCAAGGGCGCCGACGAAGCGATCCTGCTCAATCGCGCCGGCTTCGTGACGGAAGCGACCCGCAGCAATGTCTTCGTCGAGCGAGACGGCCTGCTGCTGACGCCGCCGCTCACCGACGGCCTCCTGCCCGGCATCCTGCGCCAGCACCTGCTGGAAACGGGGGCTGCGATCGAACGGCAGATCACCCCCAAAGACCTCGCCACCGCTTCCCGCTGGTTCCTCGGCAACAGCCTGAGAGGGTTGCGGCCAGGGCAGCTGGCCTAGCGCAGACAACCATCCCAACTCTTCGAAAGCACGCCTGCAGCCCGTCTGCCATGCTATGGTCGCCGCGAAGCGCATCATCACGAACGGATTGAACCATGGCCAAGCGAGCCGGGAGCGCGGATCTGCCGCTGCATGGCGGGCATGTGCCGCGCTGGCTCTCCGACCGGATGACGAAGCTCGGCGCCGTGATCAGCGAGGCGATCGTGCAGGAATATGGTCGCGACGAACTGTTGCGCCGGCTTGCCCATCCGTTCTGGTTCCAGTCCTTCGGCGCCGTCATGGGCATGGACTGGCACTCGTCCGGCATCACCACCAGCGTGCTCGGGGCGCTGAAGCGCGGACTGACGCCGCTTTCCCGCGAACTCGGCATCCATGTCTGCGGCGGCAAGGGACGGCATTCCCGCCAGACGCCGCAGGAACTGATCGGGATCGGCGAGCGGGTCGGTTTCGACGGAATGGCGCTGGCCAAGGCCAGCCGACTGGTTGCCAAGGTCGACAGCGCGGCCATCCAGGATGGGTTCGATCTCTATCTGCACGGCTTCATCGTCACCGATGACGGCCATTGGGTGGTCGTGCAGCAGGGCATGAACGACGACACGCATCAGGCGCGCCGCTATCACTGGCTGTCCGAGGGGCTGACGAGCTTCGTCGAGGCGCCGCATGCGGCGATCGACGGCGTGCAACAGGGCGAAATCGTCAACCTGACCGACAAGCGCGCCGAGGCCTCACGCTCCGGCCAACTCACCATGCTCGCCGATCTCGGGCCCGACAAGATCGCGCTGGAGTTCGCCGCGCTGCGCGCCGAGACGGCCCCGCCGCCGCCCGCGACCGACCAGATGCTGCTGCCGCATCTGATCATGCCGGCGCATCATGACGTGCGTTCCAGCGACGTCGTGACGAGACGGCTGCATGGGGCGCTGGCCGCAGCGGCCGACCAGGGGCCGGCCGATTTCGCGGATCTGCTGTTGGTGCCGGGCGTCGGCGCCCGGACGGTGCAGGCGCTGGCGATGGTGGCGGAAGTGGTGCATGGCGCGCCCTATCGCTTCAGCGACCCGGCCCGCTTCTCCTTCGCGCATGGCGGCAAGGACCGCCACCCCTTCCCCGTGCCGCTCCGCGTCTATGACCACACGATCCGCGTCATGACCTCGGCCGTCCAGAAGGCGAAGCTCGGCGAGGCGGAAGAGATGGCGGCACTGAAGCGGCTCGACGAGCAGGCCCGCCGGCTGGAACGCGTCGCAACCGGGCCGAGCGTCGAGGAAATGATCGCCGACGAGCGCGAACGGTCGGCAAGCTATGCCGGCCGCAGCGTGTTTGGCTGGGAGTAGCGGCCCGCCCCGTTTTCAAGGTTCCGGACAGGCCGCTCATCCCGCGCCAGACAGGCCTCAGGCGGCGCGGGCGGCCGCATGGCGGGCATTGAGCCGGGCGGCAAGCGCGCGAGCCCGGTCGATCGACTCGGCGCGATCGGCATCGAAGCGCTCGCCGATCTCCATGATCAGCGCCGTGCCGGGCAGCACGTCGATGGTGTCGAACACGTTTTCCCACGGCAGGTCGCCCCAGCCGAGCGGCAGGTGCAGATCGCCGATGCCCAGCGCGATCGCCTCGCTCTGGTGGTAGAATTTCGACATGGTGTAGGGGCGGCCGAAGCTGTCATGCACATGCAGATGGCCGGCGACCGGCCCCATCGCCGCGACCTCGGCCAGCAAATCGCCGCCGGTCCGGGTCGCCTCGATATAGGCGTGGCCGAAATCGATGGTGGCGACGAGATAGGGATGGTGGATCGCCTGGACGGTCGCGGCGACCTCGGACGGCTGCTGGCGATACATCTCGTCATCGACGGCGAAGATGTTTTCGAGCGCGATGCGAACGCCATGCTTGCCGCCGAAATCGGCGAGTTCCTTCAGCGCGTCTTCCTGCATCCGGTCATAGCCGGCGATGACGCGAGCCGGCGCCATGGGCGCATGGCCGCTGTGATGGACCAGCGTGTCCGACCCGACGCGATGGCTGAGCTCGACCATCGCCTTGGCGGCGGCCATCTGGAATTCGAGGTTCGGCGCGTCCATGAAGTTGGAGACGATCAGCCCATGCACCGTATAGCGCAGCGGGAACTTGGCGCAGATGTCGACCAGCCGCCTGGCGCGCGCTTCGAGCACCCGGCCGCCCGAGATCAAATCGTCGCCGCACAAAGACAATTCGGCGACATCCGCGCCGAGTTCGACGATGCGGGCAAGCGACGCCTCGATGTGGTTCATGTCGCCCTCGCCGGACGTGGTGGCGAAGCCGATATGCGTGATGAGATCTTTCGTCATGACTTGTCTCTCGAAACGGGGATCAAAGGGAGGCGGCAGCGAGCGGCTGTGACGTGAGGGCGTCGATGCGCTTGCCCGTGTCGGCGGCGAACAGGTGGATATCGGCCGGATCGATCTCGACACCGACGGCATCGCCGGTCTCGAAGGAAGCGGGGCCGCTGAGCGCGACCGCGAAGGAAAGGCCGTCGAAATCGGTGTGCACGACCCGACCGGCGCCTAGTTCCTCGATGAAATCGACCGTGGCAGGGAGCGATCCGGGCGTGCCGGGGGCGACGAGCCGGGCAGCTTCCGCGCGGACGCCCAGCGTGACCTTGTGGCCGACCAGGCGAGCGTCGATCGCGCCCGGCAGCGGGATGCGGCGCTGCTCGTCATAGACGAAGACGCCATGCCGATCGATCGCGCCTTCCATCAGGTTCATCGATGGCGAGCCGACGAAATTGGCGACGAAGCGGGTGGCCGGACGATTATAGACCTCGGCCGGTGTGCCGACCTGTTCGATCCGGCCGCCATTCATGACGACCAGCCGATCGCCCATCGTCATCGCCTCGGTCTGGTCATGCGTCACGAAGACGGAGGTGGCGCCGAGCCGGCGATGCAGGCGGCGGATCTCGGCGCGCATGGCGACGCGCAGCTTGGCGTCGAGGTTGGAGAGCGGCTCGTCGAACAGGAACACCTTCGGCTCCCGCACGATGGCGCGGCCCATGGCGACGCGCTGGCGCTGGCCGCCGGAAAGGGCTGCCGGCCTGCGGTCGAGGAAGGCTTCGAGACCGACGACCTTGGCGGTGGCGGCGACCCGCTTCGCCCGCTCGGCCTTCGGTACGCCGGCGACCTTGAGCGCATAGCCGATATTCTCGGCAACGGTCATGTGCGGATAGAGCGCGTAGTTCTGGAAAACCATGGCGCAGCCGCGTTCGCGGGGTTCCATCTTGTTAACCAGTTTGCCGTCGATCCAGATCTCGCCGCCGGAGATCTCCTCCAGCCCGGCGATCATGCGCAGCAAGGTGGACTTGCCGCAGCCGGACGGCCCCAGGATGACGATGAACTCGCCGGTGGCGATTTCGAGGTCGACCCCGTGCACCACCGCGTTCCTGGCATAGGCCTTCTTGACGCCTTTGATGGCGATCGATGACATCGGATTGTCCTTCTACTTCTCGGTCGAGATCAGGCCGCGCACGAACCAGCGCTGCATCACGATCACGACGATGAGCGGCGGTGCCATGATGATGAGCGTCCCCGCCATGGCGACGTTCCAGTCCGGCAAGCCGAATTCGGAGGGAATGAGGTGCTTCAGCTGCGTCACGGCGATGCCGAAATTCGGATCGGTGGTGATGAGCAAGGGCCAGAGATACTGGTTCCACGACCAGACGAACATGATGGTGAAGAGCGCGATCATGTTGGGCTTGGACAGCGGGAACAGGATGTCGACGAAGAAGCGGACGGGACCCGAGCCATCCATCTTCGCGGCTTCCGCCAGCTCGTCCGGCACCGTCAGGTAGAACTGGCGGTAGAGGAAGGTGCCGGTCGCAGTGGCGACGAGCGGCAGGATCAGGCCGGGGTAGGAATTGAGCAGGCCCCACTCCAGCTTGACCTGCAGTCCGGAAACGGCGTGGATCAGCCAGGAGATGCCGGTGATATCCAGGATCGCCTGGAACGGCGCCAGCGCGTTGGCCGCCACCGCATAGGTCGGCACGATGCGCACTTCGAGCGGCAGCATCAGGGTGACGAAGATCACCCAGAACATCAGCATCCGGCCGGGAAAGCGGAAATAGACGATGGCGAAGGCCGCCATCGACGACAGCAGCACCTTGCCGGCCGCCACCGTTCCCGCGAACACGAATGAATTGAGCAGCTTGCGGCCGAGATCCGCCCGGACCCAGGCCTCGTGCAGGTTGGTGAGCAGGTCGGAGCCTGGCACCAGCGACATCGGCACCGTGTTGACGGCGCGGATGTCGTGCGTCGCCGCCACGATGACGATCAAGAAGGGAAACAGCACCGTCAGCAGGCCGATCAGGAGAACGATCTGGCAGACGACGTTGAAGATTGGCGTGCGTTCGACCATCGGATCCGCCCCCTATTTGTAGTGCACGCGCCGCTCGATGAAGCGGAACTGCACGATGGTGAGGAGGACGACGAGGCCCATCAGGATGATCGACTGCGCGGCGGCGCCGGAATAATCGAGGCCTTTGAAGCCGTCGAAATAGATCTTGTAGACCATCAGTTCGGTCGCCCTCGCGGGGCCACCCTGGGTCATGATGTCGACGATGCCGAAGCTGTCCTGGAAGCTCTCGGTGATGTTGATCACGAGCAGGAAGAACAGGGTCGGCGTCAGCAGGGGCAGTTGGATGTCCCACATGCGACGCATCGGGCCGGACCCGTCCATCGCCGCCGCCTCGATCAGCGAGCGGGGAATGCTCTGCAGCGCCGAGAGGAAGAAGATGAAGTTGTAGCCGATATACTTCCACGAGAAGGCGATGATGACGGCGATCATCGCATCGGTGCCGTCGAGCGCCGGATTCCACAGGCCCGGCCAGATCTGGTTGATCAGCGACAGGAAGCCGGCTTCGGGCGCGAGGATGAAACGGAAGGCCAGGCCGAGCGCCGGAGCGGCGATCGCATAGGGCCAGATGAAGATACTGCGATAGGCCTTGTGACCGCGCATCTCGCGATCGGTGAAGAGCGCCAGGAGCAACGCGACGCCCATGGCGATGCCGGTCGAACCGAGCCCGAACACCATGCTGCGCGAGATGGCGCCCCAGTAATAGGGATCGCTCAACAGCTGGCGGAAATTCTGCAGTCCGACCCAGGTGTTGCCGCCGCCCCAGGGTTGTTCCAGCGTGAAGGCCCAATAGAGCGCCTGGCCGCTCGGCCAGTAGAAGAAGACGAAGATCAGCACGAGCATCGGCAACGCGAACAGCAGGCCGATCGTCGTGGAGGAGAAGGTAGCGCGCTTTTCCATCGGACGGTCTCATTCTTCAGGCGGCCGGCGCTCCACGATGGGGCGACGACGGCCTGGATCCGGCGCGGCGCATGGCGCCATGGCCGGATCGAGGAATAGGCGGAACGTGAACGGGCCACGTTCCGCCCGGCCTCCCGTGCCCCTCCCCGCCTGGACGAGGAGGGTGGGGTGGGAGCTCGGCTCGGCAGACTAGGGAAGCGTCTTGCCGGCGTAGGTCTGCTCGAACTTGCGCAGGATCTGGTTGCCGCGTTCGACGGCAGTGTCGAGCGAAGCCTGGACGTCTTCGTTCTTGATGAAAATCGCCTGCAGGCCGTTGGAGACTTCCTGGCGGATCTGCAGCAGGCCGCCGAGGCGGATGCCATGCGGGGCGGCGTCATCAGCCGGCGAAGCGGTGAGGCTTTCGATCGCCAGCTCGCGGCCCTTATAGGGAGCCTTGCCGTAGAAGCCCTGCTCGTTGAGGTACTTGAAGCCGGAGTTGCGGACCGGGATATAGCCGGTCACGGTCGACCAGGTCAGCGCCTCTTCCGGCTTGGCGATGAAGTCGAAGAAGGCGGCGGCGCCCTTGTATTCGGCGTCCGACTTGCCGGTTAGCACCCAGAGCGACGCGCCACCCACGAACGAGCTCTTGCGCTGCGTTCCCTCATAGACCGGGAGCATCGCGACGTCCCAGTTCATGCCTTCCTTGGCGGTGCGGCCGATATTGCCGTGGTCGCCGACCGAGGTCAGGATGACCTGGCAATCGCCATTGGCGAAGGCTTCGACGAAGGTCTGGCCGGTTTCCTTCGACTTGATGACGGCTTCGCCATTGTCGTACCAGCTCTTGAGATCGCGAACGAACTGGACCCACTTGCCCTTGTTGAAAGTCAGCTCGGCGTCGAGGCCCTCATAGCCATTCTTCTTGGTGGCGATCGGCTCGCCATGAATGGCGTTGAACTGCTCTTCGAGCTGCCAGACCTCGTCCCGCGAGATGTTGAAGCCGAGCGGGCACGCATAGCCGGCGGACTTCAGCGCCTTGAAATCGGCTGCCGCTTCTTCCCACGTCGCCGGAGCATGGTCCTTGCCGATCTTGGCGAAGGCGTCCTTGTTCCAATAGAGCAGCGCCGTCGAGGAGTTGAAGGGGAAGGAGTACATCTCGCCCTTCGACGTCGCATAGTAGCTGGCGATGCCGGAGAAATAGTCCTTCCAATCGACCGTATAGCCCATGTCGGTCATGAGCTTATTGGCCGGGTAGTAGGCGCCCGACAGCATGATATCGAGCGTGCCGGCGTCGGAGACCTGGGCGATGGTCGGCTGCTGGCCGGCGCGGAAGGCCGCGATCGTGTTCTGCAGCGAGGCGTCATACGAGCCCTGGCTGGTGCAGACGACTTCGTAGTCGGCCTGGCTGGCGTTAAAGCGCTCGCACTGCTCCTGCACGCGCTTGGCGATATCGCCCGAATTGCCGAACCAGAAATCGATCTTGGTCTTGTCAGCCGCGGCCGGGCCGGCGAGCAGCGCGGCAACGGCGAAGGTGCCGACGGCGCCGAGGAATTTGGCGTTCATGAGAGCCTCACGAAAGAAAGGGAGCGCCGGTCCGGCGCGACGGCCCCCGCTTAGCCCGCCGCCCGTAACGCTCGGATGACACGACGGCTAAGCGCAGCGCCGGATCCCCTCGCCTCGCCGGCCGCTCTCGGGTCCGCCGCTACGTCACTATTGAAACCGAATGAAAAATAGAGAGCGGGGACTGTTCTTGCCGTCCGAGAGCGCGCATAGAACCTCACCCTCGAACAGCACGGGCGCCCCGGCGCCCAGACCGCCAAGGCAGTCTCCATGAACTCCCGCACGGCGGTTCTCGCCCTCGGCCTGACCCAGATCATCGGCTACGGCACGCTCTATTACAGCTTCAGCGTCCTGGCGCCGGCGATGGCGCGCGAGTTCGGGCTCTCGACCGAGTGGATCTTCGGCGCCCTCTCCGTTTCGCTCCTGGTCGGCGGACTCTGCGCGCCCTGGGTCGGCGGCTGGATCGACCGCCGCGGCGCCGGCCGGGTCATGACGATCGGCTCGCTGGCAGCCGCGCTCGCACTGGCCGCCTGCGCCATGGCGGGCAATACTTCGACGCTGGTGCTGGGGCTGATTGCCATCCAGATCGCCTCGACACTGGTGCAGTACAGCGCATCCTTCACCCTGCTGGTGCAGTTGAACCCGGCCAGGGCGCAGCGCTCCATCACCTATCTGACGCTGATGGCTGGCTTTGCATCGACGCTGTTCTGGCCGTTCACCACCGCGCTGCACACCCATCTCGACTGGCATCACGTGTACCTGCTGTTCGCGGCGATGCACCTCTTCCTCTGCCTGCCGGTGCATTTCTGGCTGATGGTCCAGACACGCACGGTTTCCGACCGCCGCGCGCCGCTGGATCACGCGCCGCGCGCGGTCGAAGCCGTGGCCGGGGTCATCGCGACGGCCGCCAGACCGCGGGCGTTCGCCCTGATGCTGCTCGGCTTTGCCATCCAGAGCTTCGTCACCTCGACCTTCCTGGTCCACATGCTGCCGATGCTGACCGAGCTCGGGCTCGCCAAGGCCAGCGTGCTGGTCGCCTCGGCGTTCGGGCCGGCGCAGGTGCTGAGCCGCTTCACCAACATGACCTTCGGCGGCCGGCTTTCGCAGCGGACGCTCGCCGTCATCGCCTCGGCCTTCCTGCCGCTGGCGACCGTCATCCTGCTCGCTACGGCGCCCAGCCTTGCCGGCGCCTTCGCCTTCGCCATCGTGTTCGGACTGAGTTCCGGCCTCGCCAGCATCGTGCAGGGAACGCTGCCGCTCGAACTTTTCGGCAGCGACGGCTATGGCAAGCGGCTCGGCCGCGTCACGTCGGTGCGGCTGGTGGTGTCCTCCGCCGCCCCCTTCGCCTTCGCCCTGATGACGGAGCATCTCGGCTATCCGATCGCACTGTCGATCATCGCCGCGCTCAGCACCCTCGCCGTCCTGGCCTTCCTGGCAATCGGCGGTTCCGGCAAGCCCACGGTCGAGGCGACGCGAACCGAATAGACACAGTCTTTCTCCAACCGACCGAAATTCCCGGCTTCCGTGCATTAGCCGCACACACGACCACCCGACTCAGCTAAGCGTCGTAAGAAGCTTAAGGAGAAGTTAAGTGTTCGATTCGGCGGTCTATTATGTTCAGCCCAATGAAGACCGGGGCTATGCGATCGTGAGCCAGAGCGGGTCGCAAATCGGAGCTTTCACGTCGCATGACGTCGCGGTGTCGATGGCCAAGCATCTGGGTCATTCGGCCTCCGAACTTGGCATGGCCGCCCGCGTTTTCGAACGCTCGGCCGAAAACGAGGAAACCCTCGTCTTCGAGCGCTGGCCGATACGCGTCGCGGACCTGCCCTGGGACGCCGTCACGGACTGACCCAGCGGCCACCGATAGCCGCCCTGCGTCAACTTGACAGGCGTCGTCCGATTTGTTGAAAGGCGCGCCCCTCCGCGAACCGCAAGGAGCAGCCCCATGGACCCTTCGACCGTCGCCGCGCACTGGGAAGCCAATGCCGAAGCCTGGACCCGCCATTCGCGGGCTGGCTACGATGTCTACCGCGATGCCCTCAACACGCCGGCCTTCCTGGCCATGCTGCCGCCGATCACCGGTCTGCAGGGCCTCGACATCGGCTGCGGCGAGGGCTCCAACACGCGACAGCTCGCCCGGCTCGGCGCGCAGATGACGGCGATCGACATCGCGCCCACTTTCGTTCGCCATGCGCAGGACAGCGAGGCCAATCAGCCGCTCGGCATCCGCTATCTGCATGGCGACGGCATGGCCCTGCCCTTCGCCGAGGCGAGCTTCGATTTTGCCACCGCCTTCATGTCGCTGATGGACATGCCGAACCAGCAGGCCGTGCTGCGGGAAGCCTATCGCGTCCTGCGCCCGGGCGGGTTCCTGCAGTTCTCGATCCTGCATCCCTGCTTCGTGCCGCCCCGCCGCCGCAATATCCGCGACGCCGACGGCATCCCGCGCGCCGTCGAAGTGGCCGAGTATTTCGAGGAGACCCACGGCGCCGTGGAGACCTGGTGGTTCTCGACCTTGCCGGCGGAAGAGCGCAGCAAGGTCGACCCCTTCCGCGTCCCGCGCTTTCATCGCACGCTGAGCGACTGGGTCGCGATGATCGTCGGGGCCGGCCTCGTTATCGAGGCCTTTGGCGAGCCGAGGGCGACCGAGGCCCAGGCAGACGCCGAGCCCGTCATCGCCGACACGCGCGTGGCGCCGATCTTCCTGCACGTCCGGGCCCGCAAACCCGGCTGACGTCAGGCCGGAGCGCCGACCCGCAAGCTCCTCAGATAGGCCACCAGTTCGCCGCCCGATTGCTCGATCGGACGGTCGTTGACGATCGTCAGATCGGGCTGGATCTCGCTCGCGCAAATCGCCTCGCGCGCAAGGCGCGCCGCGATGGCTTCGTCGCTCTCCCGCCCGCGCGCAGCAAGGCGCGCGGCCAGCACCGCGTCGGGCGCCGAGATCGCGACGACGCGTACCGCCGGAAACCTCTCCCGCGCCGCGTCGATGGCGCCGCGAGAAAAATTGCAGATGACCACTGCGCCCCGGGCGACCGCATCCAGCGTGTCGATCGGCAGCGCATAGCCGAGACCATGCGCGCGCCAGGACACGGAGAACCGTCCGGTCGCGACGCCTTTCTCAAAGGCTGCCTCGTCCAGCGTGTCGTGGTCCTCGAAGGCATTCTCGCCGCGTGTCACCAACCGGCGGACGAAGACGAACCCGGCCTCCTCCGCCAGCGCTGCCTTCGCATGGCCGAGCAGACTGTCCTTGCCGACGCCGCTTGGCCCGACCACCGCTACCAGTACACCCATGCTCGTCATGCTCTCATGAAACCCGCTGGCCCTCGCGCCAGACCTGGCGGACGATCGGCGTTGGGCTTTCCTTGTCCTTGCCGCTGACATGCACGCGGACGAGATCGGCGCGAAGCCCGGCCTCGATCGCGCCGCGATCCGTCAGCCCGGTCGCGCGGGCCGGCGTCTGGGTCACGGTACGGATCGCCGCCGCGAGGTCGATCGACGGAATGCGGCGGGGCAGTTCGAAGGCAGACATCAACAGACTCGCAGGCACATAATCCGACGACAGAATATCGAGAAAGCCGGCGCGTGCGAGATCTTCGGCTGCGACATTTCCGGAGTGCGAGCCGCCGCGCACGACGTTCGGCCCGCCCATCATCACGCGGATGCCGGCCTGGTTCAGCGCCTCGGCCGCCTCGAGCGTCGTCGGGAACTCGGCCAGGGCGACGCCATTGCCGACGGCTTCCGAAGCATGCGCCGCCGTGGCGTCGTCATGGCTCGCCAGCACGGCGCCCTTCTCGGCGGCGAGCGCCACCAGCTTCAGGCGGTTGGGGCCGGCATTGCTGGCATGCTGCTCGAGGCGCGCCGCGACGAAGCGGTTCACGTCCTCGTCCGACATCGGCTTCTTGCGCATGTAGTAGCGGCGCCATGTCTCGAGATCCTTGAACTGGCGCTGGCCGGGGGTGTGATCCATCAGCGACATCATGTGGATCGGATAGAGGTCGGCATAGGCCTCGACATGCTCGATGACGTCGTCGCAGGCGATCTCGCAGCGCAGATGCGTGCGGTGATCGACGCGCAGATGGCCGGTGGCGCGGGCTTCCTCGATGGCGGAGGCCAGCACGGCGAGATCGGTGCCGATCGAGGCGGAGTCTGCGTCCGAGCCTGCGCGCAGCGAGTCGAACACCGTGGTGATGCCGGCCGCCGCGATCTGTGCGTCATAGGCCATCACCGAGGACAGCGCATGCCAGCGGACATGCGGGCGCGGCGCGAAATGCGCTTCGAGGTGATCGGTGTGCAGTTCGACGAGGCCCGGCACCAGATGATCGCCGGCAAAGTCGATGCCGCGCTCCGGCGCGTCGCCCTCGCCGATCTCGGCGATCTCGCCATCGACGACGGCAACCCAGCCCTTTTCCACCACGCGGTCGGGCAGGACGAGGCTGGCATTCTCGATCAGGAATTCGGTCGGTTCGGTCATTTCGATCTCGTTTGCTCTAAGCTCTCAGGCCGCCTCGGAGGAGGCGAATTCCGTCACGTCGACGATGCGGTCGGCGACCAGTTCGCGGACATCGTCATCGTGGAAGATGCCGATAACAGCCGCGCCCGCCCGTTTCTTCTCCTCGATCAGCCGCACGACAACGGCGCGGTTGGCCGCGTCGAGCGAGGCGGTCGGTTCGTCGAGCAGCAGGATCGGCCGGTCGGCCGCGAGGCCGCGCGCGATGTTGACGCGCTGCTGCTCGCCGCCGGAGAAGGTCGCCGGCGGCAGGCTCCAGAGCCGCTCCGGCACGTTCAGCAGCGTCAGCAGGCGCTCGGCCCGCGCCCAGGCCTCGGCCTGCGGCACGCCGCTATCGGTCGCGGCGCCCGCGACGATATCAAGCGACGACACACGGGGGATGACGCGCAGGAACTGGCTGACATAGCCCATCACCGAACCGCGCAGCGCCAGGATGCGGCGCGGCTCGGCATTGGCGACATCGACCTGCTCGTCGCCATCCCGCACCAGGATGCGGCCGTGATCGCAGCGGTAGTTGCCGTAGATCATCTTGAGAATGGAGGACTTGCCGGCGCCCGACGGGCCGCCGAGCACGACGCATTCGCCGGGCTTCACGCCGAACGAGACGTTGTCGACGACGCTGATCTTCATGCCGTCGCGCAGATGCAGGGTGAAGGCCTTGGAGACGCCTTCGAGGGTGACGAGGTTCCGTGTCACGTTGTACTGGGTCATGCTGCGAGCACCGAGGAGACGAGAAGCTGGGTGTAGGCTTCGCGCGGATCGTCCAGCACCTGGTCGGTGAGGCCGGTCTCGATCACCCTTCCCTGCCGCATCACCATGATGCGGTGCGACAGCAGGCGGGCGACGGCGAGGTCGTGGGTGACGATGATGACCGCGAGCCCGAGTTCCGAAACCAGGCCGCGGATCAGGTCGAGCAGGCGCGCCTGCACCGAGACGTCGAGGCTCGATGTTGGCTCGTCCATGAAGACGAGGCGCGGATGGGTGACGAGGTTGCGGGCGATCTGCAGGCGCTGGCGCATGCCGCCGGAGAAGCTCTTCGGCAGATCGTCGATGCGTTCGGGCTCGATCTCGACCCGGTTGAGCCAGTCGCTCGCCGTGTCGCGGATACGGCCATAGTGCCGGCCACCAACCGCCATCAGCCGCTCGCCGACATTGCCGCCGGCCGAGACACCCATGCGCAGGCCGTCCCGCGCATCCTGGCGGACGAAGCCCCAGTCGGTGCGCAGCAGGAAGCGGCGCTCGGCCTCGGTGAGGTCGAACAGGTTTCGCGTCTCGCCATCGCGCATCCGGTAATTGACGGCGCCGGCAGTCGGCGGAAGCTCGGTCGCGAGCAGGCTGAGCAGAGTCGACTTGCCCGAGCCGGATTCCCCCACCACCGCCAGCACCTCGCCCTCATAAAGATCGAAATTCACATCGCGGCAGCCGAGCCGCTGGCCGTAATGCTTGCCGAGATTGCGGGCGGAAAGCAGCGGCTTGTCGTTCAGCTTGGTCATCATGATGCGGCTCCGTCGATGAATTCAGCCTGAGGGGCGCGTTCGCCGGAAACCGGCTCCAGCCGAAAGCTGAAGCCGTATTTCTCGAAGCCGAGGCTTTCGTAGAAGGCGTGCGCCTTGGTCGACTTGATGTTGGAGGAGAGCGCCACCTTGTAGGCGCCCTTCGCTTCGGCCAGCCGGAAGGCCTCTTGGATCATGGCGCGGCCGATGCCCTCGCCCTGATGACCGTTGGCAACGACGACGTTCTCGACCAGCGCCGACGACATGCCCCAATGGGCGAGATTGTCGATCACCATCAGCGAGAAGGTACCGACGACCTCGCCATCCGCCTGGACGCAATAGGCGGCGAAATCGGGATATTGCGCCATGCGAGCGAGCGTCGCCCTGGCCACCTCAAGCGAGGTGACGCGGCCATTGTTGAAATCCGGCTGGGCATAGAGCGCGAGCAGAGCCGGCAGGTCAGCCTCGGTCGCCTTGCGAACGGAGATATCGGCCATCACTCTGCCCCTCCGACCGCATGCAGCGCCGGCGCCTCGCCGGAGAGCTCGCCGCGATGGCCATCGGCCCGGCGTTCCTCGCAATAATCCGAGTCAGAGCAGACGAACATCCGCCCGCCGCGATCATCCAGCACGACCTCGTCGAGATAGACGTTGGTCGCCGCGCAAAGCGCGCAGGGCTTGTCAAAGCGCTGCACCTCGAAGGGATGATCCTCGAAATCGAGGCTGCGCACCTTGGTGAAGGGCGGCACGGCATAGATGCGCTTCTCGCGGCCGGCGCCGAACAATTGCAAAGCCGGCGACATGTGCATCTTCGGATTGTCGAATTTCGGCGTCGGCGACGGGTTCATGACGTAGCGATCCGCCACCTCGACCGGATAATCGTAGGTCGTGGCGATGTGGCCGTGGCGCGAGATGTCCTCGTAGAGCTTCACATGCATCAGGCCATAATCGGCGAGCGCATGCAGCTTGCGGGTTTCGGTCTCGCGCGGCTCGAGGAAGCGCAGCGGCTCCGGGATCGGCACCTGGAAGACGATGGTCTGCTTTTCCGTCAGCTGCCGCTCCGGAATGCGGTGGCGCGTCTGGATGATCGTCGCGTCCTTCGTCTCGGTCGTCGTGGCAACGCCCGCCGTCTTGGCGAAGAACTTGCGGATCGAGACGGCGTTGGTGGTGTCGTCCGAACCCTGGTCGATCACCTTCAGCACGTCATCCGGGCCGATGATCGCCGCCGTCACCTGCACGCCGCCCGTGCCCCAGCCATAGGGCATCGGCATTTCGCGGCTGGAGAAGGGAACCTGATAGCCGGGGATGGCGATCCCCTTCAGGATCGCACGGCGGATCATCCGCTTGGTCTGTTCGTCGAGATAGGCGAAATTGTAGCCGCTCGCCTGCGGTGCTGCCACGGCGCTCATTCGGCCGCCTCCTTCAGCTCTTGCTGGCGCGCCGCATATTCGGAGCGCATCTTTCGGACGAGCCCGAGCTCGGCCTGGAAATCGACATAGTGCGGCAGCTTCAAATGCTCGACGAAGCCTGTCGCCTGGACGTTGTCGCAGTGGGACAGCACGAATTCCTCGTCCTGCGCCGGGGCGGTGACATCCTCGCCGAACTCGCGGGTCCGGAGCGCCCGGTCGACCAGCGACATCGCCATCGCCTTGCGCTCGCTCTGGCCGAACACCAGCCCGTAGCCGCGTGTGAACTGCGGCGGCAGCTCGGCCGAACCGTGGAACTGGTTGACCATCTGGCATTCCGTCAGCGAAACGGGCCCGAGCGGCACGGCGAAGCCAAGCTCTTCCGGCACGAACTCTGCCATCACCTCGCCGAAGCGGATTTCGCCGACGAAGGGGTGGGTGCGGCCATAGCCGCGCTGGGTCGAATAGCCAAGCGCCAGCAGGAAGCCCTCATCGCCACGAGCGAGCGCCTGCAGGCGCAGGTCGCGATCGGCCGGAAAGTCGAGCGGCGCGCGGGTCAGATCGCCGACTTCCGCCGTGTCATCGGGAAGCTCCGCCTCGATCAGCCCCTGGCCGTCGAGCAGGTCGGTCACGCGCGGCGTAGCCTCGAAATCGGTCTCGACTTCGGCGGGTGCCGGCGGGGTGACGCCAGCCGCGAGCATGAAATCGATCAGGCGGTGGGTGTAGTCGAAGGTTGGCCCGAGCACCTGTCCGCCGGGCAGATCCTTGAAGGTGGCCGAGATGCGGCGCTCGATCGCCATGGCGCTGGTATCGACCGGCTCGCCATTGCCGAAGCGCGGCAAGGTGGTGCGAAAAGCGCGGACGAGGAAGATCGCCTCGATCAGATCCCCACGCGCCTGCTTGATCGCGAGCGCGGCCAGCGCCGGATCATAGAGCGAGCCTTCGGCCATGACACGGTCGACGGCAAGCGCCAGCTGGGTTTCGATCTGGTCGGGGGAGAGATCGGGGACCGAGACGGGACCGCGACGCTCATGGGCGAGAAGCCCATGCGCATTGTCGATCGCTTCCTCGCCACCCTTGACGGCGACATACATGATCAGACCTCCGAAACGAGTGTCGTGCGCGGCAGCGCCGCGACTTGGCGGGCGCCGACGAAAACCAGATCGACGCCGCGCGGAAATTTCGCGCGGTTGGCGGCGAGTTGAACGGCAAGGCCGGCGGGCCGGGGCGAAAGATCGAAGCGGGTGCGATCCTCGATGCCGGGGCCGGTAAGCTCGAGATCGCCGCCGGCGGCGAGCGTCTCGACGGCGACGACGATGGTCGTCGAGCGATCGGGATATTCGTCGGTCCCCTGCGCGAAGCTGGCGAGCGTCGGCATCGCCGCCACGTCGGCAACGAGCGCGAAGGCGGCCTCCGACGGGTTGGCGACCAGCCGGGCGCCGGTATGGAAGCGGAGATAATCGACGACCGCCTTCGAGGCGGCGAGCGTCTCGTCGAGCCAGAGCGTCGCCTCATGGTCGGCCAGCGTCAGCGCGACGGCGGCGATTTCCGGCGTCAGCGGCGCGGGGGCGTCGAGGGCTGCCGGGAAAGGCTGGACCGAACCGGGGCGAGCCAGCGCGTTCATCAGGGCATGGAAATGCGCCTGCGCCTCGATGACGGGATCGGCAAAACCGGCGGTGATAGCGAGGGCGGACATCAATCCTCTCCGCGAACCATGGTGAAGAAATTGACCCGGGTCGCGGCGACGCGGCGGGCCTTGGCGGCGGCTTCCCCGGCGATCCGGTCGCGGATCGGCGTCAGCACGCGCTCGACGGCGGCGCGCTCCGGACCCTGCCAGAGCGCGTCCAGAATGGCTGATATCCGCGCCTTGGCGGTATCGCGGCCGAGCTGGTAGGCGAAACCGGTGCGACCATCGTCCAGGCGAACCGCAGCGCGCGTGACCGTCGCCTCGCCGAGGTTGAAGGCGCGGCCATCGCCGCCCATCCGGCCGCGCAGCATGACGAGGCCGTTTTCCGTCCCGCGCAGATCGCTCGCCGGCGGTATTTCGCCAAAGCCCTGCAGCGCGTGCTCGAGCTCGGCGGTCGTCGCGCCGGTGCAGGTCGCCATCACCGCCTGGCGGGCGGCAATATCGGGGTCGGTTGCCGGCTTGGCGCCGTTCGCTTTATGTCGCATGACCAAATCCATCACCTACGAGGCTTCTCATTCGAGTTGTCTAATGATATAGACAACTGCATGAATAGGTCCAGTGACGATTTGATGACAGACACAGTGCTCCCGGCCGACGACAACGGCGTGACGGAAGTGGCCCGCGGCCGCGGCATCGCCGCCTGGCGGCAGATTGCTGACGAGATCGAGGCGGATATCCGAAGCGAGCGCCTGCGCGCCGGCATGCAGCTGCCGACGGAAAGCCAGCTCGCCACCCGCTTCGCGGTCAACCGCCATACGGTGCGGCGGAGCCTCGCCGAGCTTGCGGCGCGCGGCCTCGTGCGGGCGACCCAAGGACGCGGCACCTTCGTCGAGGCAAGGCCGCTGCCCTACCCGATCGGCGCACGCACCCGCTTCTCGGAAAACGTGTCCCGCGCCGGGCGCGAGGCCGGCGGCAAGCTGCTGGAAGCGTATGAGACGGTGGCGGATCCCGGCGTCGCCAAGGCGCTGGCGATCGCGGAAGGCGCGCCGGTTGTCCGGCTCGACACCGTCCGCATGGCCGATGGCAGCCCGATCTCGCTCGGCAACGCCTATTTCCCCCTGCCCCGCTTTGTCGGGCTCGTCGATGCCTATCGCGCGGTCGGCACGGTGACCCAGGCGCTGGAAGCCTGCGGCGTCGGCGACTATCGCCGGCTGGAGACGCGGATCTCGGCGCGGCTGGCCGGCGTCGAGGAAGCGCAGAAGCTCGATCTGGCGCCGGGTCGCCTGCTCCTGACGGTCGAGAGCATCAATGTCGATCCGGCCGGCACGCCGATCCAGTTCACCCGCGCGGCGTTTTCCGCCGACCGGACGGAGCTGGTGGTGGAGAGCTGAGGGGCTGCCTCAGGGAGAGGTGGAGGATAGTGCGCGCTTCGAGACGCCGCTCAGCGAGCGGCTCCTCAGCATGTTGGGTTTGAAAGCTTCTCCAAAAGGAAGAGGCCTGCGACGGCCAAGACCTGTCAGCAGACCTCTGACTCAACATGCTGAGCAGCCCGCATCGCGGGCGTCTCGAAGCACGCAGGCCCCTTCGGGACAGCCCTCAAACCATCTTCGACTTGCCGATCACCGCCATGCGCAGCTTGGACGAGATGAAGTCGATAACCGCGACGGTGACGAGGATCATCAGGATCAGGAAGGCGACCTGCTTCAGCTCGAGCACGCGGATCAGTTCGGTGAGATACGCACCGACGCCACCGGCGCCGACGATGCCGATGATCGTCGCCGAGCGGACATTGGATTCGAAGAAATAGAGCACCTGGCTCGCGATCACCGGCAGAACCTGCGGCACCAAGCCGAAGCGGACCTGATGGGCCTTGCTGCCGCCGGACGCCGCGATGCCCTCGGTCGCCTTGCCGTCGGTCGCCTCGATCGCTTCGGAGAACAGCTTTCCGAATGCACCGAAATCGGCGCAGGCGATGGCAAGCGCGCCGGCGAAGGGGCCAAGGCCCACGACATTGATCCACATCAGCGCCCAGATCAGCGTGTCGACCGAGCGGAACACGTCAAACGTCCTGCGCGCGCCGAAATGGACGAAGGGGTTGGGAATGACGTTCTTGGCGGCCAGGAACGCGACCGGAAAGGCCAGGATCGCCGCCGTCAGCGTGCCGAGGAAGGCGATCGCCAGCGTTTCGCCGAGCGCGATGGAGAAGGCCATGAACCGGCCTTCAGGCGCCGGCGGGATCATCAGCACGGCGAACTGACCGAGCCGGTGCAGGCCGTTCCAGATTCGCACCAGCGAGAAATCGAGCCAGACCATGGCGCCGAATGCCAGCAGCACCATCGCCAGCGGCAGCCCGATCATGACCACGCGTCGCGTCGCCGACTGGGCGAAGGCGCCGGGGTGGCGTCGTCGGAGGCCGTCGAGGTCGGCCAGCGCCGTTTCGCGAATGGCGCGCTTGCCTGAGGGCATCGTAGAGGAAGCCGTGTTCATCGCATGCGCTCCATGCCGATCAGCCGATGACGAACCTGTTCGGTGCCGAGATCGATCAGGATCACGGTGACGATGATCATCAGGAGGATGGCGCTGACGTCGGTGTAGTAGAAATTGCGGATGGCGATCAGGAACTCCTGGCCGATGCCGCCGGCACCGACGAAGCCCATGACGCCCGCGCCGCGCACATTGATCTCGAAGCGCAGCAGGGCATAGGAGGCGAAGCCGGACGAGACCTGCGGCAGCACGCCAAAGCGCACGACCTGCAGCCAGGAGGCGCCGGTCGCCTGAAGTCCCTCGACGGGCTTCATGTCGATGTTCTCGACCACCTCGGCGAACAGCTTGCCGAGCGCGCCGACCGTGTGGATCGTCAGCGCCAGCACGCCGGCCATCGGACCGAGGCCGAAGGCGATGACGAAGATCAGCGCGAAGACGATATCGGGAACGGTGCGGCAGAATTCGAGGAAGCGCCGGGCGACGAACCGCGTCGTCTTGTTGCGGACGAGGTTGGCCGAGGCGAAGAAGCAGAGGCAGAAGGCCAGAATGCCGCCGAGAAACGTGCCGAGATAGGCGATCAGGATCGTCTCGACCAGCAGCCGGAACCAGGCGCCGAAATTCCAGTACCAGCTGGCCATGTCGGCGAAGAAATTGCCTATGGTCAGCGTCGGCAGCGTGCGGCCGATGAAGGAGCCGAAATTGCCGATATTGGTGATCAGCTTCCACGGGCGGATATCCGCCATCTGGCCGCTGATGACGATCAGCACAGCGAGGACAGCGAGAACGCCGAGCGTCTTCATCCGCTTGGCCGCGACGGAGCTGGCATAGGCGCGGCTGAGCGCCGCCGCCTGCTGGTCCGGAAGCTTTGCAATGGCGGTTGCCAAGAGCCGTCTCCGCTCGTTCTTCGTCCGCCCCGAGAGACGGACAACCGCGACATGCGGCCGGTTACGAAAAAGGCGGCCGGATGAACCGGCCGCCTCCCGAAAAGGCTGGAAGAAGCTTAGGAGCCCTTCTTGCGCTGCTCGTCATTGAACTTGACCATGTCGATGATCGGCTGGAGCGTCGCCGGCTCGATCGCGACGAATTCCTTGTCCTTGCCGTCCGAGAGGCCGGCGAACGCCTTGGCGTCGTTCTTCGGCATGTCGAGGAAAGCCTGCTTGATCTGGGCCTTCAGGTCGGCCGGCAGGGTCGACAGCACCGAGAACGGACCTTCCGGCAAGAAGTCGGTCTTGAAGACGATGCGGAAGTCTTCCTTCTTCATCGGCTTGCCATCGGCATCCTTGAGGACGCCCTTGGAGATCATGCGGGTCAGGTTGGAATCGTCTTCCGAGTTCCAGGAATTGGCCGCGGCGTCGACGGTGCCCTGGGCGAGCGCGAGGACGGCGTTGTCATGGCTGCCGGCGAAGATCGCCTTGCCGAAGAACGAGTCGACGTCCTTGCCATCGCGATGCAGGAAGAAGCGCGGGGCGTTGTTGCCCGAGGTCGAGTTGGAGTCGACCAGCGCCAGCGTCTTGCCCTTCAGGTCGTCGATCGACTTGTAGGGGCCGTTGGCGAGCGTATAGATCACCGAATAATAGCCGGTGGCGCCGTTCGAATGACGCGGCACGACGACCGGGTCGACCTCGACGCCGGTCAGCACGGCGCGGGCATAGGAAGCCGGGCCGTACATGGCGATCTGGGCGTTGCCGGCGCGCTGCGCCTCGATGACGGCGGCGTAGTCGGTGGCGACGGCCAGCTTGACCGGAACGCCGAGCTGCTTGCCGAGATAGTCGGCCAGCGGCTGGTAGCGGTCGGCGGTGGTCGAGGCGTTCTCGGCCGGGATGACGGCGATCGTCAGCTCGGGATACTGGGCCTTCCAGTCAGCGAAAGCGGGCGAAGCCACGCCGGCCAGCGCCAGGCCAGCGACGGCGGCGCCGATAAGGGTACGACGGTTCAACATCGGGTAGTCTCCAGGTTTTGGCGGTGCCGTGTCGACACCGATTTGGAAGCAGAGCTTGGGATCAGGCCGCGGCGGCGATGGCGCCGCGGAAACGTTCCGGCGCAGCCGCCGGATCGAAATCGAGAACATCATCGGCCTCGAGGCCGTAGAGGTCGCGGGCGACATCCTCGGTCAGCTCTTCGGGAACGCCGTCAAAGACGACGCGGCCGGCCGACATGCCGATCAGCCGGTCGCAATAGGTGCGAGCCAGATCGAGCGAGTGCAGGTTGCACATGACGGTGATGCCGTAGTGGCGATTGATGCGCAGCAGCGCGTCCATCACGACCTTGGTGTTGCGCGGGTCGAGCGAGGCGATCGGCTCGTCGGCCAGAATGATCTCGGGCTCCTGCACCAGCGCGCGGGCAATCGCCACACGCTGCTGCTGGCCACCGGAAAGGCTGTCGGCGCGCTGGGCGGCCAGCGCCGAGATATCGAACTGCTCCAGCGCCGAAAGCGCCACGGCGCGATCCTCGTCCTTCCAGAGCTGCAGCAGCGAGCGCGGCGTAGAGACGGTGTTGAGGCGGCCCATCAGCACGTTGGTAAGGACGTCGAGGCGGCCGACCAGGTTGAACTGCTGGAAGATCATGGCGCAGCGGGCGCGCCAGTCGCGCAGATCCTTGCCGCGAAGCTTGGTGACGTCGACATCGCCGAAGCGGATCGAGCCGGCGGTCGGATCGACCAGACGGTTGACCATGCGCAGCAGGGTCGACTTGCCTGCGCCGGAGCGTCCGATCACGCCAACAAAGCTGCCCGAACCGATCGTCAGGCTGACGTCGCTGACGGCTGCCTTGTTGTTGAAGTGTCGTGCGACGCCGTCCAGAACCAACATGCAATGATCTCCTCGTTGGGCGGATCATGCATTTTCGAAGCAAATCTTTTGTGACAGGCGACCTACCCTGTGCACCACTGTCGAAGCGCGCGAAGACAAAGTAGAAATCGACTTCGCCGGCTCATTCATCGTTGCGTCACACAGTCTGGACGACACGCCACCGACGGAATTCGTGTCAGGGATTCCTGGCAGCGCAGCCCACCTCCCTCCGGACGGCGCGGCTCACGGTCGGAGGCAATTACAGGCGGCTCTCCGCCTAGGCGCCCTCGCCCCGGATCGCGGCATTGACGGCAGCGGCGGCCGCCTGGGCCGCTTCGCGGACTTCACCGATCGGCCGCCGGCTGTAGCTCGTCGCGACATAGGGCACGGTGAGCGCCGCGACGACCCGGCCATCGCGGCTCCAGATCGGGAAGGCGAGATCGGTTATGCCGGGTTGCAGGCTGTCCGGCTCCTCCTCGAAACCCTGCTCGCGAATGATGGCAAGCCGCCGCAGCATGATCGCGCGCTCCGCCTCGGCAACGGACAGATCGAGCCAGGGGCGAGCCAAGGCTTCCGGCTCGAAAGCCATCAACATCCGGCCGGTGGCGCTTTCAAACAACGGAAACGTCGCTCCGGCCCGCACGCGGAATCCAAACGGGCTCGGGCTGTCGATCTGCGCGATGACGACGACCCGCCCGGCATCATGGATGCTCAGATTGCTCGATTGGCCGATCGCCTCGCTCAAGCTGCGCATCGCCGGCAGCGCCATGTCGATCAGGCCGCGCATCGGCTCCTGCCGGTGGGCGATCTCGAACAGCATCAGCGACAGGAAATAGAGCCCGGACGGCCGCGCGCGGAACAGATAGCCGCGCCGCTCCAGCGTCACCAGCGTGCGGTAGATCTGGTTGACCGAGCGGTCGACCGCCGCCGCGATTTCGCCGAGCGTCATCCCCTCCTTGCTGCCGGCCAAAAGCTCGAGGATGTCGAGCGCCTTGTCGAGGGCGGGCACGCCGTAGTTCGGGCTCTCGATACCGGTGTCGGCGACCATCTGGCTGTCCATGGCTGCGGCCATCTCCAAGGCGGATGGCAGGGGGATGGATGACCTCCTACAGGTCGACGCCCATCTCCGCCACCATGCGTCGGGCGATCGTCTGGTTGATGTCGGCGGGAACCGGCTGGGCGCCCTCGACCAGCGCTGCGCGGCTGTCGCCCGCGACCCGCGCCAGCGACAGCGCCTGCAGCATGAAACCGATATCCATCGATTCGATCGAGTTGCCCTTAGGCTCGCGGCCGGCGAGATTGAACATCCGCCCATCCGCCACCAGCACGACATGCCGGCCATCGGCAAGCTCGATCCGTTCCAGCGAGTCGTCCACCAGTTCCGAGCCGGTCGCCTGCGTCCGCAGGGCTGCAACGTCAATCTCCCACGGGAAATGGCCGGAATTGGCGAGGATCGCGCCCGAGCGCATCCTTGCGATCGCCGCTTCGCCGATGACGCCGGGACGGCCCGTGGCGGTAATGAAGACCTCGCCCCAGCCGGCCAGGTCCTCGATCTTTCCAACCCGATAGCCGTCGAGGGCCGCTTCCAGCGCCTTGATCGCATCGGTCTCGACCACGGCCACGCGACCGCCAAGCGCGTCCAGATACTGCGCGATGCCGCGTCCGCACCAGCCATAGCCGACCACGACGAAACGGCGGCCGGGGATCATCAGATTGGTGATCCGCATGAAGCTTTCGACGATCGACTGGCCGACGGCGTGGCGGTTCTCGGCAATCTGCTTCAACGGGCTGTCGTTGATGACGATGATCGGGAACGGCACCTTGCCGGCGAGTTCGTCGCGCAGGCGGTCGCCGCCGGATGTCGTCTCCTCCGTGCCGCCGCGGA
This sequence comes from Kaistia defluvii, assembly GCF_040548815.1. Classification (NCBI taxonomy): domain Bacteria; kingdom Pseudomonadati; phylum Pseudomonadota; class Alphaproteobacteria; order Hyphomicrobiales; family Kaistiaceae; genus Kaistia; species Kaistia defluvii. Next base: position 543,475 of record NZ_JBEPSM010000001.1, on the reverse strand, counting down.
TCGAACCCACGGTGCCTGCCTTGATCGCCAGCGCGACAAGATCGGCGCCATTGTCGAGCAGGATGTCGGGACGGGCAGCAACGACCTGGGCGACGTTCTTCAGGTGCTGGTCGAGATCGTCGTCGCGCTTGCCGTAGAGCTGCATGCCCTTGGCCTTGAGCACCGCGACGATATCGTCCTGGGTCGAGCCGTGATTGCCGGTGCCGACAATCGCGGCACCACCGGCCTGCAGCACTTCGAGCAGTACCGCCGTCTTCGGCTCCAAATGCAACGAGACACCGATGGAAAGGCCTGCGAAGGGCCGGTCGCGCTCAAAATCGGCGCGGACGCCGGCCAGCAGCCGCATGCGCGAACGAATCCAGTTGATCCGCTTGCCGCCGCGCTCGATCCGTTCGCTCTCCGTCAAGGTGTCGGCCATGTCCCGTCTCCCGCATCCATTTCCTATGCGAAAAACTTTTTCATATTTGTCGAGAGTGAGTCAATCCCACCCTTTTTGCCCGCCAGCGATGGAAGGCCGTCGCGTGGCGTGTGCCTCAGCCGCGCGGTCCGAACAGGTCGATCACTTCCAGGCTCGCGCTGCGATTGAAGGTATGCAGGCCAGTATTGTCGCCCCATGGCAACACCATCGCCGACAGCGTCTGCGCATAGGCCTCGGACGTGAGCGTGCGGATTTCGGCAAAGCCCAAGGCTGCGCCATAAAGCCCGTCGCAATTCTGCACCGGCCGCACCAGCCGGCCGCCGATCTCGAGGATACGCCCGGCGGGGCGCGCGGCATGAAGGTCGACCATCACCGGATTGCCGGGATGGGGCTCCCACGGGCCGAAGGGTGACGGCGCGCGATAGAGCGAGAGCGCGTCCCAGCTCGACGTCCAGCGCTCCCGCGAGCTGGCGAACATCCACCAGATGTCGCCGACCTTCTGCAGGGTTGCATCGCCGAGATCGACATTCTCCAGCAGCACGGAATGCAGCGTCCAGCGATCCGGGAACGGATCGGCGCGATAGAGCTCGACGGTGCGGCGCGCGGATGTCTCCGGGATCATCCAGTGAGCGCCCTCATGCTCGAACAGGAACGGATAGGAGAGATGGCAATCGGTCTCGAAGATCACGCGCGGCCGATCGATCTTGCCATCGCCGTCGATCTCGCTGAGCGAAAGGACGCCCTTGCCCGTCGCATAGGGGAATTCCTCGACGAAGAGATAGCGCTTGCCGTCGTGCTCCCAGAGGAACGGATCGGCATAGAAGCGCTGGCCGTCATCGGCGAGCCGGCGAAAACCGCTCGGGGTGATCACCGGCAATTCGTCACCACCCGTCCTCTCGCGCCAGGCAACGAACCAGTTCGGCGCGCGTCCCAGCTGCCTTTCGATCCGATGCTGCACACGGGCAGACAGCGACGCGGCAAGGAAGCCTGCCGCCGAACGGTTGCGCTTGGGAGGGACCGGTGCAGCGGCGAGGGTGCCGGCCGGTATGCCCTCGACGAGCCGCGCCGCATCATGCACCAACATGTGGGCGGCGCGGCCGAGCAGCATGCCGAGCGCCGCGGTCGCGCTGCGCGGATTCTCGACCGCCGGCCGCCAGACGGAAAGAACCCGCGAGGCCCCCTCGATCGCCAGTACCGTCTCGAAACAGGGCGTGCGTTCGTCGAGCACCGCCGCCAGCGCCCCCGCTTCCAGCGGCTCGCCGTCGCAGCGGATCGTCAGGATGTCGGCCTCGCCGTCCCCGCTGTCGTCGCCACAGAGATCGATCCGAAGATCCGGGTTCCAGTCACCCTCCGCGATGGGCAGATCGGGCCAGCCAGCGTGGGTCGCCAGGGCGCCATGTTCGGCGTGGAAAAGCGTGCGCTCCAGCCAGAACAGTGTCTCGGCGGATTTCGGCAGGCCGCCGGTCGCCCTGCCCTTGGAGATCCTGAATTCGCATTCGGGAAGCGCGCGCAGGCCAGCCACAACTTCGACCTGCCAGCCGCGCAATTCCGCCGGGTCGAGCCGGATATCGATCCGCATGGCATCTCTCTCCTTGGCGCGGCGCGCATTCGGCATTACGGCTCGATACGATACATTTCCGGCACGCGGAACGAGCAGGCTAATGGCAAAGCGTAAGTATCTGTTTTACACGCGTTCGCTCGCCGGCGGCGGCGGGGCAGAGCGCGTCTGGGCGCTGCTCGCCTCGCATTTCGCGTCGCAGGGCGACGAGGTCGTGCTCGTCGTCGATGGCGCGGGCGACGATGCAACGCCGCTCGACCCCGCCGTCCGGCTCGAGATCCTAAAGCCCGGCAACCGGGCCAATATTGCCCGGCTCGCCCGCCTGCTGCGCCATTTCAAGCCGGATGTGGCGCTCTCCGCCCTTTCCGGCAACGCCACCAAGCTGGCGCTCGCCAAGGTGGTATCCGGCAGCCGCGTGCCGCTGGTCGTCTCGTTCCACGGGTTCCAGGAATACCGGACCGGCAAGCTCAGCGCCGCCGCCTATTACGGCATGCCGATCCTGACCAAGCTGTGCAGCCGGATCGTCTGCGTCTCGGAGACGCTGAAAACCGTGATGATCGATCGCTGGGGCGCTGAAGCCGGCAAGACCGTGCGGATCTACAATCCCGTGCCGCTACCGCCGACAGAGGTCGACGCAGGGAGCCTGGCGGCGCGACCGCCCGCCGTCGTCGCCGTCGGCCGGCTGTCGCGCGAAAAGGGCTTTGGCGACCTGATCGAGGCCTTTGCCCGCGTCGCGACCCATCACGCGACGCTGACCATTGCCGGCGAAGGGCCCGAGCGCGGAGCGTTGGAAGCGTTGATCCGCGAGCATGACCTCGGCTGGAAAGTGAACCTCGTGGGCTACACCGACCCCGCGCCGCTCTACGCAGAGGCGCGGCTCTGCGTGATCCCGTCGCGCACGGAGGCCTTCGGCATGGTCGCTGTCGAGGCGCTGGGTGCCGGGCTGCCCGTCGTCGCCACCGCCTGCGCCGGCCCGCGCGAAATCCTCCAGGGCGACACGTTCGGCAAGATCGTTCCAATTGGCGACACGCGGTCGATGGCGCATGCGATCGATGCGGCTCTTGCCGATCCCGGCGATCCGGCGCCGCGCATCGCCCGGGCAAAGCTGTTTTCGAGCGAGGCCGGCTTTGCCGCCTGGCAGGCCTTGCTCGACGAAATCGTGCGTGAGGGCCGGGGCGACTAGCTCCGGGCCGCCGCCAGTTGCCGGTGACGCTCGAACAGCTTCGGCATCTGCACCTCGGTCGAATACGGAACCGCCCTGGCGCGGATCGCGGCGGGATCGAGCTGGCCGGACTGGATCTCGTCCCAAAGCTTCAGGAAGCCCGCGGTCATCGCCTCCGCCGAGGCGACCGGATCCGCCGGCCGTTCAACCAGGAAGCCGCTTTCGCCGTCCACAAGCAACGGATCGAATTGCGGCAGGCGGATCGCCCCTACGGGGCGACCGGTCGACAGCGATTCCAGAAGGTAGCAGGGCATTCCCTCGAAGAACGAGGTCAGCACGCCGGCATGGCATTGCCGCATGATCGCCGCGACGCCTTCGGAATTCTGGAAGCCATGCCGGATCGTGAACGGCTCGATCGCGGCAAACTCCGCGAAGCGATGCGGATCGCTGGTGCCGATATAGTGAAACTCGAAACGGCCATCCCGAGCGTCATGCAGCCGGCGCATCGTCTCGAACATCAGGGGTGGGTCCTTGAACGCGTCGAGGCGGCCGGCAAAGACGATCCGAAATACGTCGCCTTCGGGAAAGGGCGCCAGCGCAAAGCGGTCCATGTCGACCGAGACGGTCAGCAGTTCCGACTTCGCCACGAATTGCGGCATCACCTTCTTGAAGCGCTCGATGATGTTCTGGTTGACGCAGACGATGCGGCTCGCGAGCCGCAAGGCGATGCGCTCGTTGACGGCGTTGATGTACCAGAAGCGCTTGATCAGCGAATCCATCTGGTCCTTGCGGCTGCCCTCGCCATGCACGAGCTGCACGACGGGGCGACCGAGCATCCGTCCGATCGGCGCGAATTCGAAGCGCTGCAATTCGGTCGTCGCCCTGGGGCCCGCGCCCGCGCGGCGGATGGTCGGCAGATAGCGCAGCGCCCCCAGAGCGAAGCGCAGCGTCACCGATTGCCACAGCTTCTTGGCCGCGCCGTGGATCTCCTTGTCGGGGATATGCACGACGGGAAGGAAGTCGATCGTGTGGTCGCCGACCGGAAGCTTCACCACCTTGCCAAGCTCGAGATCGCCGCGCTCGTCGACGCCGACCAACAGCACGGCGAAATCCGGCGGATGGCGCTCGAACATCAGGCGAACATGCGTCTCGATACCGCCGACCTTGGAGCCGCGCGGATCGATCGGATGCAGCATTGTCAGGCGGTGTTGCATTGCCCGGTATTCCTCAGCCGCGACGCGAGCCCTTTAGCAGATAAGCGATGTAATAGGCCATCGAGCCCGCATAGCGCATGCCGAGCCGGCGCGGTTCCTGGAGAAAGCGCCAGACCCATTCCGTACCCGTGCGCTGGAAAGCGACCGGCGCGCGTTTGCTGTGGCCGGAGATGAAGTCGAGCGCGGCGCCGATGCAGATATAGACGACACTGCTGGCGCGCTGCGTGGCGGCGTGGGCGAACAATTCCTGCTTCGGCGCGCCGAGCGCGACGAAGCATATGCCGGCGCCGGACGCAGCAATCCGGTCGGCGGCCGCCCTCGCCTCCGCGCCGTTCGGGTCGAAGCCGCGCGGCGGCGATTCCGATCCGGCGATCACCAGCCCCGGTATCTCGGCCCGGAGCTCAGCCGCGGCGGCATCGCGGATCGTGTCGGAGGTGCCGAACAGATGTATGGAAACACCTGACTCGGCCGCCGCCTGGCACAGCGGCACGACCAGATCCGCGCCGGTGACGCGATCGACCGCCATCCCCTGCCGCCGGGCGATGCTGACAACCGGCGCGCCGTCTGCGGTGACATAGGTCGCGGCCGCATAGGCCTCGCGAAAGGCGGCATCATCGCGCAGCTTCACCAGATGATCGAGATTGAGCGTGAAGACGGAACCACCATGGCCGCTCCGCGCATCGGCGATGACGCGCGCGATCAGCTCGGCCTGCGTCGCGACATTGACGCGACCGGCATCGATGCGCACGAGGTCCGCCGGGCCTGCCGATCGCTTGATGTCAGGGCTTGCCATGGTCGTCCGCTCGCATCTTCTCGAGTGCTTCAACGCCTGTCGGATCACGAAGGCGACGCGGTGCCGGCGGCGATCCCGCGACCCGCACGACGTCTTGTCCGCTACCGATATAGCTGGGAAGGTTAAAAAGACTGGAACCGCAGCCGGCACAGGTGACTTCATGAGATTTTCTCGTCGGGATGTCCTGCGCATGGGTGCCGCCCTCTCGGCCTGCGCCGCGTCGCAGGGCAGCCGCGCGTTTGCCCAGACGAACGAGGAGACGCTCGGCGCCATCGCACAAAAGTCGGGCATCACCTTTGGAACGTCGATCGCCGCGGACACGATGGAGATCCCCGCCCAGGCGGCGCTCTATCTGCATCAGGCGCGGATCTTCACCGTCGACTGGGCGCTGATATTCGGCAATCTGCGGCCCGAGGCGAACCTGTTTCTGCCGGGCGACGCCGAGGCCATCCTGGCGTTCGCAGACACTGGCAACCTGCCGGTGCATGGCCACGCGCTGGCCTGGAACGAAAGCCGACCAGAATGGCTGATGTCCCTCTCCAAGGCCGGGAAGCAGAAGGCGCTCGACCGGCATATCGACGAGACCGTCGGCTATTTTGCCGGACGATTGCCATCCTGGAACGTCGTCAACGAGCCGTTCTGGCCGGGCCATGGTCTGGATGGCGGGTTTCGCGACGGGCCCTGGCTGCAGGCGTTCGGCCAGGACTATGTCAGCCGGGCGTTCAAGCGGGCGCAAGCGGCCGACCCGAAGGCCCGACTGGTGCTCAATGAGGCGATGGCCGAAGTCTGGAGCGAAGACGGCGCGAAGATCCGCGCCGGGCTGCTCAAGCTGGTCGACCGTCTCCAGCATGACGGCGTGCGGCTCGACGCGGTGGGGCTGCAGGGCCATCTCGACCCTGCACGGCCTTACGACGATGCCGGCTTCGCCGACTTCCTGCATCAGCTTGGCGAGCGCAAGATCAACATCATGATCACGGAACTGGATGTCGATGACAGCAGCCTTCCCGACGACATCCCGACGCGCGATGCGGCCGTAGCCGCCCGCTACCGCGATTTCCTGAAGGCGGTTCTCGCGGTTCCGGCGGTGAAGACCGTGATCACCTGGCAGCTTGCCGATTCCGCCAGCTGGTATGACCATGCGGCGCGCGAGGCGGATCCAGATGCAAAACGTCTGCCCCGCCCCCTGCCCTTCGACGCGGCCTTCCGGCCGAAGCCGGCCGCCGACGCCATCGCCGAAGCCCTTCGGAATCGACGGATCTAGCCGCGCGCCGCAAGCTTGGCAGCCAGACGCTCGATCAGTTGCGCGTGATCCCGGTCGGCAGCTGCGTTCCAGCGGTCGAGATTGTCGCGAGCTCGCGACGCAGCGGCGGCAAGGCCATCCGGGGCGTCGATGAGCCGGGCGCGGATCTGCTGGGCCGCCGCATCCGGCCGGGCCGGATCGACGAGCAGACCGGACTCGCCCAGCGCCTCGCAAAACACCTTGATGTCGGCGGCGATGGTCGCGAGACCGCCATGCTGCGCCTCAAGCGGCGCGAGGCCGAGGCCCTCGTCATGCGACGTGGTGATCAGCGCATGCGCGGCCGCGATGAGGTCGCGCACCCGATCGGCCTCCTGATAGCCGTGCAGCGTGACATGCGGCATCGCCTTCAGCGCCTCGACCTCATTGCCCCAACCTAGCCTGCCGACAATGTCGAGTTGCGCATCGATGCCGATCGCCTGCAGGGCGGCCACGATGGCCGCGGCCGCACGCAGGTTCTTGCGCGGCTCGACCGTGCCGATGGCGATCAGCCGGAGCGGCTGGCCCTCTGACCAGGAGCGAGGCCGGCCCGCCTGATCCGCAATGCCGAAGACATCGCGCACGCGGGGGCGATAGAGCGAGATGTCGGCGTCGGGCCGAGCGAAGGCGGCGACCTCGGAGCGGGTCGTCTCGGAGTTGACGAGCAGCCATGGCAGGCGGCGCAAGGCGAACCGGAACGCGGGCGCCATGTAGGTCTGGGCGCGCCAGTTCAAATCCTGCTTGCGGGTCAGCAGGAAGATGTCGTGGATATAGGGAATGACGCGATCGCCAAACAGCGACAGGGGAATTGACGGCGGAAAGCCCGGACAGAGCGCCAGCGAGCGCCGGTTGGAAGCCAGGCGCGCCGGCAGGCGCATGGTCTGCGCCACGATCATGCCGCGCGTGCCGGAAGCGCGCAGCGGCTCGACGGCAAGGGGCGCCAGCGCGGCTGCGGAAAACAGCTCCAGCGTGATCCGCTCCAGCCCCGTCACATAGCGGCCGAGATGGCTCTCATCGACATAGATAATGGGAGCCTGGGCCATGGTTTCACGCCGTTGCCGTCGCAGGGGGCGTTTCGACGACGATCGTGGTCGCCCGTGTCGCGACCATTCCGCGCAATTCCGGCACCAGATGCCGGAGATCGGTGAACATGGCGCGGATTTCCGGCGAGTCTGCCTCCTGCGCGTCCACGACCATGACGACGTCGTCGGCGATGCCGATCAACGCGTTGAACAATGCCGGCGGACAGGATGGCCCGAGATCGACCACCACCCGTTCGAAGCCGTCCGCGACATCACGGATGGTCTCGACCAGGCGATCGCCGTGGAAGCCGATCTCATGGCGCAATCGGGCGCTGGCGGCGGGGAGAAGCACGATCGAGGTGTCCTCGAGCCGGCTGCCGATGGCGTCGGCTTGGGCGTGATTGAAGTCGACATCGAGAATGCCGTGGACGTCGCGGCCGATCAATGAGGAGCCCGTGGTCACGGTGCCGCTATTGGCATCAATCAGCAGCGTCTCGACCGATTGTTCCGCCATGACGCGCGCCAGCCCGTAAGCCACGGCGGCGATGGCGCCGCTCGCGGCGGTGCCGAACAGGACATGCACGGCCGGGCCTTCGGTATCGCCGGGCCGGGTCAGGGCCTCCGCGAGCGCCTGGAAGGCAGGACGGGAGTCGACGGCGACGCCGCCGAGCAATTCGCCGGCGGCCTCTTCGGTCAGCGCATCGCCGCTTGCCAGCGAGCCCGGCACGCCGATTTCGGCAAGCACGTCCGGAGACTCGCTCGCCACAGCCGCGGCGGGTACGGGTTCAGCCGGCGGGGGGACCGGATCCTCGACGACGGGAAGCGGCTCCCGCACCACCGGCCGGGCCGGCCGCATCCGTCCACGATAGAGCGCCAGTGCCAGGCCGACGCCGAGCCCGCCAATGCCGGCCAGTCCCAGGATGATCTTCTTGCGCGGTGACGAGGGATAGAGCGGCACCTGCGCCGGGCTGATGATGCGCGCGTCGGAGACCTGCAGATTTTCCTGGAGGCCTGTCTCCTGGGCGCGGGCGACGAAGGCGCGGTAGACGTCGCGGCGGATGGCCGCCTCGCCTTCGAGATCGCGCAAGGCCACGCTGGCGTCGCTGGTCTCGTTCACCTTGCGGGTGGCGGCCGCCAGCGCCGCGGCGGAACTCGCCACCTGCGACTTGGCGAGGTCGGCGTCGACGCGGGCGCGCGCCACGAGCGTATTCAGTTCCTGCGTGATCAGGCTGCGGCTTCGCGCGATGTCCGCGCCGATCGCCTGCATGCGCGGATGGCGATCGCCCAGCGTCTGCTGCAACTCCGCCTGCTCGCGCAGGGCCATCGCATATTCGACCTTCAACCGTCCGAGCACGGGGGAATCAATCGACGACAGTGCCGAGGCGAGATCGCCGCCGGTCGTCCGCGCGATCGCGTCTAGCTTGGCGAGCCGGCTGGATGCCTCGTCCGCCTTCAGCCGCGCCGTGACATTGGCCTCGTTCAACTGCTTCAGCGTCTGCTCGTCGACCGGCCGCCCGTCGACCTGGACGACGCCGTTCTCCTTGCGATAGGCCTCGACCCGGTCTTCCGCCTCGCGCGCCTTGGCCTTGAGATCGTCGATCTGCCGCGCGATCAGCAGATTGGCCTGGCGGGCGGCGTTCTGCTTCGCCTCCGTCAGACTTGCCATGAAGGCTTCCGCGACAGCGATCGACAGGCGGGCCGCCTTTTCCGGCGACGTGGAGGAAACGATGATGTCGATGACATAGGTCTGGGCGCCACGCTCGGCGCGCACATGCCGGGCCAGCGATGTCAGCACCGCGTCCATGTCGGAGGGATTGCCGGTGCCGCCGAATTCCGGATCGTCGATCAGGTTCTCCCGCTCGACCACCTTGCGCAGCGTGCCCGATGCGGTGACGAGGTCGACCTGCGTCTCGATCCAGCTGAGGTCGACGCCCTGGGTCGGGCGCACGACCTCGGGCCCGACGAGCTGCTTGTCGCGCGGATCGAGCAGGACGCGCGTGGTCGCCTGGTAGATCTTGTCGGCCAGGTAGGAATAGGCAAAGCCGGCGCCGAGGAACAGCGCCGTGGTCAGGATGATCAGCAGCCACTGGCGGCGCAGCAATCCGAACAGGGCCGAGAGATCGATAGAATCCGAGGCAGGGTCGAACACCCCGCCGCTTTCGGCCGCCAGCTCCGGCGGTCGAGTCATCGAAAAATTGGCCCTGGCCGCCATTGTCTTCCAACGGACGAGATCTGAATCCGCATGGTTCACGGGTCGCCGGTCCGCCCACCCGGCCAAACGACTATGGCGACGCGCGATTAAGGATATCTAAACGATAATTTTAGCGCATCCGCGACGTTTCCAGCCTCACGCGACCACGAGAGCCGCGACCGGCAAGGCCATTTTCCTGACGAATATTTCCATTCATCATGGCCGGGGAATGAACGGTTAACGCTATCGACAGGAAACCGGCCGCAGCAGGACGAATAGCCGTATAGCTCGTGCGCGCGCACGCCTCTGCCTAGACGGACAAGTTCAACGGTATGGTGACGACCTCCCCTCGCCGAGACCGGCACATCGACGCCCTGCGCGGGCTCGCTTGCGTGCTGCTCGTCGCCTACCACGTCATCGGCAACGACCCCGAACATGGCATGCACATCGTCGCCCATAATGGCTGGCGATTGTTCACCGAGCTGTTCATCCACATCCGGATGCCGCTGTTCTCGTTCCTGTCCGGTTTCGTCTTCCAGGCCTATGTTGCCGACAGGGCGGCGCTCTCCAGCGCCTTCGGCAAGAAACTGCGACGGATCGGCATTCCCTTCGTCGTCGTCTCCACGCTGTTCTATCTCTGTTTCGGCATCATCAACCACGACTTCTCGCAGCCGATCTGGCAGATCTACATCCTGCCCTACGAGCATTACTGGTATCTGCAGGCAACCATGCTGATCATGGCGGCGCTGCTGGTTGGCAGCTATCTCGCCGGGCACCAGGCGCGCGCCTTCCTGACCGCGCTGTTTCCCATTGCCTGCGCGATCTTCATCGCGGCCCCGACCTTCGATCCCGACATCTTCGCGATCGGCTCGGCGCTGTATCTGCTGCCCTATTTCCTTCTTGGGCAACTGCTGAAGATCTGGTCGCTGAACCGGCGGATCGGCGACGTCCCGGCGTGGCGCCGCGCGGCGGTGATCGTGTTCGGCGTCGCCGTCGCGATCCTGTTCCTGCTCAATCTCGGCCAGTATGAAGGCTGGAACACGCTCAACTTTGCCCGCCAGTCGGCCTTCGGGCTGCTGTTCGGCCTTTCGGCCTGCCTGTTCCTGTTCTTCTCGCCGCTGGAGTGGCGGCCGCTCGAATTCGTCGGCACCTATTCCTATACGATCTACCTGTTCCACGTGTTCTTCACGGCCGCCTTGCGCAAGGCGATCGGCATCGCGGATCCCGGCCTGCCCCCCGGCATCTACTTTGCCGCGGCCCTCGCGGCTGGCCTGTTCCTGCCGATCCTGCTGCATAAGGTGCTGGTCCGCTGGCGCTGGAGCGCCCTGCTGCTGCTGGGCATCACGCTGCGGCCCTCCTCCCGGCCCCGGTCCGACGAAGCCGGGCCGAGGCAGGAGAAGGCCGTGCTGCCATGAGCGCCTCCTGGACCACGCCGGTCCATCGGCCGATCCGCATAGCGCGGCCCATCGGGCTCGCTACCGGACTGACGGTGCTCACCGTCGCCGTGCTGTTCCTGGTCTCGTCCAAAGTGCTGCAGGCCCTCGGAATCCCCTATGCCTCGACGGGCGGATCGCCCCTGACCAAGTTTCACCCCGCCACCTTCCTGTCGCTGGCGGCGCTCGGCACCTGGGCCATCGTGATCGGACCCGGCCGGCTGCTGGCCGCGCTCGCAGCGCAGCGCCCCGGCATTCTCGTCTTCGCGATGGCGATAGCTCTGCTGACCTTCCAGGCGGCCGTGGTGCAGCAACTGCCGATCTCGGCGGTCGTCGACACCTTCGTGCTGCCGCTGGCGCTGTTCATCTCGATCCTGGCGCTCCGTGCCAGCGTGATGGAACGCCTGGTGATCGCGCTGCATCTCTTCTTCCTGGTCAATTCGACGCTGGGCTACGCGGAGTATTTCACCGGCTGGCGGCTGACGCCCTATTATGAGGGCGGCGTGCTGATCACCTATGACTGGCGCTCGACCGCCCTGCTCGGCCATCCGCTCATCAACGCGCTCGCCACCGGCCTGTACCTCCTGATCCTGAGCGGACCCGGCGGCCGGCGCTTCGACCTGCCGGTCCGCACCTTCCTGCTGATCTACAGCCTCGGTGCCATGGTTGCCTTCGGCGGACGGGCCGCAACCGTGATGGCGCTGGTGCTGCTGGCGGCGCGTGGCCTGTTCAGCCTCGCCAAGGTTCTCTCCGGCCGGCCCTTCGGCCGACGCGACGCCTTCGCCGTCATCGTCGTGCTGACCCTGATCGCGACAATCGGCTCGCTGCTGGTGCAGGGCGGCGTCCTCGACACCTTCCTCAGCCGCTTCGAGGATGATTCCGGCAGCGCCGCGACCCGTGTCGCCATGTTCCACGTCTTCGACGGCATGGCGTTGCGCGACCTGTTCTTCGCGCCGGACCTCGGCCATGTCGCGTCCAACCAGCGCCGGCTCGACCTCACCATCGGCATCGAGAGCTTCGTCGTCGCCTTCTTCGCCTATTACGGCATCGTCACCACGCTGGTGTTCTTCGCCGGCCTCGCCTTCTTCGCCGCGGAAATCATCCGCACGGTGGGGACGCCGGGCCTTGTCCCGCTCGCCTACTTCTTTCTCGTTTCCTCGACCTCGACCGGCATCGCCAACAAGACCACCGACATGGCGCTGATCATGGCGATGATCCTGATCGGGCTCGACCGCCGCTTCATCCCGCCCATCTCGGACGGACGATCCTGATGCTTATCCGCCAGACGATCCGCTACCTGCCGGCCCAGCTGCTGTCGCCGGCATTCCAGCTGCTCTCCATGGTGGTCTGGACCTATTTCCTGCCGCCGGGGGAAATGGGCTCCTATGTGCTCATCACCGCGAGCCAGGAATTCGCCTATCTGATCGCGCTCTCCTGGTTTTCGGTCTATGCGCTGCGCTTCATGCCGTTCGAGCGTGGTCGCTCGGAGCGCAGCGATTTCCTGCATACCGAAGCGGCGATCATCGCGCTGTCGGTTCCGATCAGCCTGATCGCGGCGCTAGCGACGGTGGCGATCATCGACGAGACGCAGGTCTCGCTGCAGACGGTGCTGATCACCGCCTTCTTCTTCGCGACGCGCGGCATCAACACCCACTATTCGGAGCGGGCGCGGGCGCAGTCGAACATCTTCGCCTACACCATGCTGCAGATCGTCGGCCCGATCCTCGGCTTCGGCTTTGGCCTGGCGTTGCTGACGTGGTGGCAGCCGACCAGCGAGGCGCTGATCCTTGCCTATGGCGTGGCGCAACTCATCGCCAATCTGGTCGCCGCGCCGCTGATCGGCTTCGCCATCCTGCCGCGGCGGATCGACAGCGCCATCCTGCGCGCCGCCTTTGCTTATGGCGGCCCGATCCTGCTGCTCTACGGCCTCGGCTGGATCGCCGAGAACAATTTCCGCTATGTGATCGGCCATATCTCGGGAGCGGCCGCCTTCGGCCTGATGGCGGTGGGCTGGGGCCTCGGCCGTCGCTGCGCCTCGTTCGGCGCGATGCTGGTCGCTGCGGCCGCCTTCCCCATCGCCGCGCGCCTGCTCAACGAAGGCAAGCGAACCGAGGCGCTGGCTCAGCTCGCCACCAACGCGGCCCTCCTGATCGGCGTCATGGCGCCGACCGTCGTCGGCATCGCCATGATCAGCACGCCGGCCACCGATCTGCTGATCGCCGAGCCCTATCGCGAGATGACCAAAGCGATCCTCGGTCTTTCGGCGCTCGCCGCCGCCATACGCTTCCTCCATGTTCACGTCAGCGACCAGATCTTCATCCTGGAGAAGCGGCTGAGCTATGCCGGCATCGTCGACATCGTCGAGATCGTCGCCGCCGTCATCCTGACGATCGCCGGGCTGCTGCTCCACGGACCGGTCGGCGCGGTCATCGGTACGGCGCTCGGCTCGGCCATGGCCGCGATCGTCAGCATGTATCTCGCCATGCGCAAGCTGGACTTCGTTCCCCCGGTCCTCGACATCGTCAAGGTGCTGGCCGCTACCGGGGCGATGGCGCTCGGCCTCGCGGCAATCCCCACGGCGCAGAGCATCCCCGCGCTGGTGCTCACCATCCTGTATGGAATGTTCGTCTACGCCGTCGCCATCCTGGTCGCCTATCGCGGCGAGGCGCGCGGCATCCTGCAGCGCCGGCTCGATCGCAGGGCGCAGGCGTCCGCCTGAGCCTCAGGCCGCGCGGCGCAGGACCTTGCGGGCCAACCGCTCGATCGAGGGATGGCGCTTCACGAACGCCTTGGCGCCCTCATAGCCGACGGTTCCCCAGCCGCGCCAGGAAACGCTCTCGTGGATGTTGACCAGCGGGATGTGCTCGACCTCGAAGCTGCGCTTGTGGCCATAGTCGCCGATGGTGAAATCGAAGGTGCGGAAGCCCTGCCGGTGCAGCGCTTCCATCGTGCGCTCGATTAGCAAACGGCCGGGCGAGCAATTGGCCCACTCCCCGCCCGCCGTGCTGATGCGCACCATCGAATAGTGATCGCCACGCGCGATGCCGAACAGGCCCGCGACCAGTTCATCACCGGCCGTGAGCGCGGAGAGCTTGGCCGAACCGTCCTTCAGCCCGTCCAGCAGAAGCTCGCGATAGAAGGCGTCATAGTCCGGCTCGTCGAGCAGGTACGGCAGACCAAGCGACCGGATGCGCGCGCTCTGCTGCGCCGTGAGGTGGCCGTAGATCTTGCCGACCGTCTCCGGATCGTCGGCAAAGACGAACTGCGCCCGTTCGTCCCGCGTGAACACGCGCCAGAACCGGCCGAGTTCCTTGCGGTTGTCCTTGGCAAGGCTGCGCAGCCAGGTCTCATAGTCCGTATCGATGCGGACAAAATTGCCGAAGAGGTTGGAGACCTCGCCGCCAAGCGCCTGCACCAGCGGATTGGGGCGGTCACCGATCTTCGTCAGCACCTTGGTGAATTCGATCAGGTCGGCCTGCGGCAGCGCGGCGCGAACCGCGCGCCAGAGCGAGCGCGCCCCCGCCTCGTCGGCCGGCGCAGCGGGTCCCAGCAGCGGCGCGTTGTAATCGGTGATGCCGAGATCGGCGAATTCGACCGTCCGCAGCCTCTCCCGCCGCAGGATCAGCGGCAGCGCCAACGCGTCCTGGCCTTTGGAGTCAGCGACATGAACCAGCAGCGGCTCGACATCGCGCCGGCCGGAAAAGCTTTGGTACCAATGCGATAGCCAATGTTCCGTCTGGAACGGCGTTACCGGAGCGTCGTTGGCCAAGAAGGGCCGCCAAAGCGGGGCCGCCTCCTTCCAGGATCCATGCACGGTGACCGTCCAGCGGTCACCCGGCGCGTTGGTCATTGTGAAGCTCCCCCGATCGTCGCGGCCTTCCAGACGGAATCTCAGACGACATAAGCGGGGATATCGACGATGTTGGTGGTCGTTCCTGGCGCCAGGCGGAAGTCGACCGGCAGCATCTTGCGCTGCTCGCGCTTGTACCAAGGACTGCGACGCCAGCCGGCCTGCAGCACGGCCTTGGCCCAGAAACCGGCGCCTTCGGTGGCGTTGCGCTTCGGCGAGACGCCGAAATGCTTGCGCAGGATGCCATTTGCCACCGTCAGCATCTGCTCGCGGCGGATCTGCTCCGTCCAATGCTCGGTGGTCATCGAGACGCTGAGCTCGTCGTGGTTCTCGACCCGGTGCGGCGCGTTCAGTTCCCAGGTCAGCATCTGGCCCGGCTCGAGATCCAGCACCAGCGCATGCCGGTCGAATTCCGGATCATAGCGCAGGGCCGATTCCAGCCCTGTCAGCGCGATCTTTTCCAGCTCTTCCTGCGGCAGATAGGGCTCTTCGGCGGGATAGATGTAGACCCGCTTGCGGCCCATGATCTGCCAGAGCGCCTGGCCCGGCAGGTCGGCGTGATAATGCGCCTTCGCATTGGGCGAAGAGATCAGGACGCCCATTTCATGGCTGAACGAGTCGAAGCCCGGCACGCGTTGCTCGACTTCGCCATAGATCGACATCAGCAGGTCGTAGTAGCGCTTGTCGACAAGCTTCAGTTCGCGCAATTGCAGCCACAGGCCGCCGGACGCGATCTGGGCCATGACTTCATGGCCGCTCAGGCCGCCGACTTCGCCGCGGCGCCAGATCTTCTTCTCTTCGCCGCGCGAACTGGTGCGCATCAGAGAATAGTGTTCGATCGGGTAGCGCTGGATCAATTCGGCCAGGGCGTCCTTGGAGAACAGCTCATTCTGGCTCAAGGAATGATCGATCCGGAGCGGCTTCTTGCCCCAGTCACGGCTCAGCTCATCCGTCCAGTTCTTGAAAATCGCTTCCGGCACGACAGCCTCCGTCAACAGCGCGGAATTCTTGACTACAAATTTAACGAAAATCGGCAAGCCCAGCCATCGAATTAGCGCAACAGCGTAAATGACGAGAAGCGCTGATCTCGCGGGTTTATGTAAAATCTTCTTGATCGAGCGGGCGGGTCAAGACTTGCGGCGCGGATGAGCTAGCCGAGGAAGAGCAATACGGATCGCGGCGGCAGCGAGAGGGGCTGATCCGGGCTGACCGGCGAGGACGAAATGGCGAGATTCCAAGGATTTCCGCCGGCATTGGGCGGCAACCGGAGCTCGGTATCAGTCGTGCCGCCATGCAGCACGAGGCAGACGCGATCGACCTCCCCTTCCGGCGTTGGCACGGCGAAAACGGCGACCAGCGTCCCGCCCTCCGGCGCGTGCCAGCCGCCCTCGTCGAGCGGCTCGCCGTCGGGGCCATACCAGACGACATCGGGTTCGCCGCCCGCGGAAAGTGGCTGCCCGGTCAAAGGGCGCGAGTCCCGCAGCGCCGGATGCGCCGCGCGCAAGGCTATGATCTCGCTGGTGAAATCGATCAGATCGCGGTCCGCCGCGGCCCAGTCGAGCCAGGCCAGCGCGTTGTCCTGCGCATAGGCGTTGTTGTTGCCCTGCTGGCCGCGACCGAGCTCGTCGCCCATGGTCAGCATCGGCGTCCCGCGCGAGAACACCAGCGCCATCAGCAGGGCGCGGACGTCCGAACGGCGGCGCTGGAGGATCGCAGCGTCGTCGGTTTCGCCCTCGGCGCCATTGTTCCAGGAGCGGTTGTCGTCGGTTCCGTCGCGATTGTTCTCGCCATTGGCGCGGTTCTGCTTGCGCTCATGGGCGACCAGATCGGCGAGCGTAAAGCCGTCATGGGCGGTGACGAAGTTGATGCTTCTGTTAACCTTCCGGTAACGGGGCGTAAAGATGTCGGAGGAGCCGGCAAGCCGCGTGGCAAGATCGCCGATCATGCCCTCGTCGCCGCGGAAGAAGCGCCGCATGGTGTCGCGATAGCGATCGTTCCACTCGCCCCAGGCGGCCGGGAAATTGCCGAGCTGGTATCCGCCCCTGCCGATGTCCCATGGCTCGGCGATCAGGATCAGGTCGCGCAGAAGCGGATCCTGGTCGATGGCAGCGAGCAGCGGCGCCGCCGGCTCGAATCCGTCGTCGCGGCGGGCGAGCGTGGTGGCGAGATCGAAGCGAAAGCCGTCGACGCCAGCGCGCTCGACCCAGGTCCGGAGCGCGTCCATGACCAACCGCACGACCGCCGGCCGGTCGCAGGCCAGAATGTTGCCGGTGCCGGCGTCGTTGACGTAATGCGCCGGGTCATGCGGATCGAGCCGGTAGTAGCCTGAATTGTCGAGGCCGCGCATCGAGACGGTCGGGCCGAGATGGTCGCTCTCGCCGGAATGGTTGAAGACGACGTCGAGGATGACGGCGATGCCGGCCTCATGCAGCGCCGCGACAGCGGCCGCCACTTCGGCGAAGCCGCCGGGCGCCAGGCGCGGGTCGGGCGCCATCCAGGCGACCGGGTTGTAGCCCCAGTAATTCGTCAGCCCGAGCGGCGGCAGATGGCGCTCGTCGAGCCAGGCGGCGACCGGCAGCAGTTCCACCGTGGTGACGCCAAGGCGCTTCAGATGCGCGACCGAAGCCGGATGGCCGAGCCCGGCAAAGGTGCCGCGAAGGGCCTCGGGAATGGCGGGATTGAGCTTGGAGAAACCGCGTACATGCAGTTCGTAGATGACCTGCCGGTCCCAGTCGACAGGCGAGTTCAGGCGTGGCTGCGGAGCCGCCGCCGATGTCACGATCGCCTTCGGCACGACGCGGGCGCTGTCGTGCTCGTCGCTGGCAACGCCAAGGCGGCGGGCGTCGAACAGCACGTCGTCAAGCCGGAATGGCCGGTCGAGCGCCAAGGCGTAGGGATCTACCAGCAGCTTCGCGACATTGAAGCGCTGGCCTGCCCCGGGATTCCACTCGCCGTCGGCGCGCAGGCCATAGCGGTCGCCCGGCTTGATGCCCTCGACATGGCCATGGAACACGTCGCCGGAGCGGGCCGGCAGGCGGATGCGCTGGAGTTCGACCTGCCCCGTCGCGTCGAACAGGCAGAAATGGATCGCCTCCGCATGGGCGGAGACCACGGCGACATTGACGCCCGTCGCCGTCGGCGTGACACCGAGCGGCTCGGGCGAGCCGTCAGTTACAGACGCGTCGACCTTCATCCCGCGTGGCCGGCCACGAGCTCGCGGTAGAGCCGCGCATAGGCGGCGGCTGGCCGGGTCCAGGAAACGTCCGTTTTCATCGCGTTCTTCTGCATCCTCTTCCAGGCCGGGCGGTCGCGCCACAGATTGGCCGTCCGCAGGATGGCGGATTCCAGCGCATCGCCATTGACCGGATTGAACTGCACCCCGGTGCCGACGCCCGCGGCGAGCGCCACCTCATTGGCGTCGATCACGGTATCGGCCAGGCCGCCGACCCGCGACACCAGCGGCAGCGCGCCATAGCGCAGCGCGCAGAGCTGGGTCAGGCCGCACGGCTCGAAGCGCGAGGGCACGAGGATCACGTCCGAGCCGGCCTGGATCAGATGCGCCAGGCCCTCATCATAGCCGTTGATCATGCCGACCCGACCGCGATGCAGCGTCGTGGCGCCGCCGAAACCATTCGCCAGCCACGGCTCGCCGGAGCCGAGCAGCGCCAGTTGTCCGCCCGAACCGAGGATCACCGGCAGGCGATCGAGCAGCAGGTCGAGCCCCTTCTGCCAGCTCAGCCGGCTGACGACGCCGAAGATCAGCGCATTGGGATCGACATCGAGGCCAAGCCGCTGCTGCAGCGCCTTCTTGTTGACGGCGCGGCCAGCCATCTTGGCGAGGTCGTAGGGCGCGGCGATCGAGGTGTCCGTCGCCGGATTCCAGACCGCCGTATCGATGCCGTTGAGGATCCCCGAGACGGCATTGCCGCGACTGCGCAGCAGGCCGTCCAGACCCATGCCGCCCTCGCCCGTGCGGATCTCGGCCGCATAGGTCGGCGACACGGTGGTTATGCGATCGGAGAGCTGCAGCCCGGCCTTCAGGAAGCCGATGGTGCCGTAATATTCGACGCCGTCCACGGCATAGGCGCGCGCCGGCAGGCCAAGCGCCGGCAATAGGTCGCGGCCATACTGGCCCTGGAAAGCGAGATTGTGGACGGTCATCACCGTCGGGATGGCGACGCGCTCGTCATAACGCATATAGGCGGCGGTCAGTCCCGTCTGCCAGTCATGCGCATGGATGACATCCGGCGTCAGCCTCGGCACCAGCCCCTGGCCGATTTCGGCGGCGACGCGCGAAAGCGCGGCGAAGCGGAGCGGATTGTCCATCCAGTCCCGCCCGTCGCCATCGACATAGGGGTTGCCCGGCCGGTTGAAGAGATGCGGCGCGTCGAGAACGAGGAGGTCCAGACCCTTCGCGTGCGCCTTGAGCAGCCGCGCGTCATGGCCGAACAGGCCCGGAAAGGTATGCACGACCTCGGGCTTCTTCAGCTCCGCCATCACCGCCGGATAGCCCGGGATGAGCGTGGTGACCGCGATATCCTCGGTCGCGAGCGCGCCCGGCAAGGCGCCGGCGACATCGGCGAGGCCGCCGGTTTTCACGAGCGGGTAGATCTCGGAGACGACGGCGAGAACTTTCAGGGTCATCAGCTAAACCTTGGAACAGGAAGCAAGGCCCTCACCACCCTCTCCCGCAAGCGGGAGAGGGGCTGGGACGAGGGTCTTCAAAGATTCAACGCATCGATCATCGGCTGGGTGATCAGGCAGATGCCGTTATGGGTGCGCATGAAGCGTTTCGCGTCGAGTTCCGGATCCTCACCGACCACGAGCCCTTCCGGGATCTGCACGCGCGCATCGACCACCACATTGCTGAGGCGGGCCGAACGGCCGACCTCGACATAGGGCAGGATGACGCCGTTCTCGACATGCGAATAGGAATTGCAGCGCACGCCGGTGAACAGCAGCGCCCGTTCCAGCGACGCGCCGGAGACGATGCAGCCGCCCGAGACCAGCGACGACAGCGCATAGCCGCGGCGATGATCCTCGTTATGGACGAACTTCGCCGGCGGCGTGACCTCGCTATAGGTCCAGATCGGCCAGTTGCGGTCGAACAGGTCGAGATCGGGCACGATGCTGGTCAGGTCGATATTCGCTTCCCAATAGGCATCGACCGTTCCGACGTCGCGCCAATAGCTGACGGATTCCTGGGTCGAACGCACGCAGGAATCCTCGAAGTGGTGGGCGACGGCCTTCCCGTTCTTGACGATGTTCGGGATGATGTCCTTGCCGAAGTCGCGGCTGGAATTCGGGTCGTTGGCGTCGCGCTCCAGTTCCTCGATCAGGAACTTGGTGTCGAAGACATAGATGCCCATCGAGGCCAGCGCCTTGTCCGGCTTGCCGGGCATGGCCGGCGGATCCGCCGGCTTCTCGACAAACTCAAGAATGCGGTCGGTCTCGTCAACATGCATGACGCCGAAGCCGGTCGCCTCCATGCGCGGCACTTCCAGGCAGCCGATCGTCACGTCGGCGCCTGAGTCGACGTGCTGCTGCAGCATCAACTCGTAGTCCATCTTGTAGATGTGATCGCCGGCGAGAATGACGAAATACTTGGCTTCGTAGTCCTTCAGGATATCGAGGTTCTGATAGACCGCGTCGGCCGTGCCGCGATACCAGGCGTCCTCGGAGACGCGCTGGCTCGCCGGGAAGACGTCGAAAATCTCGTTGCGCTCGGGCCGGAAGAAGTTCCAGCCCCGGTTCAGGTGCCGGATCAGGCTGTGCGCCTTGTACTGCGTGGCGACGCCGATCCTGCGGATGCCCGAATTGACGGCATTGGAGAGCGCGAAATCGATGATGCGCGACTTGCCGCCGAAATAGACCGCCGGCTTGGCGCGCCGGTCGGTCAATTCCATCAGGCGGCTGCCGCGTCCACCCGCCAGCACGAAGGCCATGGCATTACGCGCAAGCGGCGCATTGGTCTGCGGCCGTTCCATCCTTAGTCCTCCCGAAACGCACGTTGTCTTGCAGTGTTTTTGTCAACCACGCCCCCGCGCTGACGGTTCCTTCGGATCATATTCGAAGAAAACCGTCGCGAGCGGAGGTAGAACGAATTCGGCAGAAGCCGGGAAACCATGAGCGGGCACGGACGTCGCCTCGACGGCGCCCAGATTGCCGACGCCGGAGCCGCCATAGATCGTGGCGTCCGAATTGAGGATCTCGCGCCAGCGGCCCGCCTCGGGCAGGCCGATGCGATAGAAATCGCGCACCACCGGCGTGAAGTTGGAGATGACGAGCACCGGCTTGTCGCCCGGCGCGCCGAAGCGCAGGAAGGCGAAGACCGACTGGTCCTTGTCGTCCGGAACCACCCAGCGAAACCCTTCGCCCTCGCAATCGCGCGCATGCAGCGCCGGATGGCTGCGATAGGCGGTGTTCAGGTCGCGGACGAAATCCTGCAGGCCGGAATGCTGCGGATCGTCCAGCAGGTGCCAGTCAAGGCTCTGGTCGAAGTTCCATTCCTTGGCCTGGCCGAACTCCTGGCCCATGAACAAAAGCTTCTTGCCGGGGTGGCCCCACATGTAGCCGTAATAAGCGCGGACATTGGCGAATTGCTGCCAGCGGTCGCCCGGCATCTTGCCCAGGATCGAGCGCTTGCCATGCACGACCTCGTCATGGCTGAGCGGCAGGACGAAATTCTCCGAGAAGGCATAGAGCAGGCCGAAGGTCAGCTTGTCGTGGTGATAGCGGCGATGGATCGGCTCGAGCGACATGTAGTCGAGCGTGTCGTTCATCCAGCCCATGTTCCACTTGAAGCCAAAGCCGAGCCCGTTCTCATGCACAGGCAGCGTGACGCCCGGCCAGGAGGTCGATTCCTCGGCGATGGTCGTGGTGCCCGGATGCTCGCCATAGCAGAGCTGGTTGACGCGGCGCACGAACGCCACCGCGTCCTTGTTGTCGTTGGTACCGTCCGGATTGGGCGACCATTCGCCGTCCTTCCGCGAATAATTGAGATAGAGCATCGACGCGACCGCATCGACGCGGAAACCGTCGACATGGTAGCGGTCGAGCCAATAGAGCGCGCTGGCGGCGAGGAAGTTCGACACCTCCTTGCGGCCGAAATCATAGATCGCCGTGTTCCAGTCGGGATGGAAGCCCCGGCGCGGATCGGCATGCTCATAGAGCGGCTTGCCGTCGAAATGCGACAGGCCATGCCGGTCGGTTGGGAAATGCGCCGGGACCCAATCGAGGATGACGCTGAGCCCGGCCTGGTGCGCGCGATCGACGAAGCGGGCGAAACCGGCCGGGTCGCCATGCCGCCGCGTCGGCGCGAACAGGCCGATCGGCTGGTAGCCCCAGGACGCATCGAGCGGATGTTCGCTGACCGGCAGCAGCTCGAGATGGGTGAAGCCCATCTGGACCGCATAGGGGATCAGACGGTCGGCCAGTTCCTCATAGGTGAGGAAGGAATTGCCATCGCCGCGCTGCCAGGAGCCGAGATGCACCTCGTAGATCGACATGGGCTGGCGCCGGGCCTGGCCCTCGCCGCGCTGGCCGAGAAACGCCTCGTCGCTCCAGGTGAAATTGTCCGTCCGCGCCACGATCGACGCCGTCGAGGGCCGAAGCTCGCCGGCAAAGCCGACCGGATCCGCCTTGAGCGGCTGGACGATGCCGTCGGCGCCGACGATCTCGTATTTGTAGATCGCCCCCTCGCCGAGATCGGCCGCGAAAATTTCCCACAGGCCGCTGTCGACGCGCTTGCGCATCTGGTGGCGGCGGCCATCCCAGCCGTTGAAATCGCCGACGACCGAGACGCGCTGCGCATCGGGCGCCCAGACGGCGAAATGCACGCCGTCGACGCCTTCGTGATGTAGCAGGTGCGCGCCGAGTTTTTCATAGAGCTGGCGATGGGTGCCTTCGACCAGCAGGTAGTCGTCGGTCGCGCCCAGCACGCCGACGAAGCTGTAGGGATCATGGAAGGTCCAGCCGCCGCCGGCATTCTCCGCCCGAAGCCGGTAGCGGAAGCGCGCGGTGCGGCCGGGAATCAGGGCCTCGAAGAAATCGGTGCCGGGACGCCGTTCCAGCGGCGCGACCCGGTTTCCGTCGCGATCCTCGACGACGAGCGTTTCCGCATGCGGCATGAAGGCCCGGATGACGAGGCCATCCGGCGTTTCATGCGGCCCCAGAAGGGCGAAGGGATCACCGTGGCGCGCGGCAATGAGGGCTTCGACATCCGATACGCTTGCCCGCCAACCCGTCATCGCAACTCCCTGTACGCTTTGCCTATCCAGCCGGTCTGACGGGCACATTCCAGATCTCCCCGGCATATTCCGCAATGGTGCGGTCCGAAGAGAACCAGCCGACCCGAGCCGTGTTCAGCAGGCTCGCTTTCCACCATGCTGCTCTGTCGAGCCACAACGCGTCAACGTCTCGTTGCGCTGCATAGTAAGAATCGAAATCTGCGGTCACCAGGAAGTAGTCGTGATGGCGTAGCGCCGTCGTCAGGGCGGCGAAGCGGGCGGGCTCGCCGGGCGAGAAGATGCCCGTCTCGATCGCCTCGAGAACGTCGGCCAGCATGCGCGACTTGGCGATCGTGTCGCCCGCGTCGATGCCGGCGATCCGGCGCGCCGCGACCTCCTCGGTGGTCAGGCCGAAGATGAAGATGTTGTCGTCGCCGACGCGTTCCTTGATCTCGACATTGGCGCCATCGAGCGTGCCAATGGTGAGCGCGCCATTGAGGGCCAACTTCATGTTGCCGGTGCCGGATGCTTCCATGCCGGCAGTCGAGATCTGCTCGGACAGGTCGGCGGCCGGGATGATCATCTCGGCCAGGCTGACATTGTAGTTCGGCAGGAACACCACCTTCAGCAGGTCGCGCACGGTGGGGTCGTTGTTGACGACCTGCGCCACGTCATTGGCAAGCTTGATGATCAGCTTGGCCTGGTGGTAGCTCGCCGCCGCCTTGCCGGCGAAGATTTTTACGCGGGGCACCCATTCCTTGTGCGGCTGGGCGCGCATGGCCTGGTAGAGCGCGATCGTCTCCAGGATGTTGAGCAGCTGGCGCTTGTATTCGTGGATGCGCTTGATCTGGACGTCGAACAGCGCGTTTGGATTGACGCGGATGTCGAGGCGGTCGCGGATCAGCTTGGCGAGCGCGATCTTGTTGTCCCGGCGCACGGCGCCGAACTGCTCGTGCAGGCCGAAATCGCTGGCCCAGGGCTCCAGCTTGGTCAGCACCTCGGCATTGTCGAGGATCGACACGCCGCAGGTGTCGACGAGGATGCGCGTCAGCCCCGGATTGGCCTCGTGCAGCCAGCGTCGGAAGGTGATGCCGTTGGTCTTGTTGTTGAGGCGGTCGGGATAGACCTCGTCGAGATCGCGGAAGATCGTCTGCTTGATCAGGTCGGAATGCAGCGCCGACACGCCGTTGATCGAATGCGAGCCGATGAAGGCGAGATGGCCCATGCGAACGCGACGGCCATTGTTCTCGTCGATCAGCGACACGGAGGAGAGGAAGCGGTCATCCGATTCGGTGAGCTTCTTCGCCTTTTCCAGATGGATGGCGTTGATCAGGTAGATGATCTGCATCTGGCGCGGCAGCAGCCGCTCCAGCAGCGGCACCGGCCAGGTTTCCAGCGCCTCGGGCAGCAGGGTGTGGTTGGTGTAGCCGAGGGTGCGGACGGTGATGTCCCACGCCTCTTCCCACGGGATTTCGCGCAGATCGACCAGGATACGCATCAGTTCGGCGACCGAGATCGCCGGATGGGTGTCGTTGAGCTGGATCGCGACCTTGTCGGGCAGCGAGCGGATGTCGCCATAGGTGCGGGTGTGGCGGTGGATCAGATCCTGCAGCGAGGCGGAGACGAAGAAATATTCCTGGCGCAGGCGAAGCTCCTGCCCGGCCGCGCTCTCGTCGCTCGGATAGAGGATCTTGGAGATCGCCTCGGCCCGCACCTGCTCGACCAGCGCGCCGATATGATCGCCGGAGTTGAAGGCGTCGAGGCGCAGCGGGTCGACGGCGCGCGCCGACCACAGGCGCAGCGTGTTGACGTGGCGGCCGCGCCAGCCGGGGATCGGCGTGTCATAGGGCACGGCCTCGATCGTCTCGGCCGCGTGCCAGACATAGCGGGCAATACCGGTCGGCGACATGATCGCCTCGACCGAGCCGCCGAACTGGATGTCGTAGACGACTTCCGGGCGCTCGAACTGCCAGGGATTGCCGAAGGAGAGCCAGGTCTCGGGATATTCCTGCTGCCAGCCGTTCTTCACCACCTGGCGGAACAGGCCGTGATCGTAGCGGATGCCGTAGCCATAGGCCGGGATCGACAGCGAGGCCATGGAATCCATGAAGCAGGCGGCGAGGCGGCCAAGGCCGCCATTGCCGAGCGCCGCGTCCGGCTCGACCGTCTTCAGCCTCTCCAGGTCGACGCCGAGATCGCCCAGCGCCGCGCGGAATGCCTCGGTGAGGCCGAGATTGTTCATCGCGTCGAACAGCAGGCGGCCGATGAGGAATTCGAGCGACAGGTAATAGACGCGCTTGCGGCCCTCGGCATAGGTCGACTTGGAGGACGCGATCCAGGGATCGACCATGCGGTCACGCACCGCGAGCGCCGTGGCGACGAACCAGTCGCGGTCGCTGGCGGTGACGGCGTTCTTGCCGACCGCATAGGTCAGCTTGGCGTTGATCGCATCGCGGGCGGCGGCGATCTCGGCCTCCGTCGCCGCGGCGACGGGCGCGCGCGCGGCCTCCGCGTCCTGGGTCGATATCGACATGGTGGCGTCCTGCATCGATTGGCCTCGTCCTGGCTCGCCGCGAATTGCCTCGCATCCGGACCGACGGCGATCGCTCGGGCCAGACTGCACTCCATGCAACAACAATGCCGAATTGCATCGCCCCCGGGATTCACCCGGAAGGGCAGAAAGCGGCCGCTGGTCACTCGGCCACCTTATGGCATAGTCCGTTTCGTTTAGACGACAGCCTAATTTATGGGCGAGCGGCGGCGCACCGGAAACAGCGGCACCGCCACGGAGCCACGCCGGATCAGGTCTCGCGGGTCGAGCGGTGCACGATGATGCGATGGCCGTCGACGGAAAGGCGCCCTTCCTTGATCAGGGCGCGGATCTGCTTGTTCACCGCCTCGCGGCTGGCGCCCAGCATCTGGGCGAGCGTGCCCTGGGTCAGGTCGAGCTCGACGACCGCGACATCGCGTTCGATGCGGCCGTGGATCAGCGCGAGCTGGCGCAGCAGCACCAGCAGGCGATGGCGCAGATCGGTGAAGACGGCGCGGTTTACCTGCTCGTTGGTGTGCCGCAGCCGCTCGCAGAGACTGAGGATGATCTGGCGCTGCAACTGGCTCGAACTGTCGAGCAGGTTGAGGAAGGACTGGCGCGGGATGAAGATCAGGCGCGTCTCGGTCAGCGTCGCGGCGCCGGCGCTGCGCGGCAGCCCGTCGATCAGCGCGATTTCGCCGATGACCTCGCCTTCCTCGTAAAGCTGGATGGTCAGCTCGCGGCTGTCATCCGCCGTCAGGAAGATGCGGACGATCCCGTCGACGACGGCGTAGAGCCCGTCGGATTCGTCGCCCTGCGAGAACAGGATGGTATCGGCCGCATAGGTCGAGACGCGCGCGATCTGGGCGAGGCGCGTCAGGTCGTCCCTCTCGAGGCCGTTAAAGAAGCTCGTCCGTCCGAGCCGGGAAACGATGTCGGCGACCTGCACCCTGCCCTCCGTCGAAAACCGCGCACTACACGAATGCGTTGCGCAACGGATAGCATTCAATTGGCGTCATGACGAGGGAAGCGAATCGCGTCCCGGGCCGCGCTTCAGCAATTCGCGAAACAGCGACCGCCGCCAGGATTGCAGGGCCCGCTCGCCGGTTTCCATCGCCATCACGACATCGCCATTGATGAGCAGCCGCGCCGCGCCGCGGAAGCGCACCGGCGCCAGAGCGCGGCCGATTTCCCGGCATCGCTTGTCGTCGTACAGCGTCGCCGCCAGATCGAGCGCGGCGACCAGCGCCAGGCGGATGCCCGAACGGCGCACCAGATCCTCCAGCGTCTGTTCCTCCGCCGCGCCCTGCAGCCGACGCGCCGCCTGCAGCACGTCGACGACCAGCCGCAGAAGTTCGAAATGGTGCGAGCTCGCCGCATGGACGCCGGCGATCGCCAGCCGCGTCGACGGCCGCGCCGCCTCGGCCGGGTCGCCATGCGGGCAGAGCTCCGCGAAGCCGAGCGACAGCTTCGAGCGCAGACCGGGCGCGTGCACCAGATTGCCCTGGATCTCCAGCATCAGGCGGCGATGGACCGAATGGATCCACTTGCGCTCCAGCTGCTCGTCGTCGCGCTGGTCCGGCAACAGCCCGAAGCCGGACGACGCCACCACCGCCTCGACCGAGGCGAGGCTCTTGAGCGGGACGATGATGTCGATGTCGCTGGTCGGGCGCAGGACCGGGTCTGGATAGATGTTGTCGGCGAAATCATGGCCCTTGATCAGCAGCGCCGGCTGATGGGCAGCGCGCAGCGCGGTGGCAAGACGCTTCGCCTCGACGCGCAGCTGCATGTTGAAGGCGACGCCGGCCGAGAAACGCGCCACGAAATCGTCGCGCACCGGCCGAAGGTCGGCGCTGGCCAGGATCGGCCGCAGCTTGCGCAGCACCGCCGGCAGCACGCCATGGCGCTCGGCCTGCGACAGCAGCAGATGCGCGCGCTCGGGCGCGAGCGACATCGGAGCCAGGCTCGATTCCGGATCGGCGAGCGCGATCAGCAACCGGCCATCGGCGCGCGAGAGGCGGCGCGGCGTACCGCCTCGAAGCGGTACGGCCTCGGCAACGTCAACGGTGGACATTCAATTTCATTCCAGCGACGGCAAAACCGGAGGAACATGTCCACCCGGATGAACGAAGGGCGATGCCCGGCACCGCCCATCATCCTGCAAAACCAACGTCAGCCGCCTGCGACCAGGAGCACCAGCCCCGCCGACGGCCAGCCGTCCTACGGCGGCGGCGGCGGCGTGTTGCCGGAAGTTGCAGCGACAATCATCGCGACCCGATCGCGTTTCAGAAGCTCGGGCTTCTCGTAGGTCTTCTTCATTCCATATTCCCCAGTCATCTTTTGAATCGTTCAGGAATTACCCGGCGATAGACCAGCCAACCGCAAGCGTGACCTCTGGTCAAGCACACGAGCTTCAGCTATCCCACCTTTCGCACCAGCCTTACGGAGAGACATCCCGTGTCTAGAATCGAGCCGAGCGCCGTTTGGGCGCTTCATGAAAATACAAGCTTTCAGCCGCTCGGCGACGGCGAAGGCGGCGTGCTGCTCGACACCGTGTCGGGCCAGCTGTTCACCTGCAACGACACTACGGCAGCCTTCCTGTCGACGGTCGACGGAACGCGCAACTTCGCCGGCATCCTGACGGAACTCGAGACGGTCTTCGACGTCGACGCCGACATGCTGCGCGACGACATGTCGGAACTCGCCAACCATCTGGCCTCCGAAGGCCTGATCGTTCGCGTCGACAAGTGACAGACGGCAGCGTCCTGCGCCGGGCGATGTTCCGGGCCGAAATGTGGTTCTGGGCTCGCACCCTGCCGTTGCGCTGCCGAAAATCGCGCGATTTCGCCGATATCATGAGGATCGCCGATGCCGGCGCGGACCGCCGCTACCACGGTTTCGCCGCGCCCTACATCGCCCACCGCGCCAAGCGCGCCGCGCGCCGCCCCTGGGTGATGCGCGACCGGCGCTGCCTGCGCGAGGGCATTCTCGCCTATCGCTTCCTGACACTCGCGGGCATCCCGGCCGACATGTATTTCGGCGTCGACCGCAAGAGCATCGGCAGCGCGAAGCTCTCCGCCCATTGCTGGGTCGTCGTCGACGGCAAGCCGCTGCTCAACCCACCCGAGCCGTCCATGGTGACGGTCTTCATCGAAAAGAACCGCGCCGGACACGCCTGATGCACACGACCCGCTATGTCATTCCCGGCCTCGCCTTCAACATAGTCGCCGAGCGCGAGGGTCTGGCCGCGCCAATCTTCCCTCAGCTT
Organism: Kaistia defluvii; assembly: GCF_040548815.1. Lineage (NCBI taxonomy): Bacteria > Pseudomonadati > Pseudomonadota > Alphaproteobacteria > Hyphomicrobiales > Kaistiaceae > Kaistia > Kaistia defluvii. Next base: position 514,532 of record NZ_JBEPSM010000001.1, on the reverse strand, counting down.
GTCGGGTTCCAGCAGCCGGAAGGGCCGGTCGCGCATGAGATCCGGGTTCGCGAAGCGGCCGGCGACGACATTCCCACCGAGGGCGAGGTGATCTGGTCCGGCAAGCTGATCGATGGCCTCTATGCCGAGATCAGCACGCTGGGCAACCGCCAGCAGTTCCGCGTCCCAGGCAAGCTTTCGATCGTCGAGGAACTGGGCAAGCCGCACACCGACGTCCAGGTGACGGCTGCGGCGGAGCAGCCTTTCCGCTCCATGGCCGGGGCCGTGCTGTTCGACATGGTGCTGCGCGGGCACGGGCTGATGACGATCCACTCCGCCTCGCTGATGGTGCCGGGGCGCGACGAACTCATGCTTCTGTTCGCCCCCAGCGGCTCCGGCAAGACGACGACCTCGCTGGCGCTGGCGCTGGGCGGTTACGGCCATATGGGCGATGACGTGGTGATCCTGCGCCAGGAAGGCACGGACCTGTTCGGCTGGGGCATGCCGCGCACGCTGAAGGTGCAGCGCCGGACGGCGGCGATGTTCCCCGAGATCCTGCCGCATCTGGGCGAATTCGGCGGCGAGGAGGACGAGGCGCCGCTTACCCGCGCCGCGCTGGCGGAGCTGATGCCGCTGCCGGACGCCTCGAAGAGCTACAAGATCGCCGCCGTGGTGGTGGTCGGCCCCCGCTCGGAAGGCGAGGCAAGCCTTGCCCGCCTCAGCAAGGGCGACGCGCTTTCGGTGATCCTCAGCGACAATATCGGCCTGCTCGGCGGCGGTGTCCCGCGCTCGCAGCAGGTGCTGTTCCGGCTGCTATCCAAGCTCGTCGGCGCAACCCCGACCTTCCGCCTCGACGCCGGCAACCAGCCGCATCGCATCGCCCCGGCCTTCGACGCGGCGCTGGGGATCGTACGCGAGACGCAGGCGGCTGAGGCTTAGGCGACTGAGGCTTGGGCCCACCGGGGTTGGGAGATCCCTGGATCCTCCTTCGAGGCCCGGCTGCGCCGGGCACCTCAGGATGATGGTCGGGGGTGCTCGTCGTTTTGGACTGCTGGTGAGCGATCAGCGCGGCGATGAAGATACGGCGCATGGCTGTTTCCTCGAGTGCCCGAAGGTGTGGAACTCCGGCCATAGCCCACCTGCGACCGTCGGACTGATGAACCTCGGTCGATCCAAGGCGCTCTCACCGTCCCTCACCCAACCCCGGCCATCATCCTGAGGCGCTCCGCACAGCGGAGCCTCGAAGGAGGGTCCAGCCATCTCAAGCCTCCCTGCCCAGCATGCGGCGCACCAGCAGGTGACCCAGTTCACGGGGCTCGGTTTCGGCGACCAGCGTCAGCTTGCTCGTGACGGCCAGGGTCGAGATGCCGTGCAGGCCCGCCCACATCGTGACCGTGGCGGCCTGGCGGGCCTCGATCGAGCGATCGGGCATCAGCGGCCCCAGCGCCTCGGCGACGAGCGAAATCAGCGCCGCGAGCTTCGGCCGGTACCAGTCCGGCAGGTCCTCGCCCTCCGGCAGGCGATGCTCGAACAGCAGGCTCCAGAGGCGCGGACGGCTTTCGACGAAATCGAAATAGGCCTCGACCAGCCGCTCCGGCCTTGCCGGCAACTCCGCCCTCGCCGCCTCGACCAGCACCACCGCCAGCGCATCGAGCGTCGCGGCGTTGAGCTGGACGATCAGGTCGTCGAGATTGGCGAAGAGATTGTAGAGCGTGCCCGGCGCATAGCCGATCCGCTCGGCGACCCGGCGGACCGTCAGGCCGCGCAGCCCCTCCTCCATGACGATCGCGCGCGCCGCCTCCAGCGCCAGGCGCTTCAGCTCCTCCGGGGCGTGGTCGCTGCGTCGTGCCATGTCACCTCCTGCCAGGGCTTTCGGCCCCTCGATCCCATATCGCTCCCTAACACATATTGAACATCGTTCAAAACGCTGATAGAGAATTGAACACCGTTCAATTAATGCGGCTTGCGACTTGCCGCGAACAGGCTGAGGTTTGACGCCATGGATGCTTCCGCACAGACACCTTCGCCCGACGCCCCGCCGCTCGACCGCAAGCAGGCCGGCTCACCGCCGCTGCTGAAGACGCCCGGCTTCCTGCCGCTCTTCATCGTGCAGTGGTTCGGCGCCTTTGCCGACAATGCGCTGAAGAGCGCCTTCGGCTTCATGGTCGCCTATGGCGGCGCCGACCTGTTCGGCCTGTCGCCACAGGTGGCGGTGACGCTGGGCGGCGCGGTATTCATGCTGCCCTTCTTCCTGTTCTCCGGCGTATCGGGCCGCCTGTCCGATACGGTCGACAAGAAGCTGGTCGTGCGCTGGACCCGGCTTGCCGAAGTGGCGCTGGCGATCCTGTCCTCGATCGCGATCATGATTCACTCCGCCCCGCTCGCGCTGCTCGGCATGTTCTTCTACGCCGTGCAATCGACCATCTTCGGGCCGGCGAAATATTCGATCCTGCCGCAATTCGTCAGCCGCGAGCGGCTGGTTGCCGCCAATGCGCTGTTCGAGGGCTCGACCTTCGTCGCCATCCTGCTCGGCACGCTGTTCGGCGGCCTCACCATCGGGCTCGGCGGCCAGTGGATCGCGATCGTCGGCCTCGTCTCGGTCGCGCTGGTCGGCGCGGTCGCCGCCTTCTTCATCCCCTCCGCGCCGCCGGCTCCGGGCGCCGGAAAATTCAAGTTCTCGCTCGTCGGCTCCAGCCGCGACGCCTTCGCCGCCATCCGCCGCAAGCGCACGCTATTCCTCGCCGTCTCCGGCATTTCCTGGTTCTGGATGATCGGCCTGATCGTGATGTCGGTGTTCCCCGACTTCGCCAAGACCACGCTGAAGGTCGACGAGATCGTCGCCAACCTGCTCGTCGCCGCCTTCGTCATCGGCATCGCGCTCGGCTCGGCCGCCACGGCAAAGCTGCTCGCCGGCCGGATCTCCGCCCGCCACACGCCGATCGGCGCGCTGGTGATGGCCGCCTTCATGGTCGACCTGTCGCATTCGGCCAGCGCGCTGGGCGCGGTCGGCGCCGGCGGGGCGCTCGATTTCGGCGCCTTCATCACCTCCGCCGCCGGCATCCGCGTGCTGGTCGATCTGGTCGGCGTCGCCTTTGGCGGCGGCCTGTTCACCGTGCCGCTCTATGCGCTGCTGCAATCGCGCGCCGAGGAACATGAGCGCTCGGCGGCGATCGCCGGCAACAACATCATGAACTCCGCCGTCATGGTCGCCGGCACGGTGATCGCGGCCGCCCTGCTCGCGGCCGGCGTCACCACGCTGCAGCTGCTGTTCTGGCTCGGCCTCGCCAACATCATCGCGGCGATCGTCTGCCTCAAATTCGTGCCGGACGAACTGGTCAAGGCGATCGGCCACCGGCTGATGCAGCTGCTGTTCCGCGCTCGCGTGAAGGGCCTCGAAAACTATGGCGACGGCGAGGACGCCGCCGTCGTCGTGATCAACCACACCTCGTTCATCGACGCCGTGCTGATCGGCTGCATGCTGCCGGGCAAGCCGGTCTTCGCGATCAACAAATACATCGCCGAGAAGTGGTGGGTTCAGCCGGCCTTCCTGTTCTTCGACCTCGTGCCGGTCGACCCGACCAGCCCGTTCACCGTGCGCAAGATGGTGAAGCTGGTGAAGGAAGGCCGCCGGCTGGTGATCTTCCCGGAGGGGCGCATCACCGTCACCGGCGCGCTGATGAAGGTCTATGACGGACCGGCGATGATCGCGGCTCTTGCCGACGTGCCGATCATTCCCGTCCGCATCGACGGCGCGCAATACACCATCTTCTCCCGTTTGAAGGGCAAGGTGCGGCGCCGCCTGTTCCCCGAGATCCAGATGACCGTGCTGCCGACGCGGCGGATCGAGCTGACACCCGGCCTGGTCGGCCGCAAGCGGCGGCACGAAGCCGGGCATCATCTGCAGGCGATCATGACCGAGATGGTCTACGAGACCAGCCCGGCGGCGGAGACGCTGTTCGACACCCTGCTGCGTGCCCGCCACATCCACGGCAAGCGGCCGGTGCTGGAAGACGTGACGCGCAACCCGATCGGCTACAAGCAAATCATCCGCGGCGCCTTCGCGCTCGGCAAATCGTTCGCGAAGCTGTCGGCGCCTGGCGAACGGGTCGGCGTGCTGCTGCCCAACACGCTGGCCGCCGTCGTCACCTTCTTCGGGCTGCAGGTGACGGGCCGCATCCCGGCCATGCTCAACTTCTCGGCCGGGCCCGCTTCGGTCGATGCGGCGCGCAAGGCGGCCGAGGTCAAGCTGGTGCTGACCTCGCGCCAGTTCATCGAGAAGGGCCGGCTGCAGCCGCTCGTCGATAGCCTCGGCCAGAACGCCCGGATCGTCTATCTGGAAGACCTGCGCGGGGAGATCGGGCTGTTCCGCAAGCTGTTCGCGTTTGCCGGAGGCGTCGCGCCGCGGTTCCTGAGCCGTGTCGCGTTCCAGCGGCCGACCGATCCGCAGGCGGAGGCCGTCGTGCTGTTCACCTCCGGCTCCGAGGGCACGCCCAAGGGCGTCTCGCTCAGCCATCACGCCATCCAGTCGAACCGCCAGCAGATCGCCAGCGTCATCGACTTCTCCGGCGAGGATGTCGTCCTGAATGCGCTGCCGCTGTTCCACGCCTTCGGGCTGACGGCGGGCTGCCTGCTGCCGCTGTTCTCCGGCGTCCGGCAGATGCTCTACCCCTCGCCGCTGCACTACCGGATCGTGCCGGAGATGGCCTATGACGTGAATGCCACCATCCTGTTCGGCACCGACACCTTCCTCGCCGGCTATGCCCGGATGGCGCATCCCTACGACTTCTATTCAGTTCGCTACGTCTTCGCCGGCGCCGAGCGGGTGAAGCCGGAGACGCGCCGGGTCTGGTCGGAGAAGTTCGGCATCCGCCTGCTCGAAGGCTACGGCACGACGGAAATGGCGCCGGTGATCTCGATCAACACGCCGATGGCCAACCGGCCGGGCTCGGTCGGCAAGGCGCTGCCGGGCATCGAGACGCGGCTGGAGAAGGTCGCCGGCATCGAGGAAGGCGGCAAGCTGCTGGTGCGCGGCGCCAATGTCATGCGCGGCTACTATCGCGCCGAGGCGCCGGGCGTGCTCCAGCCGCCGGTCGATGGCTGGTACGACACGGGCGACATCGTCACCATCGCGGACGGCTTCATCACCATTTCGGGCCGTGCGAAACGCTTCGCCAAGGTCGGCGGCGAGATGGTGTCGCTGGCGGCGATCGAGACGCTGGCAGGCGAGTTCTGGCCGAACCACGCCACGGCCGCCGCCGCCGTGCCGCACGAACGCAAGGGCGAGGAGATCGTGCTGGTGACAGAGCGGCCGGAGGCCGATCTCTCGGAGTTCCAGCGCTTTGCCAAGATGCGCGGCCTGTCCGACATCATGCTGCCGCGCACCGTGCTGTTCGTCGAAAAGCTGCCTCTGCTCGGCTCCGGCAAGCTCGACAACACGGCGGTGACGGAGATCGCCGTGAAGGCCAAGACGCGGCCGGCCGAGGCGGTGGTGGCGTAGCAAGCCCCTCACCCCAGCCCTCTCCCGCACGCGGGAGAGGGGGCGATCACGACCATCGAGGATCAAGCCGAGTCGCTGGGACAGCCAAACGGCAGCAATTAGCCCTTGATGTTGATGAAACCCACAGGCGGAAATAGCCCTCGCCCGCTTGCGGGAGAGGGCTGGGTGAGGGTCTTACTTCCGCTGCTTCACCGGCTTTTTCGCGTTGGCGCGGATCGCCACGTCGATCGCGGCCAGCGCCCAATCGCGCAACTCGTCGGTGTCGTCGAGCAGGCGCTCCGGGATGCGGTAGTAGTTCAGGGACGTCTTGCCGCCGTTCTTCGAGCCATAGACGAAAGGGCCGCAGCCCTCCGCCTCGAAGCCCGGACGCGTTTCGTCGTCGGCCTTCAGGAAGATCCCGTCGCTCTGCCAGATGCCGAACATCAGGCCGTCGCGAAAGAAGCCGAGACCGCCGAACATGCGGCGGATGCGGACGCCGCCGACCGGCTCGAACAATTCGGCGAGGTATTCGAGATCAGCCGTCATAGCGATGCTCAGCCTGCGAGATCGAGACCCATCTGCCAGAAATCGGCTTCCAGACGAACGGCCTGGCGGAAGATCTCCAGCAGGCGCGGATAGCGCGCCTCGGTCAGGTAATCTGCCGCAAGCCGGTCGATCTGGGCAAGGCTCGCCTCGGCCACGGCCTGATAGCCCTCGCCCGCATATTCGTGGATCCACGGCGCATAGGGATTTAGGCCATCAAGACCGGTGCCGGACGCCGCAAGAGCGGTACCAATCTCGGCATAGCCGACGACGCAGGGCGACAGCGCGACGATGAGATCCAGCATGTCGCCGCGAAGGCCCGCCTCCTGGACGAAGCGCGTATAGGCGACAGTGGCGCGGGCTTCCGGCGTGTTCTCCACGGCGTCCTGCGACAGGCCCCATTCGGCGCAGAGCTTCAGATGCAGGCTGGTCTCGTCGAGAATCGCGTGCATGCCGGCCGACGCCTTGCGCATTTCCATCGCGTTGGGCGCCTTGTAGACGCCGATTGCATAGGCGCGGGCGAATTCGATCAGGAACAGATAGTCCTGCACGAGGTAGTGCTGGAAGCTGGGCTTGGGCAGCGAGCCGTCCCCGAGGCCGAGGACGAAGGGATGGCGCACATAGGCGTCCCAATCGGATTTCGCGTCTGCCTTCAGGCGCTCAAACAGGCTCGACAAGCCGCTCTCCATGATGGAATGGGATGGATTTGAAGGTGCGGGAAACAGTCCTCAACATCCTGAGGAGGCCCGAAGGGCCGTCTCGAAGGACGCATAGCGGTCGCGCTGTTCCTGCCCTCAGGCCGTGCGTCCTTCGAGACGGCTTTCTCCGAAAGCCTCCTCAGGATGATGAAAATTGGGGGCTGCACAACTGCCTTATGCACCTCTCCCTGAGGGGACGGTGCAGGAGAGAATGCCCTTAGCGGTCAGCTGTCGCGGTTGCCTCGGATAGATCCGCCGGCTTCAGCATGACGGATTCGCCGCAGCCGCAGGCCGAGACCTCGTTCGGGTTCTTGAACACGAAGCCGGAACGCAGCTTGGTCGTCTCGAAATCCATCACCGTGCCAAGCAGATAGAGGACGGCGGCAGGATCGATGAAGACCGTGGCGCCCTTCTCCTCCAGCCGCTCGTCCTTGGGGTCAGGCTCGGCAACCGGCTTCATGGTGTATTCCATGCCGGCGCAGCCGCCCTTCTTGACGCCGATGCGCAGGCCCAGCACGGGCTCGTCGGAATCCTCGACGATCTCGCGCACGCGCTCCGCGGCGGCTTCGGTCAGGGTCATCACGGCAAAGCGTGAACGGACGCCCATGGCATATCTCCAATTCGCGGCGCGAAGCGCCCTTGTCGACCCTAAGATCGGCTTTCAGATCCCGTTCTGCAAGGCGCTGACGGGTAGATCGGAATCGTTCGCCCAAATGCCCGGCGTCGCCAACTCGACGACATGGCCATCGGGATCGTTGAAATAGAGGCTCTCGCCGCCCTGCGGCCACTTCATCTCGGCGGTCACCGTCACGCCCTTGGCGACCAGATGATCGCGCCATTGGGACAGCGAATCCTTCGGGATGCGCAGCGCGAAATGGTAGGGGCCGCTGCTGTCATGCGCGGGAATTGTGCCGCCCGGCAGCACGACATCGCTCAATGTCGCGCCGCGCAGGAACACCAGAAGGACACTGGACGGGCCGGCGTCGAAGGCAACCAGTCGCGCGTCCTCGAGCAGGGGCCGCAGGCCGAGAATGTCGCGATAGAAGCCTGCCGCGCGCTCGATGTCGTCGACATAGATCGCCGTTTCGAGAACACCGGTGATCGGAGGCGCCATCGTCAGTGCCTCAGTACCAGTCGAGCGCGACGCGGGCTTCGTCCGACATGCGGTCCTGCGACCAGGGCGGATCGAAGGTCATGGTGACATCGACGCGGCCGACGCCGGGCACCGAACCGACGGCGTTCTCGACCCAGCCGGGCATTTCGCCGGCCACGGGACAGCCGGGCGCCGTCAGCGTCATTTCGATCGCGACATTGCGGTCGTCGTCGACGTCGATCTTGTAGATCAGGCCGAGTTCGTAGATGTCGGCCGGGATCTCGGGGTCATAGACCGTCTTGAGCGCGGCGACGATGTCGCCGGTCAGACGCTCCAGTTCCTCGGCCGGAATGCTGGAAACAGGCGCTTCCGGTGCGGCGGCCGCCGTCTCGTCCTGCCCTTCGCCGATCACTGCGATATCGTCCATTTCAGATCCTCATGCGAAGAAAGAGTGCGCCTTGATCAGCGCATCGGCAAGCCGGTCGACTTCATCGAACGTGTTGTAGAGACCGAACGATGCCCGACATGTGGAGGTCACGCCGAAGCGGTGCAAGAGCGGCTGGGCGCAATGGGTTCCCGCGCGGACGGCGACGCCCTCGCGGTCGATGATGGTCGAGACGTCATGCGCATGGGCGCCGGCCATCTCGAACGAGACGATCGCGCCCTTGTCCTTCGTGGTGCCGAAGATCTTCAGGCTGTTGATCGCCGAGAGGCGCTCGGTCGCGTAATCGCGCAGCGCCAGTTCATGCGCCAGGATCCGGTCGCGGCCCAGGCCTTCCATATATTCGAGCGAGGCGCCAAGCCCGATCGCCTGGACGATCGGCGGGGTGCCGGCCTCGAAGCGGTGCGGCGGCACGCCATAGGTGACATTGTCCTCGGTGACATCGCGGATCATCTCGCCGCCGCCGAGGAAGGGCGGCATGACCTCGAGCAGCGCCTTCTTGGCGTAGAGCACGCCGATGCCTGTCGGGCCGTAGAGCTTGTGGCCGGTGACGCAATAGAAGTCGGCGTCGAGCGCCTGCACGTCCACCGGCAGGTGCACGGCGGCCTGGCTGCCGTCGACCAGCACCTTGACGCCATGGGCATGGGCGATGCGGATCACGTCCTCGATCGGCACGATGGTGCCGGTGACGTTCGACATATGCGTGATCGCGACGATCTTGGTGCGCGGCGTGATCAGCTTCTCGAATTCGTCGAGCAGGAAGGTGCCGTCATCCGCGATCGGCGCCCACTTGATCACCGCGCCCTTGCGCTCGCGCAAGAAGTGCCAGGGCACGATGTTGGAATGGTGCTCGAGGATGGAGACGATGATCTCGTCGCCCTCGCCGATCTCCATCTGCCCGAGCGACGAGGCGACCAGATTGATCGCCTCCGTCGACGAGCGGGTGAAGATGATCTCGTCGACCGAGCCGGCATTCACGAACCGCCGCACCGTCTCGCGCGACTTTTCATAGGCGTCGGTCGCGACATTGGAGAGGTAATGCAGGCCGCGATGGACGTTGGCGTATTCTTCCGAATAGGCCTTCGTCACCGCATCCAGCATCGCCTGCGGCTTCTGCGCCGAGGCGCCATTGTCGAGATAGACGAGCGGCTTGCCATAGACCGTCCTCGACAGGATCGGAAAATCCCGCCTTATCGCCTGAACGTCATAGGCGCCCTGCTCGCTCATGCTGCCTCTTGCCCGCGCGCGGCGAGCCAGTTGCGGGAGATCTGCTCGAAGGCTTCGCCGATGGCCTCGTCGCCAAGGCCCTCAATGGCTTCGGCCAGGAAGGCCGTCACCAGCAGCGTCTCGGCCTCGGCGCGGGGAAGGCCGCGCGAGAGCAGGTAGAACAGGATGTCCTCGTCGATCTCGCCGCTGGTTGCGCCATGCGCGCACTGGACGTCGTCGGCAAAGATCTCCAGCTCCGGCTTGACGAAGAAGGACGCGTCCTCGGAAAGGAGCAGGCCCTGCGTCATCATCCGGCCGTCGGTCTTCTGCGCATCGGGGCGCACGATGATGCGGCCCTGGAACACGCCTTCGGAACGGCCGTCCATCACCGCCTTGAACAGTTCGCGGCTGGCGCCATTCGGCACGGCGTGATCGACGCTGAGCGCGATATCGGCGTGCTGCTTGCCGCGCAGCATCGTCGCGCCGAACAGACCGGCGCGCGCATTCTCGCCCGAATAGGTGACGAAGGTCTGCGAGCGCGAGATCGCGGCGCCGATCATCAGGGTCAGGTGATCGAACGCGGTCTCGGTGCCGATGGTGACGGCGAGCGTGCCGAGATGGACGCTGGCATCGCCCTCGCTTTGCAGCTTGGCCCAGACCACCTTGGCGCGATGACCCGCCGTCGCCTCGGTGACGATGTTGGCCTGATAGGCGCTGCCGGCCGGGCCGACATGCGTCTCGAGGATGCGGACGAAGGCGTCGTCGCCGACGGTCACGAGGTTGTGCACATGCGAGGCGACGGCCGAGGTCGTCACATGGGCGATCTCGATCGCCCGCTCGATGCGGACGCCGGCAGGCACGTCGATGGCGACACCACCCAGCATCAGCGCGGAATTCAGCGAGACCATCGCGTCGTTCAGCGAGGCGACCTGCAGGCCGATGCGCGCATCGCCTTCCTGCAGAAGATCCACCAGCGGACGGATGGTGACGCCGTCAATGCCCGCGAGATCGGAAAGCTCGGGACGGAAGCTGCCATCGACCACGACCAGGCGCGCCCGGTCGAGACCCGGCAGCGGATCGGCCAGCAGGCTCGTCTCGGCGGTCGGGCCGATTGCCAGCGGCGGCACGGTGCGCAGCAAGGCGCGGAGATCCGTATAGCGCCAGGCTTCGGTCCGGCGATGCGGCAGGCCCTGCTTCTGGAAGGCGGCGAAGGCGTTTTCGCGCGCCGCGGCAATCGCCGGCGAACCGGGCAATTGCGTGCGGGCGGCGGCGAATTCCAGCGCCAGCGTTTCTTCGGCCTGTGTGCGCAGGATGCGCGGCTCGGCGTTCATCGATGCCACTCCCCCGCTCAAGCCGCTTCGCCGGCATAATCGGCATAGCCCTTGGCTTCGAGCTCCAGCGCCAGTTCCGGACCGCCGGTGCGGACGATGCGGCCCGCCGACATCACATGCACCTTGTCGGGCACGATATGGTCGAGCAGGCGCTGATAGTGGGTGATGACCAGCATCGAGCGGCCGGGATCACGCAGCGCATTGACGCCTTCCGAAACGACGCGCAGGGCATCGATGTCGAGGCCGGAATCCGTCTCGTCGAGGATCGCCAGCTTCGGCTCGAGCAGCGCCATCTGCAGGATCTCGTTCCGCTTCTTCTCGCCGCCGGAGAAACCGACATTGAGCGGACGGCGGAGCATTTCCTGAGTCACGTTCAGCTTTTCCGAGGCCGTCTTCACGCGGCGCATGAAGTCCGGCGTGGTCAGCTCGGCCTCGCCGCGCGCCTTGCGCTGGGCGTTCATGGCGGCCTTCAGGAAGGTCATGGTGGCGACGCCGGGGATTTCCAGCGGATACTGGAAGGCCAGGAACACGCCGGCGGCTGCACGCTCTTCGGCCGGCATCTCGACGATGTCGTTGCCGTCGAACAGGATCTCGCCCTCGGTCACGTCATAGCCATCGCGGCCCGACAGCACATAGGAAAGCGTCGACTTGCCGGAGCCGTTCGGCCCCATGATCGCATGGACTTCGCCGGTCGGGACGACCAGGTCGACGCCGCGCAGGATCTCCTTGCCGTCGATGGAGGCGTGGAGGTTCTTGATCTCGAGCATAGTGTTGTTCCGTTCAAACTGGCTGTCTGAACCCTCCCCTTGAGGGAGGGTCGAAACGCTGCAAGCGTTTCGGGGAGGGCTTTCCGGTGCCTGGACCGAGCGCCCCTCCCGAAACCGGCTTTGCCGGTTTCGACCTCCCCGCAAGGGGGAGGTTCAGAGAGAAAGGGCTTAGCCGACCGAGCCTTCGAGACTGATCGAAATCAGCTTCTGGGCCTCGACCGCGAACTCCATCGGCAATTGCTGGATGACGTCCTTGACGAAGCCGTTGACGATCAGCGCCACGGCCTCCTCCGACGAAAGCCCGCGCTGCAGGCAATAGAACAGCTGGTCGTCGGCGATCTTCGAGGTCGTCGCCTCATGCTCAAATACGGCGCTGGCGTTCTTCGACTCGATGTAGGGCACGGTATGCGCGCCGCACTTGTCGCCGATCAGAAGGCTGTCGCAATTGGTGAAATTGCGCGCGCCGGACGCCTTGCGGTGCGCCGAGACAAGGCCGCGATAGGTATTGTCCGAGCGGCCGGCGGCGATGCCCTTCGAGATGATCCGGCTCTTCGTGTTCTTGCCGAGATGGATCATCTTGGTGCCGCTGTCGACCTGCTGGTAGCCGTTCGACACCGCGATCGAATAGAACTCGCCCTGGCTGTCATCGCCGCGCAGGATGCAGGACGGGTACTTCCAGGTGATCGCCGAGCCCGTCTCGACCTGGGTCCACGAGATCTTCGAACGGTCGCCACGGCAATCGCCGCGCTTGGTCACGAAGTTGTAGATGCCGCCCTTGCCGTCCTTGTCGCCGGGATACCAGTTCTGGACCGTCGAGTACTTGATCTCGGCATCTTCCAGCGCCACCAGCTCGACCACCGCCGCATGCAGCTGGTTCTCGTCGCGCATCGGCGCCGTGCAGCCTTCGAGATAGGAGACGTAAGCCCCCTTCTCGGCGATGATCAGCGTGCGCTCGAACTGGCCGGTGTTGCGCTCGTTGATGCGGAAATAGGTCGACAGCTCCATCGGGCAGCGGACGCCCTCGGGGATGTAGACGAACGACCCATCGGAGAACACAGCCGAATTCAGCGTCGCGTAGAAGTTGTCGGTCACCGGAACGACGGAGCCGAGATACTTCTTCACGATCTCCGGATATTCGCGGATCGCTTCCGAGATGGCGCAGAAGATCACGCCGGCCTTCTTCAGCTCTTCCTTGAAGGTCGTCACGACCGAGACGGAATCGAACACCGCATCGACCGCGACCCGGCGATCCGACGCGCCCTCGACCCCGGCCAGGATCTCGCGCTCGCGCAGCGGAATGCCCAGCTTCTCGTACATGGCGAGCAGTTCGGGATCGACCTCGTCGAGCGACTTCGGACCCGGCGTGCTCTTGGGCGCCGAATAATAATAGAGGTCTTCGAAATCGATCTTCGGATAGTGCACGCGCGACCAGGTCGGCTCGGTCATGGTCAGCCAGCGCCGATAGGCGTCCAGCCGCCATTCGAGCATCCAGTCGGGCTCGTTCTTCTTGGCGGAGATGAAGCGGACGATATCCTCCGACAGGCCCTTGGGGGCGCGGTCGGATTCGATATCGGTCACGAAACCGTATTTGTACTGATCGACGTCGATCTGGCTAACCTGATCGACCGTCTCCTGAATTGCAGGCATTGCCTACTCCATCCACAGCGGTTTCAAGGACCGCGGGTTGAGTGCGTTGTCATGCGGCGCGTGTCACGCCCGGCGCGAGCCGTCTCATGACACGTCCCCAGACCTCCGTAAATCTACGTATGTCGGATTCGGTGGTCCCCCATCCGAAACTGACGCGGATCGCGGCCTTCGCCTGGGATTCGGGCACGTTCATCGCCCGCATCACATGCGAAACACCGACTTTTCCCGAAGAGCAGGCCGATCCGGCAGATACCGCCACCCCTTCGAGATCGAGCGCGATCACCAGCGTTTCCGCCTGGAGACCGTCGACGCCAAGTGACAGCGTCTGCGGGAGCCGCTCGGCGCCCCCGCTCAAGAGAATGGCCGGAACCGCCTTCGTCGCGATCTCGTCGCGCCAGAGGCTCCACGCGGCAGACCGATCGAGATCGGCGCGGGCGCAATCCGCCGCCACGCCGAAGCCGACGATCGCCGCCACGTTCTGCGTGCCGGCGCGGCTGTATTTTTCTTGGCCCCCGCCGACCAGGAGCGGCAGCGGCGAGACGAGATCGCCGCCCAGAACGATCGCGCCAGCACCCTGCGGACCGCCGATCTTGTGGGCGGAAAGGGTGAGGAAATCGACGCCAAGCGCCGCGATATCGACCGGGATCCGGCCCGCCGCCTGGATCGCGTCGGTATGGACCAGCGCGCCAAACTTGCGCGCCAGCGCCGCGATCTCGGCAACCGGCTGGATCGTACCGGTCTCGTTGTTGGCCAACATGACGGAGACCAGCGCCCGCTTGCCTTCGGCGGCAGCCAGCTCCAGCGCCGCGCCCAGATCGGTGAGGCTCAACCGCCCCTCGCCATCGACCGCAATCGAACGGACCCTGTCGGGGCCGAAACGGCCACCGGCCAGCACGGACGGGTGCTCGGTAGCGCCCACCAGCAGCAGGTCGATCGCCAATTCACCGGCACCCATACGCATCCGCGGAGACAGCACGGTGACATTGGCCTCGGTGCCGCCGGAGGTGAAGATCACGCGGGTCGGGTCGGCGCCGACAAGGGCCGCAACCTGGCGGCGCGCCGCCTCTACCTTGGCCCGAGCGGCCCTGCCCTCGCCATGCACGGAGGAAGCATTGCCGGTCGCATCCAGCGCATCGATCATCGCCATGCGCACTTCGGGACGAAGCGGCGCACCGGCGTTGTAATCGAGGTAGATACGCGGCGCGGCCACGGCTGGCAGTCTCCCGTTGCAAGGCGGATGTCGCATTATGCTTGAAATCCGGACCCTGCCTCATGCTACAAGGCCCGCTACAAGGCAGGATCGACATCCGACGCCGATTTCGAATAATTCTAAAGTGTTCTAGAAACCCTGAGCATCAGAGTCAAGTTAGGATTTGACGCTGATATAGGTCGCTTGGGACGTTCTGAACAGATCGAAAGGTCCGAGGCTAAACATGCCCGAGGTTATTTTCACCGGCCCCGCCGGCCGCATTGAGGGACGCTTCCAGCCGTCCAAGGAAAAGAACGGCCCGATCGCCATCATCCTTCATCCGCATCCGCAGTTCGGCGGCACGATGAACAACGCGATCACCTATCAGCTGTTTTACATGTTCGCGAAGCGCGGCTTCGCCGTGCTGCGCTTCAACTTCCGCGGCGTCGGTCGCAGCCAGGGTGAATTCGACCATGGCGAGGGCGAGCTTTCGGATGCCGCTTCGGCGCTCGACTGGGCGCAGACCATCCATCCGGACGCGCGCGCCTGCTGGGTCGCCGGCTTCTCGTTCGGCTCGTGGATCGGCATGCAGTTGCTGATGCGCCGCCCGGAGATCGAGGGCTTCATCTCGATCGCGCCGCAGGCCAACCTGTACGACTTCTCGTTCCTGGCGCCCTGCCCGTCCTCCGGCCTGATCGTCCATGGCGACCAGGACAAGGTCGCACCGCCCAAGGACGTGCAGACCTTGGTCGACAAGCTGAAGACGCAGAAGGGCATCATCGTCGAACAGACGATCATGCCGGGCGCCAACCATTTCTTCGAAGGCCAGGTCGAGCCGCTGATCGATATCTGCGGCAACTATGTCGACAAGCGCCTCGCCATGCTGAGCGCCGCTTAAGCCTTCCCTGCGGCGGTGCTTCGGCGCTCCCGATGGTGATTTCGACGGCCCGCGGCGACCTCGCCGCGGGCCGTTTTCTTTGGGCGATGCCGTCCAGCGGCACTGGAAGCGTCGGTCAACAGATACTGCGGGTCCACGGCTGGCCCCGACGAGGCCCGCCCGCAATGGGATCCGTCCTTCCGAGGCGCTCGGTACAGCGCGCTAGAAGGCGCCGGCGGATCCAACCCCAAATCGTTTGAGATCAATGGCTTGCGGCGAGAGACTGAGAACCCGATTCCGGTCGAAGCGACTGCCGCCACTAAGGGCAAGGCTCGCCACACTCCGCCGACGTCGTCATCTCTACTAAGGAAGAGTTCCCTGCCTCGCGCGGCTTGGCGCCAAAACCGTTCTGGCTACCGCCCGATGGTCGGAGGCCGCTTTCGCAGGTCTGACCGCAACGTGGATTGCTGGAGGTTAGGCCTTGGCCCGTCGACATCAGGGAAACCCTAGCCGAGATTGATCGAGCCGCGCTCGACGGCAGGCCGGGACACCACCTGGGAGATGGTGGCCGGAAGGCCAGTATGGACGGGATTGGCGCCGGCCGATGCCAGGCCTTTGGAGCCCACCTCCCGGAGAGGCATCCCGGAGAGCTTGCGGGGCCCCAAAAAAGCCAAAAGGCTCCGCCGAAGCGGAGCCTTTCAGTATGCGCCCCGTCTATGAGATCAGAACTTGTAGCTCAGGCCGACCGTGACGGCCGTCTGTGTAAAGTCAGCATCGACCGGACCTTCGAGCAGCTGGTAGGTCTTGTGGCCGAAATCGCTGTAGCGAAGCTCGGCACGGGCGATCCAGTTCGGCGAGAAGGCGTATTCGGCGCCGACACCAGCCGTCCAGCCGACATGCGTATTGCTGTCGTCGGAACTGAAGCTGGCCCCGAGGTCTTCATTGTAGCCATTCGAGGACATCTTGCCGTCGGCGAAGGCGATACCGCCCGTGCCATAGACCAGGAAGTTGTCAAAGGCATAGCCGGCACGGGCCCGAAGCGAGGCCTGCCACTGGCTTTCCATCTGAAGCTCGCCGGTGACGAAATCACCGCCGAAGTTCGTCACGTAGCCGGCATAGCCCTCGCTACCCTTGAGGTTGGCGTAGTCGAGATCGCCTTCGACACCGAAGACGAACTGGTCCATCTGCCAGTTATAGCCGGCATGGACGCCGCCGATGAAGCCATCCATGTCGAAGCTGTCGGCAATAGAGTCGGTGAGGATCTGAGGAGTTGGCGGATCGCCAAACAGGCTGCTTTGGTTATCGTCCTCGCTGCCCCAGGCATAACCGGCATGCACACCGGCATAGAAGCCAGACCAGTTGAACGCGGCGGGGGCCACGACGACCGGGGCTGGTTCATAGGTGAGATCGGCGGCGCGAGCTCCACCGAGGCCCAGGGCCAGGACAGATGCCGCTGCCGTCGCAGTCAGTAGCGAATGTTTCATTGCGGGCCTCTTCAGTCTTACTGTTCACGAAGAATGCGATGAAAGTGCCACCCAGAGACCAAAGCCTAGCACCGGATTCGCAAACAAACCATTGCCGATTCATCCATGGAAGGAAGAATCCTATCCTATAGAGTCCGATTCCGTGACAATATTGCAATTACCGAAACAATAGTTTCTTGAAAGACCTCTAGGTAAGATGACAGAGATAAACGTTAGCTAGATGCACCTTTGCCTAGCTAAGTCGGAAATACTCGGCGGCACCAGCTCCGTTCCGCATCGCCGGATGCACGAGATCCCATCTGCGGCCGAAGTCGGGACGACCCTCCCGCTTTCCGGAAGAGCCTATCAAGCCGGGGAAGGGCCCATGCAATACCCAATAGAAAAGGGCCCTGCGATGCAGGGCCCTCCGATATCGATAGGGGACGTCGGATCAGAACTTGTAGTTCAGACCGGCCTTGAGGGTATGGAAGGCGACGTCGGACTTGAATTCGCCGTCACCGTCAAAAACAAAACCGGTGTCGGACGACACATTGCCGAGATCGACGTAGAGATATTCGGCCTTCAGGGTTATGTTCTTGGTGATGCCATATTCGACACCCGCGCCGGCAGTCCAACCCCAATTGGTGTCCGAGTTCGAGAAGCCGTAGTCAAAATCGCCGTCGTTATACGAGCCGGAAACCTTCACCTTGCCGTAAGCCGCGCCACCCGTGCCGTAGAACAGCACGTTGTCCCAGGCATAGCCCAGTCGACCGCGAATGGTGCCGAACCAATCCACTTTGGTTTCAAGAGACTCGCTGTAATAGTTGTTGGGCTGGCCAGACTCTTCATACTTGGCCTCGATGCCCGAAGCGGCAAAGTCTGTCTCGATGCCGGCGACCCAGTTGGTGTTGAACTGCCAGTTATAGCCAGCCTGCACGCCGCCGAAAGCGCCAAAGGCGTTGTCGCTATAGTTGTAGCCGTCGCCATCACCATCATAGTAGCGGAACTGAGAGTCGATGTTACCGCCGCCGATGCCGCCATGGACACCGATGTAGAAGCCGGTCCAGTTGAAGACTTCCGGAGCGACGACCACCGGGGCGGGCTCGTAGGTCAGGTCGGCCGCCTGGGCGCCGACAACGCCCAGTGCCAGTACGGATGCCATGGTTGCACTGCGAAGAATGAATTTCATCAGAGATGCCCCTAGCTCGGAAAAATGGATCCAGACGACCGCTGAATTGGGGGGAGCGGCCGTTCAGGTATCTTCAAGCTAGCGCAACTCTTCCCGTCTGACTGTGGCAGAATCGCATCACCAATCCCGCAAGTTACGTATGGCCAGACAAGGTTCTAGAGCGTGAATAGAGTGCGCCCTTACTACATTCCCTGTAGAAAATTGACCGATAAAACGAATTTGTGCCAGCGAACCGTCCGCGACTTCGGCACGTCTAGCGGATAAGGAAAATCATCTTAGATAGCCAAAGCGGCATCGAAGCCTCGGCCTTCGCTACCTCGTGGTTACGCAGACTGGACGTGCAACGGTTTACGCGGCCTGCGGCCCGCCGATCGATTCTCAATCAGATGGGAGTCAACAATTGCCGAATGGTCGCTGTTCGCGGCGACAATCGAAGCCAAGGACGGGTCGCGGGCACGGCAACAAGAAGGGCCCCGCCTTGGCGGGGCCCTTCTGAACGATTGATAGCGTAGGCGATCAGAACTTGTAGTTCAGACCAGCCTTGATGGTGTGGAACTTGGTATCGACGTCGGCGCTATCGAGATTGATGTAGCGGAAGCCGGTGTCGTGAACCGTCACGTCGTTGGCGAGGCTGGCGCTGCCGAGGTCGACATAGAGATATTCGGCCTTCAGCGTGACGTTCTTCGTGATGCCGTATTCGAAGCCGGCGCCAACCGTCCAGCCCCACTGGGTGTCCGAGTTCGATCCGCTGAGCACATCGTCACCGTTGTCGTAGTCGATGTTGTACGACGTCTTCACGTGGCCGTAAGCCGCGCCGCCCGTACCATAGAACAGGACGTTGTCGACCGCGAAGCCGAGGCGAGCGCGGAGGGTTCCGAACCAGTCGACCTTGCTGTCGACGCCCATGTCGAGCGGCCGGGTGCTGCCACCCCAGGACTCGATGCCGAACACGTTGGAGGCATCGCTGGAGATGCTGGCGGCTGCGATATCGGCCTCGACGCCGGCGACGAAGCTCGATCCGAACTGATAGTTATAACCGACCTGGACACCGCCGAAGCCGCCATTGGCGTTCTCGTCATCGCTGCCGCCGAAGGTAGAGAAACCCAGAACCTGATGTTCCTGAAACCCGGAGACCGAGTAGTCATTCGTACCAGCGCCGAGGCCGCCATGGACACCGACATAGAAGCCGGTCCAGTTAAATACTTCCGGCGCCGCCACGACGACCGGCGCCTCGATCAGGTCCGCGGCCTGGGCGCCGGCGGCGCCGAGAGCGAGAACCGAAACCATAGTCATTCCACGCAGAATTGCTTTCATGCTCAGCCCCTGTGGTGAAGAGATTCCCCGGCAACCGCAGCCACGACGATCACCTGTTGGGCCAAGCTAGTTTAGTGACACTAGAAAAACTGTTGCAGAAATACACCGAAAGGCTGAATTGACGTAGCGTTTCCCTAGCCTTTTGGCGCGGCTGGCCTCTCTTCAACGGCAGCCGGCGGCGCAACCTATTGATGCGGTTTTGCATAAATCCGCAGATAGTATGAAATCCAAATCAATTTTTGACTTGATTTGAGGTATCCGGCCCGCGCCGGTTCGCCTGCAAGCGACGACAGCGGGCCGGAATTCCGTTCGGCAGTGCTGAAAAGACACAACCTTTCACACCTGCGCAGAGCATTGGCTCTGATTCGCCGTCCCGATAGCTCCAGGGGGATGCCCAGGGAGCGCATGGGGCTGAGGATCACCGACTTGGGGAAGAGTGCTGATACCCGCTCGGCGACGACGAAAAAAGGCCCCGCCGAAGCGAGGCCCATCCACTTTAGAAACAGCAGCTGTCTGTTGCCGTCTGGCGGTTATTCGCCACGACGGAACGAGCAGGCTACATCGTGCCGGATTTGGCCTGCGGCTTGGCCTTTCCGCCGGCCAAACGGACGATTTCGGCGACCACCTGCTGGTGCAGCACGCGGTTCTTGTCGATGTCGAAATGCGAGACGGCGGCCTTGATGTCGGTGCGCTTGCGCACGTCGGAATTCACCACGCGCTTGCCGGCGCCCGGGGGCACGTCCAGCGCCTCGGCCCAGCCATTGTTGGACTGGTACAGGTTCAGGTAACGCCGGACGCCGGGGGCGACGGGGCCCTTGGTCGTCGGGTCGAAGGTGACGACGAGATCGACCGGGACGCCGTTGCGCGCCAGTTGCTGACCCATCAGGAGAACGGCATTGGCGCCCAGCGAATGGCCGACCAGGACGATCGGACGGGTGGCCTTCGGGTTCGCCTTGTACTTGGCGGTGATGTCGGCGGCGACGCTCGGCCAGTTGGCGTGGTTCAGCACCTTGTTGGGGATGCCCTGCGCCTTCAGCTCCTTCGACATGTCGTCCATGCCGAGCGAGAACACGTTGGCGAGGCCGCGGAACAGGTAGACCTGCGGGTCGCGCTGGACGACCGGCGCACGCTTCGTGGCCCTGGCGACCAGCCGGGGCGCGGGCTTGGCCGCGGCGGCTTCAGCGCCGGCGGCCGGGGCCGTCATGGGCGGCATGGCGGCGCTTGCGGTCGTCACCGGCCGGGATCCGGCAGCGCCCTGGGCGGATGCGGCGAGCGGGGCAACAAGGGCTGCGCCCGCGATCAGCAGGACGCCAAATTTCAGCATGCGAACGAGCATCCGGATCTCTCCCAAAGAAGAATTTGAAACGATGGTGGCGGACAAGGCGGCGGTTCGAGCCATCACGGGGCCACAGCCCCCGGCTCGGCCAGGACGCCGCCCGGCATGGGATGCGGCACCCCGGTGGTCTCGGGCAGGCTGAGCGGCAGGCCGGCGACGCTGCGCGCCGCCAGATAGGCGAAGGCCTGCGCTTCCATGAAATCGCCGGACCAGCCCAGGGAATCAGCCGTTCTGACCTTCGCCCCGCTCGCCTCGGCAAGCTGGCGCAGGATGGCGGGATTATGCGCGCCGCCGCCGCAGACGATGATCTCGCCGGCGCCGCCGGCCAGCGCCACGGCGCGAGCGATCGATTCGGCGGTGAAGGCGGCGAGCGTCGCGCAGGCATCGGCCGTTGACAGACGCGCCACCGGCGCGCGGGAAAAGGCATCACGATCGAGCGATTTGGGCGGCGGCAGGCTGAACCAGGGATCGTCCATCAATTCGGCCAGGGATTGCAGCTGGACGGTGCCCGAGGCGGACAGCGCGCCGTCGACATCCATGCTCGCGCCCGTGCGCTCACGCACCAGATCGTCGATCAGCGCGTTGCCCGGGCCGGTGTCGAAGGCGACGATTGAGCCGTCGGCTCCGATCCGCGTGACATTTCCGACGCCGCCGATATTGACGACTGCGACATCGCCCTCGAGGCCGGCCGCGCGGACGAGGGCCGCATGGAAGATCGGCACCAGCGGCGCGCCCTGCCCGCCGGCGGCGACGTCGGCGGCGCGAAAATCATAGACGACCGGAAGACCGAGCCGCCGCGAGAGCGCCACGCCGTCGCCGATCTGGATGGTGAGCCGGCGCGCGGGCGCATGAAACACCGTCTGGCCATGGAAGCCGACCAGGGTGACACGCGGCGCGTCGACGTCCTGGCGCGCCAGCAACGCCTCGACCGCTTCCGCATGCGCCTCGGTGACGATCCGCTCGGCCTCGCCCAGGATGCCGGGGCGAGCCTCGCGACGATCGAGCCCCACGGCAGCCGCCAGCGCCGCGCGAAGCACGGTGCGCTCTTCCGCTGCATAGGGCCTGAAATAGGTGGGGCCGAAAGCCTCGACCTCTTCCCCGTCGGTCGCGATCAATGCCGCGTCGACGCCATCCATCGACGTTCCGCTCATGAGCCCGACAACGACCGTTCTGCGCATTGGTTCCCCCGGAACTATTCCAATCCGGGATAGCCGCATGCGTCGCTTCCGCAAAGAGCAGATCGGCAACAGTCGCGCCGTTTCGTCAAAAGCCGCAACGTCCCCCGTGACAAACCGTTTCGGCTGATCTATATGCGCTGTCATGACTTTCGCCGCCACCACCTATGCTTGGTACTTTAGCTATCCGCTCGCTTTGGCGGAGGTAGGGGTGCGCGCGGTCTAAAAAACCGCAAAATGTCCCGAAGCCGCCAGACACCTGGCGGCTTTTTTTATGCCGCCGGGTGGTCCAATTTCTCAAGGAGCCACACCGTGCTGATCACCGACGACCTCCGCATCCGCGAATTGAAAGAACTCTCGACGCCCGAACAGGTGATGCGCGAGTTCCCACGCACCGAGACCGCCAGTGACACCGTCACCGGCGCCCGAACCGCGCTGCACAACATCCTGCACGGCACCGACGACCGCCTCGCCGTCGTCATCGGCCCCTGCTCGATCCATGATCCCGTCGCCGCGATGGACTATGCCCGCCGGCTCGCCGAAATCCGCCCCTACCTGGCCGACCGGCTCGAGATCATCATGCGGGTCTATTTCGAGAAGCCGCGCACGACCGTCGGCTGGAAGGGCCTGATCAACGATCCCGACCTCGACGGCAGCTTCGAGATCGACAAGGGCCTGCGCATTGCGCGCAACCTGCTGCTCGACATCAACGATCTCGGCGTGCCGGCAGGCTCCGAATTCCTCGACATGACGACGCCGCAGTATTTCGCCGATCTCGTCGGCTGGGGCGCGATCGGCGCGCGCACGACCGAAAGCCAGGTGCATCGCGAGCTGGCCTCCGGCCTCTCCTGCGCGGTCGGCTTCAAGAACGGCACGGACGGCAACGTCAAGATCGCGCTCGACGCGGTTCTCTCGGCGTCGCAGCCGCATCATTTCCTGGCCGTCACCAAGACCGGACGGTCCGCCATCGCGACCACGGTCGGCAACGAGGACTGCCACATCATCCTGCGCGGCGGAAAGTCGACCAACTATGACGCCGCCAGCGTCGAGGAAGCGGCAAAGGCCTCGGAAAAGGCCGGCATCACGCCGAAGATCATGATCGACGCCAGCCATGCCAACTCCTCGAAGAAGCCGGAAAACCAGCCGATCGTCGTCGAGGACATCGCCCGCCAGGTCGAGGCCGGCGACAACCGCATCATGGGCGTGATGGTGGAGAGCAACCTGGTCGCCGGCCGGCAGGACCTGATCGAAGGCCAGCCGCTCGTCTACGGCCAGAGCATCACCGATGGCTGCATCGACTGGGACACCTCTATCGACGTTCTCGAGCGTCTCGCCGCCGCCGTGGAAGCCCGCCGGGCCCGCGCCCGTCGCGCCGCCTGACCCTGATCCGGGAAATTTCGCCCTTCGAGGTGAAATTTCCCGTTCCGGCTGCTAGAAAGCCGGCCAATCCCATCCTTCTTCCAAAGGTCCGTCATGAGCGCCTTCAAGTCCGAGTTGATGCAGATCCTGACCGAGCGTGGCTTCGTCCACCAGTGCTCGGATAGCGAAGGGCTCGATCGCCGCTTCGCGACGGAGACGGTCACCGGCTATATCGGTTTCGACGCCACGGCGAAGAGCCTGCATGTCGGCTCGCTGATGCAGATCATGATGCTGCGCTGGATGCAGAAGACCGGCCATCGCCCGCTGGCGCTGATGGGCGGCGGCACCACCCGCATCGGCGACCCGTCCTTCAAGGACGAGGCGCGCAAGCTGCTCACCGACGAGATGATCGACGAGAACCTCGCCGGCATCCGCAAGGTGTTCGCCAACTACCTCGATTTCGACCGCGCCGAGCGCCCGGCGATCATGACCAACAATGCCGAATGGCTAAACGGCCTGCACTACATCGACTTCCTGCGCGATGTCGGCCGCCACTTCTCGGTCAACCGCATGCTCTCGTTCGATTCGGTGAAGATGCGCCTCGACCGCGAGCAGTCGCTCTCCTTCCTCGAATTCAACTACATGATCCTGCAGGCCTATGACTTCGTCGAGCTGAACCAGCGCCATGACGTGACCCTGCAGATGGGCGGCTCGGACCAGTGGGGCAACATCGTCAACGGTATCGAGCTTGGCCACCGCATGCTCGACAAGCAGTTCTACGCGCTGACGACCCCGCTGCTGACCACCTCGTCCGGCGCCAAGATGGGCAAGACCGCGAACGGCGCCGTCTGGCTCAACGCCGACATGCTGGGCTCCTACGAATTCTGGCAGTTCTGGCGCAACACCGAGGATGGCGACGTCGAGCGCTTCCTGAAGCTCTACACCGAGCTGCCGCTGGACGAGATCGCCCGCCTGGCGGCGCTGGGCGGCTCCGAGATCAACGACGCCAAGAAAATCCTCGCCACCGAGGTGACGGCGCTGGCGCATGGCCGCGACGCGGCCGAGGAAGCGGCCGAAACGGCGCGCCGCACCTTCGAGGAAGGCGCGCTAGCGGAAAACCTGCCGACGATCGAGGTCGCTGCGTCCGACTTCGCCAATGGCCTCGGCGTGCTGTCGCTGTTCGTGCAGGCCGGCCTCGTCGCCTCGAACGGTGAAGCCCGCCGCCAGATCAAGGGCGGCGGCCTGCGCGTCAACGACCAGGCTGTGACCGACGAGAAGGTTCTGGTCGGCCCGGACGCACTGACGGCGGAAGGCGTGGTCAAGCTGTCGCTCGGCCGCAAGAAGCACATCCTGGTACGCCCGCTCTAAGCTTCCGGACCGGTTGAATTCCAAGGCGGCGCAGGCATCTGCGCCGCCTTTTTTGTTTCCCCTTTCCCCCTTCAACACAGCGCTCGGCGTCATCCTGGGCTTGCCCCAGGATCCATGCAGCCGGGTTTTGCGGACGCGACCCTCCCGGTGCCACAGGCTGAATGCATCCTCGCTTTCGCAAGGATGACGGCGCGGAACTGGGGCGTGGGAAGCCAAAACATCGACCACAAAAAAGGCGGCGCAGTTGCCTGCGCCGCCTTTCGCATTCTGGAAGCTGGCTCGGCCTAGAAGGCGATGCTCAGGCGGCCCTGGACCGAATTGTCGGCCGCGTCGCTGGCGATCTGGCCGGCATAGAACAGGCCGAGCTTGGCGCCGGCCGCCACGTCGACGTCAAAGCCGGCCTTGATGAGGGCAGCATCCTTGGCGATCGGAGCGCCGGTGACCTGGAAGGCGTCGCCGCCGGCGAAGGCCAGCGTGCTCACCGGAGTGACGTCGCCCCAGGCATGCTGCCAGGCAGCCGAGCCCTGCAGCGTCACGCCGACATTGCCGACCACGACCTTGTGCTCGGCGCGCAGGCCGAGCGTGCCATAGGTCACGCTCTGGTTGGCTCCATCGACGTTGAGCGCCGCGGATCCACCGGTCTCGCCATAGCCGTCCGTCGAGAGATGAACGTAGGCGAGGCCTGCGAAGGGCTCGATCGTGGTGGCCGCGCTGACGGCAACGTCATAGCCGAGCTCGCCAAAGACCTGCGCCGTGCCGGCGGAATAGTCGGCAGTCTCGGTCTCGAAGAAACCGGGGATCGAGACGTGACGCGTGGTGTCGACCTCGTTCCAGCTATAGCTGGCGCCAAGGCGGACATTCACGTCCGACACCTTGCCGCCGGCATAGGCCAGCAGGTGGTAGTTATTGCTGTCGCCGGACGAGGCGCGATCGTCGAGATCGAAGCTGGTGCGGCTATAGCCGGCCGCCGCGCCGATCAGCCAATCCTGGCCGAAGCTGTGATCGTAGCCGACGAGCACACCACCGGTCGAACGGTTGAGCTTGGCGACATTGGCGTCGCCATCGCTATGGCCCCAGGCGCCATAGGCCTGCGACCAGAAGGTGCCGGTCTCGGCAGCCGGGGCGGATGCGCCCGGGAACGGCGCCGCGCTGCGCTTCTCACCCTCGGCATAGCCGGAGGCCAGGCTGGCGGACGGCGCGCCGGCGCTCTTGGAAGGATATTGCAGCCGGCCGAGCACCGCATCGCGCAGGAAGAAGCTCTCGTTCAGCAAGGCGCTGGCAGACGAGGCATGGATCTCGCCGGAGATGGCGTCGAAAGCGGCGGGAACATTGGCCTGGTTATCGAGGACTCGCACCGCGTCGAAGAGGGCGCCGGAACCGACCGACTCCAGCCCGTCAGCCGCTGCCGCTTGGTTCGAGGTGTCCGCCGCGGTGGCGAAATTGACGTCTTGAACCAGGGTCAGATAGATCGAATGGGTGGAATTCGAGAGCTCTGCGCGCAGGAACTCGAACTCCTCGACCACGCCGGACAGCGCCTCCGTCGCCGTGCCGCCGGCACGCGCGATCTCATATTCCTCTCCCACGATATAGCCATTTGAGCCGACAAATAGCGTACCACCCAGGTAGATATCGCCCGTCGCGGTGATCTTGCCGGCAAGCCCGCTGTCGTCGATCACGGTAATGAAACTGGAGTTGGAATCGATTGTGGCGTTGCCGCCGACATTCAGGGTGCTGCCAGCGTTGATGCCGATCGTCGAATGGATGAAGGTCTTGTTTCCAGCCAATGCGATGTCGCCAGCGTCGACGATCACGGTGCGGTCGGAGGTGGACAAATTGCCGATTGAGAGCGTGCCGGCGCCCGCCTTGAACAGCGCCCCGGTGCCGCTCATGCTTCCGGCCCAGTTGGCGTTATAGCCGTTGGTATCGAATACCGTCTCGGTCTCACTCTGGAGCGTCGCGTCGACGCTGGTGTCGAGATTGGAACCGATCACCCGGATGCTGCCACCACCGAGGTTGAACGTGTAGCTGCCCTGTCCGTTGACGCGATGCGCCTTCAGGCTCGTGCCGCCGATTTCCAGCGTGCCGCCATCGAGATTGTAGGTGCCGGTTCCGGTTCCGGCGAGGAAGAGCGACGACGTTCCATCGACGCGCAGCGTTCCGCCGGACTGATTGATCTCACCGGTAGCATCGGCTGCGGGATCATTGGTTTCACGGCCGAAGCCGATGGCCAGGTAGGCGCTGTTCTGGATCGAGACAGTGCCGCCTTCGATGTTGAGGGTGCCGCTGGTGCCTTCCGTGGAGGTGGTGTTGCGGCCAAGCGTCATGCGGCCGTCGTTCACCTCCAGCAAGCCTCCGCTGATCGTGTAGGTGCCCTGGCCGCCCTGGTTGCCGATATGAGCAGCCGCGCAGTTCGCTTCGCTAGCGCAGGTCGGCGAAATGGTCACGGTGCCGCCGGTCTGATCGACCGTGCCAATGCCACCATAATAGCCGACGGACAGGCCGATGCCGAACGCCACCGTGGCACCGTCGCCGATCGTCATCGCGCCGGTATTGGGCGTGCCTTGCGTCGTCCCCGCGCCGACGGCGAAATAGTCGACGTTGTTGTTGCCGGTGAAATTCACCGTCCCGCCGGCGACATAGGCCTCACCGCCCGTAATGGTGGCGCCATCGAGCGTCAGCGTGCCGGCACCCGCTTTGGTGAAAGTGCCATACGGATTGATCCAGCTCACGCCGTCCAGAGCGATGGTATCCGAGAACGTCACAGCGTCGGCATTGATCAGGACCAAAGGCTCCGCCGGCGAAACGCGTATGACGCCCGGCGTTGCAGCCCCACTCAGAAGGCCGTCGAGGTCCGCCTGCGTCTCGACAAAGATCGGCGACGGATCGGCCGAAGCGCGGTCGCCACCCCAAACGGTCGCCAACGCAACCAGCGAGGCGCCGGCCGCCCAGCGCGCACGCGAAGAATGCGGCGCGGAACGACCCGCCCGGTCCAAACCATACGATGCCATGTAGCCCCCAGATGCCCTTGGTCCGAAACTGAAACCGCCACAGGGAGCAAACGCTCCAGCCGTGGCACCCAGTCTTCGTGCCCCCACGAAATGACAAGGCAAGGCTACCAACCCATGCAAACGAGAACAATACTGATTCGTAAGTAATTCAAATTCGGCGGAATCGTTCAATTTGGCTTATCGGGCCAGTATGATCCATCATTTGACTCAACCGCGATCCTGACTAAGTTTTTTCTGATGCCTATATTCAGCTAATCAATCGATTTACTCAGATGAATAGGGAAAGAAGAACTTCATATTTAAAAGAAAAGGAGCGCATTTTACCTTACGCTGGGACAGACATCGTGCCTGGGTACGGCAAGATATTCAGCCGGACTTAAAATCGACGCCTGCTCGCAATACGGGAAAGGTGTTCGCGAGTTCTTGCGCGGCGCAGTTGCGATCGCAAGTCAGCCATCGAAAGGCGCCCTTGGCTTCTTGAAAGCGGCCGGCAGGGAGTGTTGCCGCAGAGCCACTAGGAGCCGGAACCGCCATCGACGGGCGATGCCTTGCCTGAGCAACGATCGCTCAGTTGACCGGAAACTCGAAGATCTTGCGGAAGATGCCGGGAGTGATGACCGAGAGCGGGTTGATCATCAGGCTGGGCGCGCCGAGCTTGCCGTCCACCTTGAAGGTGACGCCGATCAGGCCGCCCTTGCTGCCGCCGCCCAGCGCCAGGCCGATGATGGGAAGCCTGCCAAACAAATTGTTGAAGGCGTAGGCCGGCAGGTAGGTGCCAGCCAGCGAGACGGTCTGGCGAGCCAGGTCGAGCGTGCCGTTGAAGGTCGCGCCAACGGAGGCGCCGCGCAGGGTCGCGTCGTCGATGACGACGATCGAGCCACGCTTGGTGTAATCGAGCCGCATGCGGTCGAACGGCACGTTGGACGGATCGAGGCCGGTGCGCGTCGCCTCGGGGCCGCTGCCATTGGTGGCGGAAACCAGCCGGCTCATCGACGGCTCGTCGACGATGCGGAAATTCCAGACGTCGAACACGCCGGAGAACGGGCCGCTGGAGCCCGCCCGGGTTCCCGTCAGGGTCAGGCGCCCGCCAGCGATGCGGCCGTAAATGTCGATGAAACGGAACACGCTACCGGCATCACCGGAGTTCAGCCGCAGTTCGGCCTTGTCGCCGCCGTCGATAAAGCTGAGCGAAATGCCGCCCTTGTCGAGCATGCCTTCCAGCGACGCCTTCTGCACGGTGCCGCCGCGCGCCTGGACCACGACCGTGGCGTCCGAAAGCGTCGCCTGGTTGAAGCCGATCAGCGTGCCGACCTTGGCGTCGAGCGAGATGTCGGCCGCGCCCTCGCTCGGCCCCATTGCCGCCGACTTGTACTGCGCGATCAGCCCGCGCACGTCGAAGGAAGACCCCCGCGCCACGATCGCGTAGCCATTGCCCTTGCGGCTCAGATTGACGGAAATCTGGTCGCCCTTGCGCAGCGCCAGCCGATCGAGATCAGCGGAGACGAGGCCGTATTTGGAGTCGAGCACGGCCTTGCCCTTGAAGCCGAAGCCGTCGCCCGCGGCGACCATGTTTTCTACGACGAAGCCATTGCCGGTCGGGCGCAGATCGAAGCTCAGCTTGGCCGGAACCCCGATGCCCTTGGACCAGCCGACGGCCTGGAGCACGAGGCGCGCCTGCTTCAGGTCCAACTCGTAATGCTGACCCTTGCTGCCATCGCCGAGGTCGGAGACCGTGGCGCCCACCGTGCCGCCGATGACATTGTCGAGGCCGATGCCGAGCGCCTTGCGGGCCTTCTCATCGAGGCTCAGCGTCACCTTGCGACGGCCGGCCTCGGTCTGCCCGTCGCCATCCGTGTCGCCGAGCGGCTGGGTGACGTCGATCGAGACGGGGACGCCGTTGATCGTCGCCTTGCCGTTGAGTTCGACCTCCGCCTGCGTCGCGGTCATGGAGAAGGCGCCGTTCTTGACCAGCTTGCCTTCGATCGGCTCGCTGCTGGCAAAGCCGGTGGTCGTCAGCCCGACGCGCCAGTCGACTTCGGTCGGCGTCAGCCCGGGCTGGAGCGGCAGCTTGATCGAGACGGTGGCCTGCGCCTTGCCGGAAAGCGTCGCCGGGTCGATCGAGCGGCGCTCCATGGCGCGCATCGGTTCGCTATTGGCGATCTCGGCCATGGCGCCGACATCGCCTTCCAGCTGCATCTCGATCTGCGCGTCAGGAAAGCGCTGTGCGGTGTTGGAGACGGCGAAGGCGCCGGCCGTGATCTCGACCGTCTTGCCGAGCGAGGTGACGACCCTGCCCTTCTCGATGTCGAGGCCGAAGGTCGAGCCCGCCAGCACAGCATTGCCGCTCGCGCCGGTCACGGTCGGCACCGTTCCGATCGTCGTGAACGACACGTCCTCGAGGCGCATGTCGAGGCGCATATATTCCTCCGGCAGGACCACCCGCTCGCCGGTCCACAGCACGCCGGCCGGCACGGATGCCTCGAAGCGGCCCGCTTCCAGCGTCCCGCCCGTCACATGCTCATAGGCCCACTTGCGCGCCCCGCCGGCGAGGAAGGGCGGCCACATCTGCTTCAGCGTCGAGAGCGCCATCGGCGAGAACGAGGCTGCCATGGCGAGCGACGGCGTTGCGCCCTCAAGTCCCAGCGAACCGGCCGCGGCGATCGAGCCGCCCTGGGTCGTGATCGAGGCGTCGGTGAAATCGATGCGCTTCGCTTCGACATCGGCGGTGCCGACGACGGCAATCCGGTCGGCGACGATCGGCGGTGCGTTGGCGTCGGCGGCGAAGAGAACCGCATTGCGGCTCTCCAGCGTGAAGCCGTATCGGCCATCCGCCTTGTCGCTCAGCGGCTTGACCTCGCCGGCGACGACGGCGCGGGTGTCGCCGAAGAAGAAGGAGGACGGCTCGATGACGATGGCGCGGCGCGGCACATCCCAGCGCAGCCGCACCGTCGCCTCGTCGAGCAGCACCGTGTCCTTGCCAAGCCCCGAGACGAACGTGCCGGCGCCGAGATCCAGTCGAACCGTCGCTGCCTGCACGTTTCCCTTGTCGTTCAGGCGAACGGTGGCGCGGCCGAACATCGGCACGTTGGATTGCAGCATGCTGTCCGGCCGGCCCAGGGCAGGATTGAGATCGGCCAGCGACAGCTGCGAGAAGATCAGCGACAGGTTGCGGTCGTGGGTCTCGGGATCGACGGTCCGCTCGGCCAGCACGCCCCAGCGACCGGCATAGCCCGACGTATCGAGATTGGCCTTCACGGCGCCGGTATCGGCATCGACGGTCAGCGCGATGTCGGTGTGCCCGAAGCTGCGCTGCTGCATCTGCACGGCGTCCCAGACCCGGATCGTCGAGGCATCGACCGACAGACGCTCGAAGCCGCGCGAGATCGCGAAGTCCACCGCCGGATCGAGCGCGCCATTGACGGTGCGCAGCGCCCGCAGCAGGTCGGGGAAACCGCCATCGGCGACATCGGGGCTCTCGGGCGCGGTGGCGCTCTCTGGCGCGGTCGGCGCCGCCGCGGTCACCGTCGGCGGCGGTCCGGGCTGGTGATCGGTATCCACCGTGCCGAGATAGACCGCGCCCGAGGGGGCACGCACGAAGGAGACGTCGGCGTCGGAGATCTCGACCGTGCGGATGTTGAGGCGGAGGCGCAGGAGCGACAGTGGGTCGATCGCCAGCCGCGCGGCCGGGACGTTGCCGACGACGACATTGGCGCGATCGCGCACGGAAATATCGTCGAGCTGGACGACGAGGCCGAGCACGGGATCGACATCGATCAGGGCGCGACCGACCTTCACCGCATAATCCGGCCCCAGTCGGGAGGCGAGCGAGGCGCGCACACGGTCGCGCACGGCGTCGAGTTCGACCGGCCCTGTGGCCACGATGGCCGCCAGCGTGCCGAACAGGATCACGACGAGCAGAAGAAACGCCCCAAGAAGACGCAGCAGCAAGCTGGACCAGCCACGCCGTCTCGGCGGCGGACGCTCATAGAGAGGCCGGTGAGCGCGCGCCGATGGATACTCGTCGAGGCGCATTGTCAGGCGTCAACACCCCTTGCCGGCCGCATCCGTTCGGGGAGCGGCGTGAAACTCATCGGTGACGTCGACCGATCCGAAGCAGGAGACCGACGTGCGGATTCTGATCTCATCCGGAATCGCGAGCCGATCCAAGCCCCACTTGCAAATTCCCCGTCAATTCTGCTTCTCACGCCAGACAAGTGCGACGAAAGGAAGGCAGCATGTCCATACTGACCCAAGGTTCCCTGGCTCCGGATTTCGACCTTCCGACCGATGGCGGCAGCAGAATCAAGCTCTCGGAGCTGAAGGGACGCAAGGTAGTCCTCTATTTCTACCCGAAGGACAACACTTCCGGCTGCACTGTGGAAGCGATCGACTTTTCGGCGCGTCAGGCCGACTTCGAGGCGGCCGATACCTTGGTGATCGGCGTGTCGCCCGACAGCGTCCAATCTCACGAGCGCTTCCGCAAGAAGCACAAACTCTCGATCACGCTCGCCTCCGACGAAAACAAAGCCATGCTGGAAAGCTATGGCGTCTGGGAGGAGAAATCGATGTTCGGGCACAAATATATGGGGGTGGTCCGCACCACCTATCTGATCGACCGCGACGGCAGAATCGCCCGCACCTGGGAAAAGGTGAAGGTGAAGGGGCATGTCGACGAGGTCCTCGCCGCCGCCCGGAGCGCATGAAGCCCCTCATGGAACCGACCGACCTGCGCAGCCTCGCCGCGGCTTCCGCCCGCATTGTCGCCACCGCCGATCTCGACGAGAAGGTCGAGCTAGCCTTCGCCACCGCCAAGGCCTGGTTCGGCCGTCGCCTCTCACTCTCGGCGGGGCCGCTCGACGGCGCCATGCCGGACAGGCCCGGCCGCCCGGCGAATCTCGTGCTGGTGCCGCCGCGCGAACTGCCGAAGCGCTCGGTCCATTCCCAGCATGGCCGGATCTCGATGATCCATTCGCTCGCCCATATCGAGTTGAACGCCGTCGACCTTACCTGGGATCTGGTCGGCCGCTTCGTGCGCGTCCCCCTGCCCCGCTCGTTCTTCGACAACTGGGTGCAGGTGGGGCTGGAGGAGGCCAAGCACTATTCGCTGCTGGCCGACCGGCTGCGCTCGCTTGGCGCCGCCTATGGCGACCTGCCGGCGCATGACGGGCTCTGGCAGGCGACCCAGGAAACCGGGCACGACCTGACCGCCCGGCTCGCCATCCTGCCGCTCGTGCTGGAAGCGCGCGGGCTCGACGTCACGCCGCCCTTGATCGACAAGATGATCGAAGTCGGCGACGCCGAAAGCGCGGCCATTCTTTCCATCATCTACCGCGACGAAAAGCGCCATGTCGCCTTCGGCGCCAAGTGGTTCCGCTTCATGTGCGACCGGCAGAATCTGGCGCCGGAACCGACCTTCCGGCAGCTGGTAATCAAGCATTTCCGCGGTCCGTTGAAGCCGCCCTTCAACGAGGCGGCGCGCTCCGAGGCGGGCATGACGCCGGGGTTCTACCGCCCCCTCGCCCCCTCCCGGGACCGCTGAGACGGCGCGGCATCAACCAAGCTTTAACCTTAACCGCCTCTAATCGTTGCGATCGGTCGTTCTCCTCGGCCAAAGGTCCGAGTACCGACGTTACGGTTGGAACGCAGATGCCGAGTCAGTATCAAGATTATCATCCAATCCCCCGCCAGAGCCTCGTCTCTCACCTTCCCGCCCCCCCGCTACCGGAGCCCGAAGCGCCGCAGGCACGGGCGGGTGGCAGACGGGGCAAGACACAGATCGTGATCGCCGATGGCGAGCGCGTACGGGCCATCCACGTTCGCCGGCGCACGATCGCGCTTGGCGGCGTCTGCCTGCTGCTGCTCACGACGCTGTATTTCGGCGCAACGGCCTATCTCGTCTTTCGGGACGGCCTGCTCAAGGCCGCCGAAGAGCAGCAGAAGGCCATCATCGCCTCGCAAAACGTCCGCGAGGCGCGCGAACTCGAAGCCAGCGCCATCCACGAGGGCCAGATCACGGCCTATGAGACCCAGGTCGCAACGCTGCGCGACAAGGTGGGCAAGCTGAATGCGGAGATCGAGACGCTGAACAAGACGCGCTCGAAGGAAAGCGCCGGCGTCGACGAGAAGGTGCGCAGCCTGCTCGACCGCCAGAAGGAACTTGAGGCCCGCCAGAAGGCACTGGCAAAGGTTGCCGAGGCAGCCCGCCGCGCCGGACTGGATGTGCCGATCCAGCCCTCGACCCCCGCCAAGCCAAAGCCGGCCAAGGGCCGCAAGGCCGCGCTCGACCCCGAAGTGACGGGTTCGATTTCGCCGGCCGTCGCCAAGCCTTCCGTGCAGTTCGCCGACATGGGCCTGCGCTCGCCGCAGCCCATGCCGGCCATTGTCGCCCCGCGCCTCGATCCGCTCGAGGACAAGATCGCCTCGATGGCGGCCGATCAGGATGCGCTGGTCGGCGGACTGATGGCCGGCGTCACCAAGCGGACACAGAAGATCGACGCGGCGCTGCGCAAGCTCGGCCGCCGCGTGCCGCCCGCCCCGTCCGGCGTCGGCGGTCCGTTCGTACCCGCGCCCAGGGGCGCCATTTCCAGCCCCGCCAATTTCAAGGCGGATGTGGCGACGCTGACCAGCCAGTTCGACCGCCTCGCCAAGCTCCGGCAGATCGCGCTCGACCTGCCGCTGAAGCGGCCGATCGAAAACGCCGACATCAGCAGCCGCTTCGGCACCCGCTCCGACCCGTTCCTCGGCCGTCCGGCGATGCATACGGGAATCGATTTCCGCGCGCCGACCGGCTACCCGGCCCGCGCCGTCAATGGCGGCCGGATCGTTGCCGCGGGCTATAATGGCGGCTACGGCAATTGCGTCGATGTCGACCACGGCAACGGCGTCGTGACCCGCTACGGCCACCTGAGCAAGATCAGCGTCAAGGTCGGCGAGCGCGTCGTGGCCGGGCAGAAGATCGGCCAGGTCGGTTCCACCGGCCGCTCGACCGGCCCGCACCTGCACTACGAGATCCGCATCGACGGCGAAGCCATCGACCCGATGATCTATCTCCGCGCCGGCCAGGAAATCACCGCCCTGCTCTAGGACGGGGCGCGTTTCAGGCGTGAAAGCGCCGGCGGTATTCCGCCGGCGACAGCCCGACGATCCGCACGAACACCTTCCGGAACGCACCGGGATCGCCATAGCCGACCTCCCAGGCGACCTCGTCCGCCGACAGCGCGCTGAACTGAAGCAGTTCACGCGCGCGGTTCACCTTGAGCTGCTGCTGGTATTCCGTCGTCGTCAGCCCTGTCGCCTTGCGGAACCGGCGCAGGAAGGTTCGCTGCTCCAGTCCCGCCTGCGACGCGAGCCGCTCCAGCGAGGCCTCGCCGTCGGCCAGCCCATGCAGCCAGTGCTGCGCCCGCAGAACCGCCCGGTCGCCATGACCCAGCCGCGGAACGAAGGTGCTGTAATAGCGCTGCTCGCGCCCCGGTGGATCGACCAGCAGCACGCGCGCCGTCTCCAGCATTACCTCCGAGCCCAGATAGCGGTCGACCAGCTTGAGACCGAGATCCGTCCAGGCCATCAGCCCGCCGGCGGTGACGATGTCGCCCTCATCGACGATCAGCCGGTCGAGATCCAGCCGCACGTCGGGAAACCGCCTGGCGAAGGCCTCGCCGAGCCCCCAATGCGTCGTGGCGGTCCGGCCTGCGAGCAGGCCGGTTTCGCCGAGCAGGAAGGCGCCGGCACAGACGGAGACGAGCGTACCGCCGCCCGCATGGAATTCGCGCAGCCATGCCGCATAGGGCGCGGCGGATTCCGGCCCGATCGGATCGCCGAGGCTCGGCGGCAGGATCAGGGCGGCGGGCGTGCTGGCGCCCTCCGGCGCGCTGTCGAACACGCGGACGATCGCCCCACCCGGCTCGGACAGGCGCCAATGGGAGACCCGCAGCGGCGCGCTGGCGGCCTTTCCCTGTCGCAATGCCGTGCGGTTGGCGACGGCGAACAGGTCGGTCAGGCCGAGCACGCCGGCCATCTGCGCCTCGGGATAGAGCACCAGGCCGAGCTCTCGAATTTCCACCTTCCCCATATGTCCAAATCACCCTGCCATTTGTCGATATCGACAATATGGCGCTGCCCCCTACGCTGCCATAGTGGCGCTGTGAACAACCAGCCATCGGGAAGAGCCGCCATGAGCCAACGCGCCATAGTCGTCGTCGATCTGCAGAATGACTATTTTCCGGATGGCAAATGGTCGTTGGAGGGCATCGAAGCCGCCGCTGCGCAGGCGGCGAAGGTCATCGACGCAGCCCGCCAAGGGGGCGATGCCGTCATCCACATCCAGCATCTGGCAACGTCGCCGGAAGCGCCCTTCTTCGTCCCCGGCACCGAGGGCGCCGAGATCCACGCGGCCGTCCGCCCGCAGGGCGACGAAACCGTGGTGACCAAGCATTTTCCGAACGCATTTCGCGAGACGGTGTTGAAGCAGGTTCTCAACGAGCGCGGGATCGACGAGGTCGTGCTCGTCGGTGCGATGAGCCACATGTGCATCGCCGCGACCGGCCGCGCCGCCGCCGACTTCGGCTACAAGACCGTCGTCATCCACGATGCCTGTGCGACGCGCGCGCTGGAATTCAACGGCACGACGGTACCCGCCGCCCAGGTCCATGCCGCCAACATGGCCGCACTGGCCTTTGGCTACGCCAAGGTGATCGGCGCGGCCGAGTGGATCGCTGGCGAGGGCTGATTTCTTCCGGGGGGCAGCCAGGGCTAACTATTGGTGCGGCGTTCTCACCCAGACCGACGCTCGCTGCGATCGCTTGATCAGTATTCCTTCGCAAGCCCACAATGCCAAAATGACAGCCCAGGACGATCGGACGATCGAATTCTACACCCGCGAAGCGATCGCCTACACAATGCGGGGCCAGAAGGCGAGCGAGCGACGGCTGCTGCGCTTCCTCGATAGCCTGCCTGCGGGCGGCGCGGTGCTCGAACTGGGCTGCGGCGCCGGGCAGGACAGCGAGTTCATGATGACCAGAGGTTTTGCCGTCCGCCCCACGGATGGCACGCCGGAGATCGCGCGGGCGGCGGAGCGGCGGCTAGGCGTCCCCGTCTCCACGCTGCTGTTCCACGAAATCGCCGAGCTCAGGAGTTACGACGGCATCTGGGCCAATGCCTGTCTGGTGCATGTGCCCAGAGCCGAATTACCCGGCATCCTCGGTCGCATCCACGCCGCCCTGAAGCCGGGCGGGGTCTTCCATGCAAGCTTCAAGGCTGGGGACGCAGAGGGACGTGATGGGTTCGACCGGTACTACAACTACCCGTCCGAAGCTTGGCTGCGCGAAGTTTACGGCACGCTGGGTTGGGATCCGGCCATCGAGGCCGGTATCGGCGGCGGATACGACAACAAGCCGACGGAATGGCTCTACGTCACCGCCATCCGCGCTGGATGAGGCTGGAATCAAAACGGGCGGAGCCAAGCTCCGCCCGTTCGCTCCGGCCGCGAAAGCCGCGAGCCGTAAGTCTCGTCAGTCGAGATCCTGGACGTCGACTTCGTTGCCGCCGAGGCGCTGGGCCAGGGCTGCTTCCATGAAGTCGTTCAGATCGCCGTTCAGCACGTCCTGCGGGCTGGTCGATTCCACGCCCGTGCGCAGATCCTTGACCAGCTGGTAGGGCTGCATGACGTAGGACCGGATCTGGTGACCCCAGCCGATGTCCTTCTTGGTCGATTCCGTCGCCATGGCGGCGGCCTCGCGGCGCTCCAGCTCGGCCTCGTATAGGCGCGAGCGCAGCATGTCCCAGGCAGCGGCCCGGTTCTTGTGCTGCGAGCGCTCGTTCTGGCACTGCACGACGATGCCGGACGGAATGTGCGTGATGCGCACGGCCGAGTCGGTCGTATTGATGTGCTGGCCGCCGGCGCCCTGCGCGCGATAGGTATCGATGCGGCAGTCGCTCTCGTTGATCTCGATCTCGATCGAATCATCGACGACCGGATAGACCCAGATCGAGGCGAACGAGGTGTGGCGGCGCGCGGCGCTGTCATAGGGCGAGATGCGGACCAGGCGGTGCACGCCCGATTCGGTCTTCAGCCAGCCATAGGACTGCTCGCCCTTGACGAGAATAGTGGCCGACTTGATGCCCGCCTCTTCGCCGTCATGGACTTCCAGCAGCTCGACCTTGCGGCCGCTCTTCTCCGCCCAGCGCGTATACATGCGCAGCAGGATGTTGGCCCAGTCCTGGCTCTCCGTGCCGCCGGCGCCGGCATGCACTTCGACATAGGTGTCGTTGCCGTCGGCCTCGCCGGAAAGCATCGAATTGACCTGACGCTTGCGGATATCGCCCTTGAGCGCGAAAATCGCAGCCTCGGCCTCGGCGACGATCGAGGGATCCCCCTCGGCCTCGCCCATCTCGATCAGCTCGATATTGTCCTGAAGCTCGCGCTCGCTGGTCAGAACGGCGTTGATGCCGTCCTCGTGGCCCTGGCGTTCGCGCATCAGCTTCTGCGCCTTCTGGGGATCATCCCAGAAGTTCTGCGTCTCGGAGAGAGCGTTCAGTTCGAGCAGGCGTCTCTGGGCACGATCCCAGTCAAAGATGCCTCCTCAGCAGGGTGATGCCCTGCTTGATCTCGTCGATGATCGTTTCGATCTCGGCTCGCATTGGATAGACGTCCATTTCTCGTTCGGGCGGGTTACCCCGCCGGGTGGGGCAACATAGTGATGCCCCTATCCCATGTAAACCAAGCCGACCAACCAGGGAGATCCCGATGACGCCGCTTCCCAAGGCTTTGTTCACCCGCCGCTTCCGCCAGATGGCGACCCTGCTGCTGATCCTCGTGCCAGGCAGCGCCCTCGCCGATGGCACCATGGCGGCGCGGACCCTGACCAAGACCGACAAGGAGCGGATCGCCCGCTACGAGGCGACGCAGAAATCGGCCATAGCCGAGGCGCGAGCCAAGGGCGACAAGGCGGATGTGGCGACGCTCGACGCGCTGCTGGCCGGGAAGCCCCAGCCGATCCTCGGCGTCGATATCCGCGGCGACTATCGCTGCCGTACGATCAAGCTGGGCGGCAGCCTGCCGCTCACCGTCTATGGCTGGTTCAACTGCAAGATCGACGAGGACGACCTCGGCTACCGGCTGACCAAGACCAGCGGATCGCAGCGCCTGACCGGCCGTTTCATCGACGATTCCGCCAACCGCCTGCTCTATTACGGCGTCTCCTTCATCGCCGGCGAGAAACCCGGACGCTATAGCGCCAAGGCCGACGACGACCAGGTCGGCTATTTCCTGAAGACCGGGCCGAAGAGCTACCGGCTCGACCTGCCGCTGCCGAAATTCGAATCAAAGTTCGACATCATCGAATTGCAGAAGCGGTAGTCCAGACTGGGCTATGTGCGTGCTTCGAGGCCGGCCTTTGGCCGGCACCTCAGCCTGTCGAGGTCCAGGACTCCCTCGGGAAGCAGTCCTCAACATCCTGAGGTGCCCGAGCGAAGCTCGGGCCTCGAGGGACGCACTCTGACCGTTTGCTAAAGCAGCGTGCCGCTCAGGATCACCATCGCCACGCTGAAATAGATCACCAGGCCGGTGACATCGACGAGCGTCGCGACGAAGGGCGCCGAGGCGCTGGCCGGGTCGAAGCCGAGCCGCTGCATGATAAAGGGCAGCATGGAGCCCGCCATCGATCCGAAGGTGACGATCCCCAACAGGCCGGTGCCGACAGTGGCCGCGATCAGCATCCAGTGCGGACCGTAATCATAGAGGCCCAGCACCTGCCAGGCGCTGATGCGGATGACGCCGAGCGTGCCGAGAATGGCGCCCAGCGTCAGGCCGCTGGGCAATTCGCGCAGGGCGACCCGCCACCAATCCCGAAGCTTGACCTCGCCCAGCGCCAGAGCGCGGATGATCAGCGAGGTCGCCTGCGAGCCGGAATTGCCGCCGGAGCTCATGATCAGCGGGATGAACAGGGTCAGCACAATCGCCCGCTCCAGCTCATGCTCGAAATGCTGCATGGCGGTCGCCGTCAGCATCTCGCCAATGAACAGCGCGCAGAGCCAGCCGGCCCGCTTGTGCATCATCTTGAGGAAGCCGATGTCCATGTAGGGCTGATCGAGCGCCTCCATGCCGCCGAACTTCTGGACGTCTTCCGTGCTCTCCTCGAAGATCGTGTCGATGATGTCGTCGACGGTGACGATCCCCACGACATGGAACCGTTCGTCGACGACCGGCACGGCGATCTGATCGTATTTCGAGAACAGGCGCGCCACTTCCTCGCGGTCGGTGCGGGGCGTGACGGTGATCGGACGGCGATGGCGGGCGGCGGACAGGACCGGGGCATTGAGGTCGGCCGCGATCAGGCGGCGCAGCGTCACGGTCTGCACGAGCGCATGCGTGACCGGGTCGAGCACGCAGATCGTATAGATCGTCTCGCGGCTCTTCTCGACGACGCGAATGTGCTGCAGCGTCTGGCCAACGGTCCAGTTGGCGGGGACACTCACCACTTCGGTGGTCATGATCGAGCCGGCGCTGCCTTCCGGATAGGCGGCGAGCCGGGCGACGGCATTGCGGGTTTCGGGATCGAGCTTGGCGATCAGCTGCGAGCGCGTCGGCTCGTCGATTTCCGCCAGCAGGTCGGTCGCCCGGTCCGCCGACATGCCGGCCAGAACCCGGACCGCGCGCTCGCTCGGCAGGCTCGACATCAGCTCGACCGCGGCTTCGAACTCCGGCTGATCGAGAACCTCGATCAGCCTTTCGTCGGAAACGCCTGCCAGAAGCGCCGGATTGGCTTCGGCTTCATGTTGATTGAGACGTTCGACGAGATCTGCAACGTGCTCGCCTTCGAGATCCAAAGCGCGCGAACGCACGGTGGCCTCGTCTTCGCGGACGATATCTTCCATGACTCACTCCGATCGGCCACCCAGCCGGTCGCGTGAGCCGATCGAGCGATCAGATCACGGCGACCGTGGGCGGCGCCTGTATTCGACAGCTACTGTCGCTCGACATGAAACTGGGGTTCCAATGGGGGTCGGCCGCGGAAGCGGAAACCGACTTGACCCGGGTGAGGTGCGCCACTCCGCCGGCCGCGTCAAGCTCTTTCGCTCCCTCGGCGCAACGAAATTCAATTTGACGCAGTTTTGCCGCGCGACGCGTTTTTAAGGCGGCTAGGGAACGCTGCAGCGCCCAAGAGCGCGACGCCCTAGGTGAACGGCCTCAGCCGCGCATGGCCACCAGGATCGCCCCGGACGCGATCAGGAGAACGCCGAGCCAATTCCGGCCGGACAGCTTCTCGCTCAGGAAAACCACGCCGAAAACAGCGACCAGGACGACGCTGAGCTTGTCGATCGGCGCGACCCGGGCGGCATCGCCGAGCTTCAGCGCCCGGAAATAGCAAAGCCAGGAAGCCCCGGTGGCGAAGCCGGACAGAACCAGGAAGCCATAGCTGCGCGGCGAGACGGACCCGAAGGGCTGCCATTGCCCGGTCAGCGTCAGGATGAAGGCGATGGTTACCAGGATGACGATCGTGCGGATGAAGGTGGCAAAGTCGGAATGGACGTTGCTGATGCCGATCTTGGCGAAGATGGCGGTGAGCGCAGCGAAGGCCGCCGAGAGCAGCGCCCAGAACACCCACGACGACAGCATGTCCCGCATCTTGCCTTGGCTCCCGCAGACGCCGGAGCGTCGCAGAAGGGCGCGCGCGGCGCAATGCAGGGGGCTCTTCGAGAAGGGACGGGTGCCCTCTCCTCTCCCGGAGAAGATCCAGCCTGAAGATCGCCATGCGCACTCCGGCACAGAGCACCCTCGTCGCCCCGGCGAAGGCCGGGGCCCATGAACACCGGCCGAGAAAGGCCAGGTGCCAGCCCCTCTAAGCCCGGCCTGCGTGTATGGATCCCGGCCGTCGCCGGGATGACGGCCGGGCGAAACCGAGCGCTCGCGTTCAAACGATGACGCGCGAAGGCCTCCCTGAGGGAGAGGTGAAGGAAGTGCCCTGCCCTCAGACCACCTACACCAGCGGCCGGACCATGAAGCGGGCGTCGTCGTCATAGCTGCGCAGCTTGGCATCGAGGGCGGGGATGGAGACCGTCTGGAAGCCGTGGCGGCCCCAGAAGCCGGCCGAGTCGTTGACCGCGACCAACGAGACGTCGGGACAGCCGGACCGGCGCGCGCCATCCAGCAGGATGCGGACTATGGCCGAGCCGGCGCCCTGCCCGCGCGTCTCGGGCAACAGGGCGAGGTCGTGGATGTAATAGGTCGTGGGCGGCTCCGGCAGCGCGCCGAGCAGCGAGTTGAGCGGTGGCGGGGCGAAGGCCTGCGCCGGATGGCTCAGCACATAGGCGATGAGTTCGCCGTTGCTCTCATAGACCCAGCATCCGCTGGGCCAGAGGCGCAGGCGCTCGGCGAAGATTTCGGGGTCTTCGGGATAGGCCGCGTGAACCCGGTCTGCGATCACGGCAACCGCGGGCAGATCGTCCGGCCGCATCGGCCGCCAGGTTCCCGTCTTGGTCGGGATATCGCTCGTCATCGTCAAGGAAACAGCACCAAAGAAGAGGCCGCGGATTGGAGCCCGCGGCCTGCTTGGTCAGTAGAGGCCACCCGTGCCCGATATGACGGCCCGGTCGGCTTCCGGCGTCACGGTCAGCGGCTGACCGTTCGCATCGGTCTGGCCGATGATCGAATAGGTATCCGGCGGACCCGTGCCCGGCTTGAAGGCTTCGAGGATCGTGCCCGCGCCGCCGGCGGTGGAGCGCATACCGGTCTTGCGGTCGATCGGGATCAGGGTGAGACCCGGCGGCACGCGGAACGGGATGGCAGCCTTGTCGGCCAGCGCCAGCTTGAAGAAATCGCCGGCGATCGGAGCCGCGATTTCGCCGCCCGTCATGCCGCGTCCCA
The DNA here is from genome assembly GCF_040548815.1 of Kaistia defluvii. Classification (NCBI taxonomy): domain Bacteria; kingdom Pseudomonadati; phylum Pseudomonadota; class Alphaproteobacteria; order Hyphomicrobiales; family Kaistiaceae; genus Kaistia; species Kaistia defluvii. The sequence goes on along the minus strand of NZ_JBEPSM010000001.1, from coordinate 472,212 downwards.
TCGGCTTCGGATTGTCGTAGCCGATGAAGACGCCGACCACGAGATCCGGCGAATAGCCGATGAACCAGGCGTCCTTGTAGTCGTTCGATGTGCCCGTCTTGCCGGCGAGCGGCTTGCCGACGCTCTTCAGCACCGTCGCGGTGCCGCGCTGCACGACGCCTTCCAGCATCGAGGTGATCTGGTAGGCGGTCATCGGATCGAGCACCTGCTCGCGATTGTCCTCGATGACCGGCTCGTCCTGATGCGACCACTGCTCGGCATCACAGCCTTCGCAGATGCGCTCTTCATGCTTGAAGATGGTCTTGCCGAAGCGATCCTGGATACGGTCGATCAGCGTCGGCTTCACCTGGCGGCCGCCATTGGCGAACACCGAATAACCGGAGACCATGCGCAGCACCGTCGTCTCCGACGCGCCTAGCGCGTTGGGCAGGAAGGGCCCGAGCTTGTCATAGACGCCGAAGCGCTTGGCATATTCGGCCACGAGCGGCATGCCCATGTCCTGCGCCAGGCGGACCGTCATCACGTTACGCGACTGCTCGATGCCTGTACGGAGCGTCGACGGCCCGTAGAACTTCTGGGCGTAGTTTTCCGGGCGCCAGATCGGCTGGCCATAGCCGGGGTCGACTTCGATCGGCGCATCCATGACCACCGACGACGGCGTGTAGCCATTGTCGAGGGCGGCGGCATAGACGAACGGCTTGAACGAGGAACCCGGCTGGCGCAGCGCCTGGGTGGCGCGGTTGAACTGGCTCTCCGCATAGGAGAAGCCGCCATCCATCGCCAGCACGCGGCCGGTATGGGGATCCATCACCACCATGGCGCCGGCGATGCTGGGCACCTGGCGCAGGCGGAACGAGCCCGGCTTGCCATCGGCCGGCTCGACATAGACGACGTCGCCGACTTCGAGCGCGTCGCTGGCGCCGGTCAGCTTCTTGCCGGCGGGCTTTGCCCACTTCATCTCCGAGAACGGGATGACGCCGGTTTCGCGGGCGGGCAGCAGCTTGCCGGTCTCGTCGCGGCCCGGCTGAAGGCCGATCTCGGCCTCGTCCTTGTTGACGGCAGTGACAATGGCGAGGCGCCATTCGATGATGTCGGAAAGCGCCGGCACAGTGCCGACGGCAACGCCCCAATCGCCTTCGATCGGCACGTTCTTGACGGGTCCACGCCAGCCATGCTGCTCGTCGAACTGGACCAGGCCGTTCATCAGCGCCTGGCGCGCCATGACCTGCATGCCCGGGTCGAGCGAAGTGCGGACCGAGAGACCGCCGTCATAGAGCGCCTTCTCGCCATAGATCTGCATCAGCTGGCGGCGCACTTCCTCGACATAATAGTCGGCGGCGAAGATGTGCGGGCTGGCGACGCGGGTCTTCACGCCGAGCGGCTGCGCCTTGGCGGCCTCGCCTTCGTCGGCGGTCGCGAAACCGTTCTCGACCATGCGGTCGATGACCCAGTTGCGGCGCTCGATGGCGCGGTCGGCATAGCGGAAGGGATTGTAGTTGTTCGGGCCCTTGGGCAGCGCCGCCAGATAGGCAGCTTCCGACAGGGTCAGCTCGTGCACGGACTTGTCGAAATAGGACAAGGACGCGGCGGCGACGCCATAGGAACCAAGGCCGAGGAAAATCTCGTTCAGGTAGAGCTCGAGGATCTTGTCCTTCGAGTTCGCCTGCTCGATGCGGAGCGACAGGATCGCTTCCTTGATCTTGCGGTCCAGCGAGCGCTCGTTGGTGAGCAGGAAGTTCTTGGCGACCTGCTGGGTGATCGTCGACGCGCCGATCATGCGCTTGTCAGACGAGAGCGCCGCGATGTTCTGCAGGGCCGCGCGGGCGATGCCGTAATAGTCGAGACCGGCGTGCTGGTAGAAGTTCTTGTCTTCCGCCGAGATGAAGGCAGCCTTGACCCGATCCGGGATCGCCTGGATCGGCAGATAGAGGCGACGCTCGCGGGCATATTCGCCGACGAGCTGACCATCGGACGCGTGGATTCGCGTCATCACCGGCGGCTCGTATTTCGCCAGGACCTCAACCGACGGCAATCCGCCCGTCAAGCCGGAGACATACCAAGCCACACCTGCAGCAACTGCCAAGAAAAACACGGCGCCAATCCCGAATAAATAGCCGATTAGTCGCAGAAACATATCGCTCGCGTTCCCCGCTGGATCGCCTTGCCGGCGACAAGCTCAGGCCGACGAGACGAACCCCGGTACGAAATTGGTTGATCTACCTGGCAGCTCTTGCCAGGCCGGTCCCGAAAAAAGAACGACACCGTCCGCGCGATATGCGCGACCAACGCCTGAAGGCTTGGGGCTCAACCGCCCGTTGACTGAAGGCGAACTACAGGTTCGTTTGGCCTCGATAGACCCAACAGGTCCGTTCTTCCAGTCCGTTTGTGGAGAAACTTGGGCGCTGCCGGCCGGAAGGGAAGCGCGAGCCGCCGCGTGTTGTTCGAGCAACAGCGCCTTCATGGCTCGCCGACCCCCGAAGTCAGGGCTTCGGAGGCGGCCATGTTGGCGACCCGGTTGCGAAAATAGGCGTCGATGGCGCGGGTGATCGCGACGGCCGTCTTGTCCCGCCATTCGGGAGAAGTCAGCAGTTTTTCGTCATCCGGATTGGACAGATAGCCCAGTTCGACGAGCGCCGAGGGGACGTCCGGCGCCTTCAGGACCATGAAGCCCGCCTGCTGGTGCGCGCGCTTGAACAGGCGCACCGCCGGCTTCAGTTCCTTGATCATGTTGCGCGCAAAGACGACCGCGAAATTTTTCGTCTCCCGCCGCGCCAGGTCGATCAGGATGTCCGAAACCTCGTTGGTATCCTCCGGAACGTCGACGCCGGCGAGGATGTCGGACTTGTTTTCCGATTCTGCGATCGAGGCCGCCATCTGGTCCGAAGCGCGCTCGGACAGGGTGTAGACGGTCGCGCCGCGGATATCGCTGCCCGAGAAGGAATCGGCGTGGATCGAGATGAACAGGTCGGCGTGCTTGGAGCGCGCGAACTGGACGCGGCCGCGCAGGGTCACGAAGGTGTCGTCCGAGCGGGTCATCAGCACTTCGTAGCGGCTATTCGCCTCGAGCTTTTCCTTCAGCGTCTGGGCGAAGGCCAGCACGATGGTCTTTTCCAGCATGCCGGACTTGGCGATGGCGCCGGAATCGATGCCGCCATGGCCGGGGTCGAGCACGATGCGAAGCTTGCCGTCGTTCGGCGCGGGACCGGGCACGGCCTCGCGCTCATGACTAGCCGTGGCACGCTCGCGATCGCGCGAGATGCGCAGCGTGTCCAGGAAGGCGGTGCGGGTGCTCTTGACCAGATCGACGACGAGGCGCGCCGGCTGCCCCTTGTCGGCCGGCAGCACGAAAGCCTTGTCGACCGAGACCGGGCCGGTGGCATCGAGCACGATGCGGGACTTGCCGGCCGAGATCAGGCCATAGCGGAAGGCCGAGACGAGCCCCTTCCCTGCCTTGCCCGCATCGGCGGCGAGATCGAAGTGGACTTCCGGCAGGTCGACGACGACCCGGTAGGGTTCGTCGAGGGTGAAGACGGAGACGGCCGAGGGGCCGGTCAGATCCATCACGAAGCGGGTGCGCGATCCGTCGCCGACGACGCGCGCCTCGCGCGCAATCACCGGCTCGCCCGATACCGCGGGTGGCGTGGCAACGAGAGGCGCATTGTCGGGCGCCGGCGCGATCGCGGCGGGCGTCTCGGCGCCTTCTGTCGAGGCAACCGGGGAAATGGCGGAGGTGACGCTGTTGTCGATCGGCGATTGGGCGGCGGAAGCCCACGCGGAAAACAGGACGAAGAAGCCTGCGCCCAGCCATCGCCCGGCACCCTGTGTGGCCCTTCGCCAATTCTGTCGATCGGCGCTGACGCCTTGTCGTTCTCGCATGTCTATCGTGTCGTCCGGTGCAGCCTTGCCCCCGCCCCGATCTTGGCTGTGTAGACGATTAGGATCGAATGGTTAAGACCTCCTAACCAAACCGGCTTCGTGCACAGCTGGATGACGGTAAAACGGCTGGTTCGGCAAGCGAGATCCCCCCTTCGGCACCGCCATGCTTCGCCGTCCAATATCCTTGCCAAGAATCGTCGCCTTCCATAAAAGGAGACTACGGAATTCATCCTCCGACCGGTTTGCTGCCTAACGTGGCGTGATCGGCATGATGCGGTGGGGCGCTGAGAGACGATCGACCCGATCAAGGGTTGCAGCCTCAAGAGCGTTCCGCGGTCACTTCGGTGCACGGTCTGGGGATGGGACAGGTATCTTTGTCGTGCAGGCTCGACCCTTTCCGAGCGCACGGCCGGCGAGCCTGCGATCCGGCGGCTGTGGGACGCGGAAGCGTCCGCGGTCGGGATTTCCGGCGGGGGCAGCTCTGCCGGTCTGTTCTTCAAGAGGCTCATAGCGCGTACCCATGTTTTTGCCGACCCCCTACCGTTCAGCCAACCTTGAACCGGCCATTGCCGGTCGGGTGGTATCTACGGTGCTGGCGCAGGCGCGCGCACGTTCACTTTTCCCCCATCACGGCTTTCTTCGCGACCAACACGGCATCGGCGCTCAGCGCCGGCCGGAGATTTGCGCGTCGAGCCATGGAGAATTTCCAATATGGCAAACAAGATGCTCATCGATGCCACCCACCCGGAGGAGACCCGGGTCGTGGTGGTACGCGGCAATCGGGTCGAGGAATTCGACTTTGAATCCGCGAGCCGGAAGCAGCTTCGCGGCAACATCTATCTAGCCAAGGTCACGCGCGTCGAACCTTCGCTGCAGGCGGCCTTCGTCGAATATGGCGGCAACCGCCACGGCTTTCTCGCTTTCTCCGAAATCCACCCGGACTACTACCAGATCCCGGTCGCCGACCGTCAGGCGCTGATCGACGCCGAAGAGCAGGAAGAGCGCGAGGCTGAAGAGCGCGCCGCCGCCAAAGCCAAGAGCAGCCGCCGCCGCGGCAGCAATCGTTCAGTCGCCGCCAAGGCCGCCGACGAAGCCCGTTCCGAGGGTGTTTCCGAGGAAGGCCAGGAAGGCGTTTCGGCCGACGAAGCGCATCACGACGACCACCACGAAGACGGCCATCCCGACGAGCACCATGACGACGAGTCGAATGGCGAGCGTCCGGTTTCCGCCGGCGCGTCGGACCATGGCGACGAGAACGGCTCGGGTGACGAGAACGGTTCGGACGACAATTCCTCCTCACATCTCGATGCGCCGGCCTCCGACCATAGCGTCGAGGAAATCGGCGGCGACGAAGAGCATGAGGAAGACGTCGTCGAGTCGGTCGGTGCCGAGGACGCGCTCGAGGAACTGCCGGAACGGCGTCGCGGTCGCGGTCGCCAGTACAAGATCCAGGAAGTGATCAAGCGCCGCCAGGTGCTGCTCGTCCAGGTCGTCAAGGAAGAGCGCGGCAACAAGGGCGCGGCTCTCACCACCTACTTGTCGCTGGCCGGCCGCTACTCGGTCCTGATGCCGAACACGGCACGCGGCGGCGGCATTTCCCGCAAGATCACCAACACCGCCGATCGCAAGCGCCTCAAGGAAGTCGCCGCTGATCTGGAGGTGCCGGAGGGCATGGGCGTCATCCTGCGCACGGCAGGCGCCTCGCGCACCAAGGCCGAGGTCAAGCGCGACTTCGAATATCTGCTCCGCCTCTGGGAGAATGTCCGCGAACTGACGCTGCGCTCGGCCGCCCCTACCCTCGTCTACGAGGAAGGCAGCCTGATCAAGCGGTCGATCCGCGACCTCTACAACAAGGACATAGACGAGGTTCTCGTCGCCGGCGATGACGGCTATCGCGAGGCGAAGGACTTCATGCGCATGCTCATGCCGAGCCATGCCAAGAACGTTCAGCCCTATCGCGAGAGCCAGCCGATCTTTGCCCGCACCGGCATCGAGGCGCAGCTCGACGCGATGTTCTCGCCGCAGGTGACGCTGAAGTCCGGCGGCTACATCGTCATCAACCAGACCGAAGCGCTCGTCGCCATCGACGTGAACTCGGGCCGGTCGACGCGCGAGCACAATATCGAGGACACGGCCTACCAGACCAATCTGGAAGCGGCCGAGGAAGTGGCGCGCCAGCTTCGCCTACGCGACCTTGCCGGCCTGATCGTCGTCGACTTCATCGACATGGAAGAGAAGCGCAACAACCGTTCGGTCGAGCGCAAGTTGAAGGACGCGCTGAAGAACGACCGCGCCCGCATCCAGGTCGGCCGGATCTCGCATTTCGGCCTGCTCGAAATGTCGCGCCAGCGCCTGCGCACCGGCGTCGTCGAAAGCTCGGTCGAGGTCTGCCCGCATTGCCATGGCACCGGCTATGTCCGCGCCCCGGCATCCGTCGCGCTGCATGTGCTGCGGTCGCTCGAGGACAACCTTCTCAAGGGCGCGACCCACAACCTCACCATCCGCACCAGGACGGTCGTCGCACTCTACATTCTCAACCAGAAGCGCAATCACCTGGCCGAGATCGAGGCGCGCTTCGGCATCGCCATCACAGTTCTGGCCGACGAGACCGTCAACTCCGCCCAGCATTACATGCTCGAGCGTGGCGAGGCCGTGCAGCCGCGCGACGTGCCGCTGATCACGGCCCCCTCGCCCATCGTTCATCCCGACACGATCTATCCGGAAGATGAGGAGATCGAGGACGAGGTCGAGTCGGAAGAGAGCGAAGCCGAGGCGGACGCCGATACCGAGGCCGCGGGCGAAAGCTCGACCGAGGCGGCGCGCGCTGATGAAGGCGGACGCCGCAAGCGCCGTCGCCGTCGGCGTCGGCGGGGCGGCGAGGCTGGCGGTGCTGGCCAGGAAGCCGGATCTGCAGGCGAAGCCGGGGACGAGGAAGACGAAGGCGAAGCGGGCGAAGGCGCCGCCGCCGAAGGCTCCAGCAGCGAAGCGTCCGAAGGCGGCAGCGATGCCGAGGGCGACGAGCAGGAGCACGACGAGAATGGCGAGCCGCGCCGTCGGCGTCGTCGCGGTCGTCGGGGTGGCCGTCGCGGTCGCCGTGGCGCCGAGGGCGAAGGCTCCGAGGTCGAGGGTTCCGAGGGCGAAGGTTCCGAAGAGGGCCGGACGCTGGAACTCGACGAGACCGGTGAAGTGCTCTCCGAGCGGTTTGTCGAAGTCGAGGATGAAGGCATTCGCGACATCGAGCCGGAAGATGCCGGTGAGCGCCTGATCGCCGAGGATATCCCGGTCGCCGACATCGCCGACATGGCCGAGCCCTTCTTGGACGAGATCGGCGATGAGCCGGAGCTCGACATGCCGGAAGTCGGCGATGACGAGGATGACGAGCCGGAAGAGGAAATCTCCGACCTGCGCGTCACCACGGAAGAGGTGATGGCGAGCCAGAGCGATGATCCGCTCGGCCTCGATGACGAGTCGATGGTCGACAAGACCCCAGCCGAGATCGAGGCCACCAGGCAGGAGCCCGAAGCGCAGCCCGAGGACGATCGTCCGAAGCGCGGCGGCTGGTGGCAGCGGCGGTCGTTCTTCTAGAACGAGCCTCCCGAAATTCACGCCAGCGCTTCGGCGCTGGCGTCCAGAACGACAAAAGGCCCGGCATTGCCGGGCCTTTTCTTTTGGCTCCAGTCCCTGGCTTAGACCGCGACGGAAACGCGGATGTCGAGATTGGCGCGGGTCGCTTCCGAATAGGGGCAGACGATATGCGCCTTGGCGACGAGGTCTTCCGCCTGCGCCTGGTCGAAGCCCGGAAGGGCGACGTGGATCGCGACGTCGAGACCAAAGCCGGTGCCGTCGGGGCGCGGACCGATGCCGACCTCGGCAGTCACGCTGGTGTTTTCCGGAAGCTTGGCCTTTTCCTTGCCGGCGACAAAGCGCAGCGCGCCAAGGAAGCAGGCGGAATAGCCGGCCGCAAAGAGCTGTTCAGGATTGGTGCCCGGGCCGTCATTGCCGCCCATCGACTTGGGAACGCTGAGCTGCAGGTCGAGGCGACCGTCCGAGCTGGCGGTGCGGCCATCGCGGCCGCCGCCGGTTGCGGTTGCGGCTGCGGTGTAAAGTATCGTCATGATGGGCTCCTGGCTGCATGGGCGCCGATGCGCTTCAAAGGACCGGTCTTGTCCGGCGACCAATTAGATCGCACACGATTTGATCGCTGACGATACACATTCTCGCATGGCTGCCCTGCCGGTAACGCGCTTCCGCTTCAATCGCGCACGATATAATATACAGGGTCAAACCGGAGACGAACCATGACGCCGCACGCTGCCTCTGCGCTCGACCTCGACCGGATGCTGTGCTTCGCGATCTACTCGGCCAATGGCGCCTTCAACCGCGCCTACCGCCCGCTGCTCGACAGGCTCGGCCTCACCTACCCGCAATATCTGGTGCTGATGGCGCTGGGCGAGGCGGAGGACCTGACCGTCAGCGAGATCGGCGCGCGCGTGTTCCTCGAATCGAACACGCTGACCCCGCTGCTGAAGCGGCTGGAAGCGGCCGGCCACCTGGTCCGCCGCCGCGACGTGGCCGACGAGCGGCAGGTTCGGGTCTCGCTGACCGACCAGGGACGCCGGCTGCTGCAGGACGCCTGCGGCGTGACGCAGTCGCTGGCCGGCACGCTCGCCATGAGTGAAGCGCAGGTGATGGCGCTGCGCGACAGCATCGCGGCGCTGCGCGACATCCTCAACGATCCCGCCGCCGAGGCCAGCCGCGACGGATGAGCGCAAGCCGGCCCGCATTCCTCGGTATGGGCTCTTGCAGCCTTTGACTTGGCCGCGTCATGGCGGCATAAGCAGGGTGAAATCGCTGTCGAGATGAGGGTCGAAAATGGGCTGGTTCCTGACCGAGTTGTTCACCTGGTGGAACGGCCAGACCATGGGCACGCGTCTCTATACGCGGCGCAAGGGCCAAAAGGTCGGCACCGACGAGTTCGGCAACACCTATTACCGCACGCCCGACCCCGACCGCACCGCCGGCGGATTTCCCGAGCGTCGCTGGGTGATCTACAACGGCTATGCCGACAGCTCGACGATCCCGACCGGCTGGCATGGCTGGATCCATCACCGCAGCGAACTGCCGCCGACGCAGGTGAGCTACGCTCCGCGCGACTGGCAGAAGCCGCACAAGCCGAACGGCACCGGCACCGCCGCCGCCTACCGGCCGAAGGGCTCGATCGTCGGCGCCGACCAGCGCCCGCGCGCGACCGGCGACTACGAAGCCTGGACGCCCTAGACTTCCTTGCTGTTTCCCGGCCCTGCCGTCTTACGAGCCCCCTTGCGGGGGCTCGTTTCGTTTAGGCGGTCGGCTAGATCCCCTGCCCGCCCGACACTTCGATCCGCTGCGCGTTGACCCAGCGATTGGCTGGCTGAAGCAGGCTCGCGATCATCGGACCAATATCGTCGGGGACGCCCGCCCGGCCAAGCGCCGTCATGTCGGCGAAGATCCGGTTGACCTCGGGGTTATCCCGAACGGCACCGCCCCCGAAATCCGTCTCGATCGCGCCAGGCGCAACCGTGTTGACCGCGATTCCGCGGCTACCCAGTTCCTTCGCCATATAGAGCGTCAGGATCTCGACCGCGCCCTTGACCGCCGCATAGGCGCCGTACCCCGGATAGGAAACGCGCGTCAGGCCGGAAGAGAGATTGACGATGCGGCCCCCATCGGCAAGCAGCGGCAATAGCGCCTGCGTCAGGAAATACACGCCCTTGAAGTGTACGTTCACCAGCCCGTCGAACTGTGCCTCGGTTGTGTCGCCGATCATGGCATAGTCACCATGGCCGGCATTGTTGACGAGATGGTCGAACGTCTCTCGCTGCCATGTCTCGCGCAGCGCATAGCGCAGCCTATCGGAGAAGGCTGCGAACTCGGCCAAGTTGCCCGTATCGAGCTGGAAGGCGAGTGCCTTGCGGCCCAGCGCGGCAATCTCGGCCACGACCGCTTCCGCCTCCTCGCGCTGGCTGCGATAGGTCAGGATCACGTCGCCGCCATGGCGGGCGATGCTGAGGGCGGTGTTGCGCCCAAGGCCGCGGCTGGCTCCGGTAACAAGTGCAATGGTCACGCTGAAAACTCCTGTTGCGAGGAGCCCTACTTAGCGATTCCCCAAGTTTCGCCCTTGTCGGAAGCTCGCCGTTGCTTGCCTATTCCTACAAGACGAATGCATCCCTAGCCGGAAGAGGCTAGGGTCGGCCCATGACCCACACGCTTCTCGGCGCCGTCCGACGCTATGTCGAAACCCATGGCGATCCCGCGGGACTGGCACAGACGCCCATTCCCGGCCTGACCACCATCCGCTCGCGGAGGCCCAGCGATCTCATCCATGCGATCTCCCGGCCGTTGGTTTGCCTGGTCCTGCAGGGAGCCAAGCAGGTAACGATGGGCGCGCAGACGCTGACGTTCCAAGCCGGCGACTCGCTTCTGATCACGGCGGATGTTCCCACGGTTAGCCAGATCACCCGCGCCAGCTTCGGCGAGCCCTACCTTTCTCTCGTGCTGGAGCTGGATCCTGCGGTGATTGCCGAGCTTTCCGTCGAGATGGGTTCCCTGCCGGCTACCGAAAACGCCGCGGTACGGTTCGAGCCGACCGACCTCGAGGTCTCGGACGCAGCGCTCGGGCTGATGAGACTGCTCGACCGTCCGGCATCGGTGCCCATATTGCATGCGCAACGGGTACGCGAACTCCACTACTGGCTGCTGGAGGGACGCCACGGCGCCGCGATCCGCCGGCTCGGGCTCGTGGATGGACACCACCGGCGCGTGGCGCGCGCCGTGGCGGTGCTCCGGACCGACTATGCCCGGTCGCTGCGGGTCGAGCATCTGGCGGAGATCGCAGGCATGAGTCCCTCGTCCTTCCACCAGCATTTTCGAGCCGTGACCTCGTTGTCGCCGCTGCAATTCCAGAAGCAGTTGCGGTTGATCGAGGCGCGGCGGCTGATGCTGGCGGAGGGGGTGAACGCCAGCAGCGCCGCCTTTGCCGTGGGCTATGAAAGTGCATCGCAGTTCACGCGGGAATATGGTCGCCTTTTCGGCCTGCCACCCAGCCGGGACACCGTCGCGGTGCGCGATAGAACAGAGGCCTTGCCGTCGCATGGAGCCTCCTCGGAGTTGCCGGACGGCATGGGGCCGGGCTGATTCGCGCAACGTCGATTTCCGACGGAATATGCGTTTGCGGCAGCTCCGCAGCATTCCGCCGTTTTCATTTCCGCAAGGCCATCGGAGCCACATCCGGCCACGAATTGAGCGCCTGTGGAGATTGAGGATAAGGCGCCCCGCCCTTTCGCGATCGAGAACGCGTCATACGGGCGTCGTCCGTTCCAGCCTTCCCGCGCAAGGCTTTGTTAACTTTGAAACTCCTGACGTTTCAAACGCCCGCGCGAAATCGCTACGCAACCCCTCGCGGATTTTGCAATGCCAAATCCACATGTAGGCGGCTTAGAATTCACCACCACTATTCCTTGACGCTTTTGCCGGACTCGTCATAGCTTCCGGCTTAGAGTTGGAATGCGCTCCGGATCCCCCCGATCCGGTTTTCCAGGACATGGTTGGCAGTCGGAACATACGGCGGTTGGGTGGACTCCCTTCCCCGTCTGATCGCCCTATTGTGTCTTGGATCGGCATGTCCAAACCGTGACATTTTGGTGTGTAAACACTATATTTAGAGTCTCAGCGTATCTTGAGCACTAGATAAGGGATGGGGCCGAAACCCGTCCTGGTGTAAAGCGTTGGGCAAGGGACAGAGCGGGCGCCATGCGCCGGCCGGTGGTGCGCCGAGGCTGCGCCACCCGAAAACAAAGGGCTTGAGACGATGCGGATCGAACGGCGCTACACGACGGCAGGCCAGTCAGCCTATGCCGGCATCGAGTTCCGAACGACGAAAAGCGAGATCCGCAATCCCGATGGATCGATCGTTTTCCGCCTGGAAGGCATCGCGGTGCCCTCGACCTGGAGCCAGGTCGCCAGCGACATCATCGCCCAGAAATATTTCCGCAAGGCCGGCGTCCCGGCGCGGCTGAAGCGCGTCGAGGAGAACGACGTTCCGTCGTTCCTCTGGCGCTCGGTCGCCGACGAAAAGGCGCTCGCCACGCTGCCCGAGAAGGAGCGCTTCACCGGCGAAGTCGATTCGCGCCAGGTGTTCGATCGTCTCGCCGGCACCTGGACCTATTGGGGCTGGAAGGGCGGCTATTTCGACACCGAGGAAGACGCCCAGGCATTCTTCGACGAACACCGCTTCATGCTGGCGACCCAGAAGGTGGCGCCAAACTCCCCCCAATGGTTCAACACGGGCCTACATTGGGCCTATGGCATTGACGGCCCGAGCCAGGGCCATTTCTACGTCGACTACAAGACCGGCAAGCTGGTCAAGTCGAAGACCGCCTACGAGCACCCGCAGCCGCATGCCTGCTTCATCCAGTCCGTCTCCGACGACCTGGTGAACGAAGGCGGCATCATGGACCTCTGGGTCCGCGAGGCTCGCCTGTTCAAGTACGGCTCCGGCACAGGCTCCAACTTCTCGGCGCTCCGCGGCGAAGGCGAAAAGCTTTCCGGCGGCGGCAAGTCGTCCGGCCTGATGAGCTTCCTGAAGATCGGCGACCGCGCAGCTGGCGCCATCAAGTCGGGCGGCACCACGCGTCGCGCCGCCAAGATGGTCGTCGTCAATGCCGACCATCCCGATATCGAGAAGTACATCAACTGGAAGGTGCACGAGGAGCAGAAGGTCGCCGCCCTCGTCACCGGCTCGAAGATCAACGCGCAGCACCTCAAGGCCATCATGAAGGCCTGCGTGAACTGCGAGGGCTCGGGCGACGATTGCTACGACCCGACCAAGAACCCGGCCCTGAAGCGCGAGATCCGCGCCGCCAAGAAGGCGCTGGTGCCGCAGAACTACATCCTGCGCGTCATCCAGTTTGCCAAGCAGGGCTACACGGATATCGAATTCCCCGTCTATGACGCCGATTGGGATTCGGAGGCCTACCTCACCGTTTCCGGCCAGAACTCCAACAACTCCGTCTCGATCACCGACGATTTTCTCCGCGCGGTGGAGAGTGATGGGGACTGGAACCTGATCCGCCGCACCGACGGCAAGGTCGCCAAGACGCTGAAGGCCAAAGACCTCTGGGAGCAGATCGGCCACGCCGCCTGGGCTTCCGCCGATCCGGGCCTGCACTTCAACACCACGATGAACGAGTGGCACACCAGCCCGGCCTCGGGACGCATCAACGCATCCAATCCGTGCTCGGAATACATGTTCCTCGACGACACGGCCTGCAACCTCGCCTCGCTGAACCTTCTGCAGTTCCGCAACGAGGACAAGAGCTTCGACGTCGAGCGCTACGAGCATGCCTGCCGCCTCTGGACGGTGGTGCTCGAGATCTCCGTGCTGATGGCGCAGTTCCCGTCCAAGGAAATCGCCGAGCTCTCCTACGAATTCCGCACGCTCGGCCTCGGCTACGCCAATATCGGCGGCCTGCTGATGACCGCCGGCATCCCCTATGACTCGGCCGAAGGCCGCGCCATCTGCGGCGCGCTGACCGCGATCATGACCGGCACCGCCTACGCCACCTCGGCCGAGATGGCCAAGGAACAGGGCCCTTTCCCCGGCTTCGCCAAGAACCGCGAGCACATGCTGCGCGTCATCCGCAACCATCGCCGCGCGGCGCATGCGGAAGCGACGGGCTATGAGGGCCTGTCGGTCCTGCCGGTGCTGCTCGACCATGCATCCCTCAAGGATGCCCGCCTCGGCGAGCATGCCAAGGCTGCCTGGGACAAGGCGCTGGCGCTCGGCGAACAGCATGGCTACCGCAACGCCCAATCGACCGTCATCGCGCCGACCGGCACGATCGGCCTGGTCATGGATTGTGACACCACCGGCATCGAGCCCGATTTCGCGCTGGTGAAGTTCAAGAAGCTCGCCGGCGGCGGCTACTTCAAGATCATCAACCGCGCCGTGCCGGAAGCCCTCCAGGGCCTCGGCTATGCCGAGCACCAGATCGCCGAGATCGAGGCCTATGCGGTCGGCCATGCGTCGCTGCGCCAGTCGCCCGGCGTCAACCACACCACGCTGAAGGCCAAGGGCTTCACCGACGAGGTGCTGGAGAAGCTCGAAGGCGGCCTCGCCTCGGCCTTCGACATCAAGTTCGTCTTCAACAAGTGGGCGCTGGGGGAGGACTTCCTCAAGACGCTCGGCTTCACCGAGACGCAGCTGAACGACCCCGCCTTCGAGATCCTGCCGGCTCTCGGCTTCTCGAAGAAGGAAATCGAAGCCGCCAACGTGCATGTCTGCGGTGCGATGACGCTGGAAGGCGCCCCGCATCTGAAGCTCGAGCACTACGCCGTGTTCGATTGCGCCAATCCCTGCGGCAAGCTCGGCAAGCGCTATCTCTCGGTCGAGAGCCACATCCGCATGATGGCGGCGGCGCAGCCCTTCATCTCGGGCGCGATCTCCAAGACCATCAACATGCCGAACGACGCGACCGTCGAGGATTGCAAGAACGCCTACATGCTGTCCTGGCGCCTGGCGCTGAAGGCCAACGCGCTCTATCGCGACGGCTCGAAGCTGTCGCAGCCGCTGAATTCGCAGATCCTTGCCGATGACGACGAGGATGCGGACGACGCCGTCGAGGCGCTGATGGCCAAGACGCCGGCGGCGCGCGCCGAGCAGATCGCCGAGCGCATCGTCGAGCGGATCATCGAGCGCGAAGTCCGCAAGCGGGAGAAGATGCCGGATCGCCGCACGGGCTACACCCAGAAGGCGAATGTCGGCGGCCACAAGGTCTATATCCACACCGGCGAATATCGCGATGGCCGCCTCGGCGAGATCTTCATCGACATGCACAAGGAAGGCGCCGCCTTCCGTGCGATGATGAACAACTTCGCCATCGCCATCTCGCTTGGCCTGCAATATGGCGTGCCGCTGGAAGAGTATGTGGAAGCCTTCGTGTTCACCCGCTTCGAGCCGGCCGGCCTGGTCACCGGCAACGAGGCGATCAAGAACGCCACGTCGATCCTGGATTACGTGTTCCGCGAGCTGGCCGTTTCCTATCTCGGCCGCAACGACCTGGCCCATGTCGTCCCCGAGGACAACAATGCGACGACGCTGGGCGGCGGCGACCTACCGACCTCCAAGCCGCCGCAGGTCAGCCATGGCCTCGTCCGCGGCAAGACCGAGCGCTTCAAGCTGGTCGACCGCGCCGGTGAATCGAAGGGCGCGGCCACCACTCCCGCCGTCACCGGCTCGACGGTAACGGCGCTGCGCACGACGGGCATTGGCGGCGCCGCCGCCACGGCCTTCAAGCGCGACGTCGCTCCCGAGACGGAGCTTTCTGTCGGCACGGTGGAGCCGGTCGCGGCCTCGCCCGCAAGCCAGCCCAAGCCGAAGGCGGCCGAACAGGTCGCGATCGCGCGGATGAAGGGCTATGAGGGCGAAAGCTGCACCGAATGCGGCAACTTCACTATGGTGCGCAACGGCACCTGCCTGAAGTGCGATACGTGCGGGAACACGAGCGGCTGCTCGTAAGGGGTAATTGGACTGCGAGTTCCAACAATTACCGTCTCGGCTGGCGCATTAGCTTTAGCCGAGACGTTCGCTATCAAACGGTTCGGGCACAGGACATCCAGCACCTCCGTAGTGGGGCTAGCATCAGGAGTTCAGAATGGCGAAGAACACGGGTGACGGATTTCGGCGCGGAGCTGTCAACGGCAGGACACAGTTTCAACGTCCTGACGGCAACTGGCAGAAGCGCGACGAGGGCACTGGCCAGTTGATGGCGGTGAAGCGGTCGGAGGGGCCCTACAAAGGGGTCGCCAAGGAACCTGACGGGCGCGACACCCCCGTGTCCCCTGAGAACTGGGACAAATAACCCTGTAGCCGGCAGGCGGCTGCGCGAACCGGTTTAGACATTTTTATTCCAGTTGAATGCGACGGCGCGCTCGTAGGCCGCGATCACGCGGATGCAGGGCCGCTAGGGCGAAAGCTGCATCGAATGCGGCAATTGCGCCATAGCGCATGCATAGCGCTGCTTGAAACACGACAACTTCGAAAATACGAGCGGATACGGCAAGGATAGAACCACGTTGAGCTTTACGGCATAGACAAAGGCGGCGGGATACAAATGGTTGACGAAAAAACTCCCGAGGAAGTCAATAGTCTCGAAGAGATCTTCTTTGAAAGAGGGCTCTACTCGCCAATGAAGCTCCCAAGCGACAAATTTCTTGCATCTGACTTGTACTGCCAGACTAGTCCTGTGCGCATCGATGGACATTGCCCATACTGCAATAAGGTTTCCACATTCACTCTACATCAAGACCTCTCGTCAAATGGCTTCGAGAGAATTGCCACACGCTTCGCATATGACGAAGCCTACCTAGAATGCATTAGGAACCAGGATCACAGAATCTGGTACTATTGGCGCATCAAAAGCATGACCATTGAGAAGATTGGTCAGTACCCTTCTCTTGCAACAATCACGAACAGCGAACTATCCAAGTACAGGAAGTTCATGTCCAAGGAAGACGCAAATGAATTTTTCAAGGCGACGGGGTTAGCCGCCCACGGAGTTGGCATTGGTTCTTTCGTTTACCTCCGGCGAGTGTTCGAGCGCCTAATCTACAAGCGCTTCGCTGAGTTCAAAGAGGTTGAAGGCTGGACTGACCAGCAATTTTCGAAGCTTCGAATGGCAGAGAAGATCGTCTTTCTAAAAGACCACCTGCCGGATTTTCTGGTCCAAAACGCTAAGATTTACTCAATTTTGAGCATCGGCATTCACTCCCTTAACGAAGAAAAGTGTGCTGGGTTTTTTGAGGTGATTAAGGACAGCATCGTGGTCATTCTGGAGGACGACCTCAAAAAGAAGGAAGAACTGGATCGCCGCAGCCGACTAGGTAAGGCCATCGCTGGGGTGGACCTAGACGCAATCGAGGCTCTTGTCGAAACCGGAGATTGACGGTTGCGGCAGCTCCTATGTCCGACCTCCCTTGCCTCCCGGCCATATGCACCTATATCCTTGGCATATCGCCAGGAGGCGCTCATGGCTCATACGCAAGCACTCGATATTGTCGGCGGGGAAACCGCGCTCGGGCTTTCGATCCGGAGCGGGCGGGATCTGATCGCCGCCGTGCGGCACGGATTGCCGGTGCGCGCCGTCGAACACGTGCTCGATAGCGGCCGGATGACGCTGGCCGAGCTCGACCTCGTCGTGCTGCCGCGAAAAACGCTGTCGCACCGTCGTAAGATCGGCACGCTCACGGCCGACCAGTCCGACCGGCTGATGCGCGCCGCGCGCGTGATCGCGGCGGCCGAGGATACGTTCGGCAGCCAGCAGAAGGCCGCGACCTGGCTGCGCCGACCGACGACCGCGCTGGGCGACGAGACGCCTCTGTCCCTGCTCGACACGTCGGAAGGCGCGCTGCAGGTCGAAAACCTGCTCGGGCGGATCAGCCACGGCATCGCCGCCTGATGGGCGCACGCAGACCCGGGGGCCATGAGTGGCGCCGCCACCGGAGAGGACGGGACGCGGCCTGCCGGGCGCCGACCGTCGCCGGTCTCCTGCCGGTGCGCCTCGCTTGATCGCCTGGCGCATCTCCCGCGCGGCCTTCGCCGATCTTTCCGGCACCGGGGCGCGGCTCTATGGCGGGCGCTGGAATTCGCCCGGCCGGGCGATGATCTACGCGGCCGAAGCAGCGGCGCTGGCCGTGCTCGAGGTCCGCGTCCATCTCGACCTGACGCCCGATCTGCTGCCGGACGACTACGTCCTGACCGGCATCGCCCTCGACGGCCTCGCCGTCGAGACGCTCGACACCCTGCCGGAGGCGCCGCAGGCCCTAGGCGATGCCTGGCTGGCCGAGGCGCGCACGCCGGTGCTGCGCGTGCCGTCCTTCATCGTGCCGGAGAGCTTCAACCTGCTGGTGAACCCGGCCCATCCTGCGGCCGCGGCGCTTTCGATTGCGAACCAGCGCCCCTTCCGCTTCGACGAACGCCTCTGGCTGCCCGCCCGTCTAGGCATGGCGCCGCGTCAACGCGCGGCGGCACCTTCGCCTCGCCGCATGAAGGCGAAAGAATTCGTCCTCCCGATCTGAATCGAGACGCCCGGACAAAGCCTTGATCTCGCTCGGCTATCAGCCGTCCACGAGCAAGAGCGCCCTTCACCTGACCGCGCGGATCGCCTCGATCTTGTCGATGCCGCCGACCTTGTCGGCAAAGCTATGCCAGACGGTGCGCGCGCCTTTCTCCCAGGCCGGGCGGTCTTCCGGCTGGACGATCTGGCCGCCATTTTGGGCCGCGAGCTGCATCGAGGCCGCTTCGTCGGCGATGATGAGCTCGTCGAAATAGCGGGCACCCTCAATGGCAGCCGCCTGGAAGACGGCCCTTTGCCGCTCGTCCAGGCGCTTCCAGAACGGGGCCGCGAAGACGACCACGCCGGAGGCCCAGATATGGCCCGTCTCGGTCAGATACGGCACCACCTCGTAGAGCTTGAAGCCGGCATAGGCGGATTTCGTCAGATCCATAGCGTCGACGACGCCGGTGGACAGCGCGTTGTAGGTTTCCGGGATCGGGATCGCCGTCGGGTTGGCGCCGAAGGACGCCCAGAGTTCGGTATGCAGCGGGCTCTGGATGACGCGGATGCGCTTGCCCCTCAGCTGTTCCGGCCGGGTGATTGCTTCCTTGGCCAGCAGATGGCGGGCGCCATAGTTGATGTAGTCGGCGACGACGAAGTTCTCGGCGCCAAGCTTCTGTTTCAGTTCGGCGCCGAGATCGCCCTGAACGACCTTTCGGAGATGATCGCGATCACGAAACAGGAAGGGCAGATCGAGGATCTGCGTTTCCGGCACCCAGCCCGACAGGGTCGAGATGGTGGAAAGGCTGGCCTGGATCGAGCCAAGGCGGAGGCCCTCGGCCACCTCCTTCTCGCCGCCCAGCGCCGCATTGGCGACGATGTTGAAGCGAAACGCGCCCGGCAGTTCCGCCTCGACCCGGTCGCGGATCCTCTCCCAGATTTTGGTCTCGGGCTTGTCCGGTCCCAGCAGCGAGGCGACCGTCAGCGACGTGGCGGCGGCGGCCCGGCCGACCAGAGCCGGGGTTGCGAGTGCGGCGAGGCCCATCTTCGAGGCGGAGCGGAGGAACTGGCGGCGGGTGAACGGGGGCATGGGGGAAGCTCTCTAGCGGACGGATGGAATGGCGAGGATCGCGCCGGCGGAAAGCAAAGCGAGCGCGACCAGCAGGGCGAACAGATACGGCAGAATGGCGCGGAACAGCGCTCCTGCCGGCAGTTTCGTTACGCCGCTGACGACATAGACCAGCATGCCGACGGGCGGCGTCAGGCCGCCAATCATCAGATTGACCACCAGGATAACGCCGAAGTGGATCGGATCGATGCCGGC
Source organism: Kaistia defluvii (assembly GCF_040548815.1). Classification (NCBI taxonomy): domain Bacteria; kingdom Pseudomonadati; phylum Pseudomonadota; class Alphaproteobacteria; order Hyphomicrobiales; family Kaistiaceae; genus Kaistia; species Kaistia defluvii. The sequence goes on along the minus strand of NZ_JBEPSM010000001.1, from coordinate 452,922 downwards.
GGCGACCGCCAGCGGCAACAAGAGCGGCCCGAACAGCAGGATCGCCGCGCCGATATCGAGCACCAGCCCGACGACGAGCAGGATGAGATTGCTGAGCAGCAGGACGGCGACCGAGCTGCCGCCGAAACTGTCGGCCAGGCTCGCCACAAGGCCCGAAATGTCGTCGACGGCGAGCAGGAAGGCGAAGGGCGCCGCGGTGCCGATCAGAAGGCCGATCGCCGACGCCTCGGCGCCCGCCTGCCGGAAGGCGGCATAGAGGCTGCGGGCGCTCAGCCGTCCGAACAGGCCGATGAGCAGCGTGTAGAGCGCGGCGAGAGCGGCGGCCTCGGTCGTGGTGACGACGCCGAGCCGGATGCCGGCGACCACGATGACGCCGAGGCCGAAGGCCGGTATCGCCGCAATGGCCGAGTTGCGGCGCTCGGCGGGCGTGGCGCGGGCCTCGGCGCTGCGGACCCGCACCGTGAGATGGATGGCAACGGCCAGCGCCACGGCCATCACCGCGCCGGCGACGAAGCCGCCGACCAAGAGGCTGCCGACCGAAAGATTGGTCGCCGCCGCGAGGATCAGGAAGGCAATCGAGGGCGGGATGACATTGTCGAGCACCGAAGTGGCGGCGATGATCGCGCCCGCCTGGGCCGGCGGATAGCCGCGCTTGACCAGTTCCGGCTGAAACGTGCTGGCGCCAAAGGCGGCGTTGGCGACGGAGGATCCCGAGGCGCCGGAGAACAGCACGCTGGTCAGGAGCGTCGTCTGCGCCAACCCTGCCCGCTTGTGGCCGACCAGCGCGGCGGCAAAGCGCACAAGCTGGCCCGCGACACCGGAAGCGGTCAGCAGCCCGCCCGCGAGCAGGAAGAAGGGGATCGCCAGCAGCAGGAATTTCGACATGCCGGAAACGACGGAAGCGACCATGGCCGGTTCGGGCATGCTGCTGCCAAAGGGAATGGCGAGATAGGCCGCGGCGAGAAACGCAAACGGCAGCGGCGCGGCGACCACGAGGCCGATCAGTGCGATCAGGCCAAGCGCCAGGCTGGGCGGGAGGCTAATCGGGAGGACGAGGCTGTCGCCGCCGATATAGAGCGCCGTTCCGATCACAAGGACGGCCAGCAGCAGCCAGGCGCGGCCCTCGGACAGGTGTTTCAGGACCACGACCAGCAGCGTCAGCGCACCGCCAAAGCCCAGAAAGGCGAAGCGCACCCATTCCGGCAGGCCGAGCGTCGGCGAGACGCCGCCGAGCATGACGATGATCTCCCCGCCGCCGAACACCAGCACCAGGCCGCCGACGATGACGAAGCTGTCGGCAAGCAACAGCGCTGCCCGTTGTCCGGCCGCCGGCAGGAGGCGTGTGAAAACGTCGAGCCGCATCGCCAGCGCGCTGTGGATCGAGAGCGGCGCGCCGATGGCGATCAACGCGACATGCAGCCATATCGCCAGCTCGTCGGAGCCGAGAAAGGCGCTGCCAAGCCCATAGCGCAGCCCGACCGAAAGCAGGACCACCGCCAGAAGCAGGGCGAGAATACCGGCACAGAGCGCGCCAAGCCCGGCCTCCAGCCGGCTCAGGACGAGACCGGCACGGATCGCAACGGCGTCTCGAAAGCCCGGTCGCGCACCGGGGGGCGAGGGTTTCGTCGCTTCAAGGATCATACAGCGGCCGTCCCTGCCATCCTGCGCCAGCGGATGTCCAAACGTGCCAAGGAATCACCGCGATCGCGGCATGACACTGCATCGAGCCTGCGGGGACAAGGGTTTAGGGCGCCCCCTTGGAGCCCATGGCATCGAGAGGCTGGACGGGATCCGTTGGCGATGGAGGCGGGATGCGCTTGGGGATAGGGTGCCGGAAAAGCACCCAAGGCTGATTCATGACCCGACCGCCCGCTGCCGCCCCGACCCGCATCGTCGAAAACCTCGTTGCCGAGAAGATCCGGCTGGCGAGCCTGTTCGATGGCGAGACGGATCTTTCCGGGGCGCGCTTCGCCGATTGCCAGTTCACCGATTGCGACATGAAGGGCCTCCATCTCACCGAGGCGAGCTTCGAGCGCTGCGATTTCTCCGGCAGCGATCTTCGCGGCGTCGAGGCCACGGGATCGCACTGGAACGAGGTGCGGGCGCTGAAGGCGGTTTTCTCCGGCGCCGAGCTGGCGGACGCCCGTTTCGTCAACTGCAACCTGAGCAACGCCGAATTTGTCCGCGCGCGATTGACCAATGCCCGCTTCGAGGATTGCAAGCTGACGGGCGGCGACTTCCAGGGCGCCGCGGCGATCGGCATCGCCTTCCGCCGCACGCGTCTGAACGGCGCGATGCTGCGCAACCTTTCGTTTCGCAAGGAGCGGGTCGACGGCGTCGATTTCGCCGATGCCGATCTCGCCGGCGCGGATTTCCGCGATGCCGTGTTTGTCGATTCGTCGCTGCGCTCGGCCAGCCTGCGGGCCGCGAAATTCGAGGGCGCGGACCTGCGCGGCTGCGATCTCGGCGCCATCACGCTGGCCGATGCCGGCCTGTTCCGCAAGGCGATCATCTCCAAGGCTCAGGCGGCGGATTTGTTGAAGGGCATTGGGCTGATCGTGCTGTAAGGATGCCACTTGCGCGCGACCTTCCGTTGCGAGACCCTCCGATTGCCCACGAAGAAAACGCTGTGCCGCCGGGAAGCCCGGCGCATCGAAGCGAAGGGCCAACCAGAGGATGAGTTCCCATGCGCACCCTGCTTGCCGTTCTTGCCATCAGCGCCGGCCTGGCCAGCCTGTCGGGCTGCACCAGCAATCCCAACGCCCCCGCCATCAAGGCGATGGATGACCCGGTCAATGCCTGCGGTCCCGGCGGATCCAGCAATGTGAACGATTGCTCGAGCGGCCGCCGCTGATCATCTCGCGACCAGGCAGTCGGATCCTCCGCCTGCCTGGCTCGACCTTGGCTTCACCGGCCACGAGCTGCGGAAACGGCCCGGTCTTCTGAACGAGGACTGGCCGCGTCGGCGTGCTCGCCTATATCGGCAAGGAGATCGACCGAGCCCCTCACCGTTTCGGCGGCGGCGGGGCTCATCGTCGCCGCTCGAACCGCATAGGTGAAGCAAGTTGATGCGCTGTCTGCTTATGGTTTTCGCTGTCCTGTCCGCCAGTGCCAGCCTCCAGGGCTGCACCACCGATCCGAACTCGCCCGCCATCAAGGCCATGGAGCCGGTCAATGCCTGCGGCCCCGGCGGCACCTCCGACATCAATGCCTGTTCGCGCAGCCGTGGTTGATGGCGCGGTCTTTTCGGAAGCCTCCCATACCGCCGGTTGCGGCGCTCGGCCGAGCGATTCCCGGCTCGCCGGCACGGATTCCGCAGATTCGAACGGGTGCAATCCCCCGTTTCGACACGGGTGACGTTCATCACAGGCAGGGCTGCCGTTCTTGCTCTCGCCATGAAGTACGGACAGAATGCCTGCCGGACCTTGTTTCGGCCTCTCGCCGAGCACTCTCGATTCGTTCCTTGGAGGACATAATGAACCTGACAGTTTCCGGCTTCGCGGTGCGCAGCCTTACGCTCGCATCGGCGCTGATGCTGTCGACGGCGGCCTTCGCAGCTCCCGACGCCCAGAAGATCTCAGACGCCTTCATCGCCGCCGCCCAGGCTCGCGGCGAGGCCAAGGTCACGGTCGAATCGGCCAAGGCCGATGGCGACAACGTAACTCTCAGCAATGTGAAGATGGTCGCCAAGCAGGGCGGCGACGTGACCATTCCGGCCATCGTCATCGAAAGCCCGATCGAGCGCACCAGCGGCGGCTTCACGGCAGCCAGCATTTCGTTCGACGCCGGCAAGATCGTCGACGAGAAGACCACCATCAGCTGGGACAAGGGCCTGTTCAAGGACGCCATCGTTCCCGCGCCGACCGAGATCAACTCGAAGGCCAAGATCACGCCGTTCTCGAACATGGAAATGTCGACCATCAACGTCGTTTCCACCGAGACCCCCGCCCCGATCACTGTCGATGGCGTGAACATCTCGCTCGGCGATGTCGTCGAAGGCGCGCCGAATGACGGCCAGCTGCGCGTCACCGGCGTCACCATTCCCGGCGAAGTGCTGAAGTCGGACGAGCAGACCAAGGATTGGGTCGAGCAGCTCGGCTACGACAAGCTCAACTTCGACGTCGGCATCGACGGCGCCTATGACAATTCCAAGCAGAGCTTCACCTTCCGCTCGATCAGCCTCGACGGCAAGGATGTCGGCAAGCTGGTGATCACCGGCACGTTCGGCGGCCTGCCGCGCGACAAGCTGCAGGATCCGGACAAGCTCTCGGAGCTCGCCGCAACCGCCACCGTCGACAACGCCAAGATCCGCTTCGACAATGCCGGCATCGTCGGCCGCGTGATCGCGATGCAGGCGAAGCAGATGGGCGCGACGCCCGAGCAGTTCGTCGAGCAGATCAGCGGCGCGCTGCCGTTGCTGCTTTCGGTTGTCGGCAACCAGGGCTTCCAGGATCGCATCGCCATGGCGGCGACCGCTTTCCTCAAGGACCCGCAGTCGCTGACCATCACCGCGGCCCCCGGCAATCCCGTTCCGATTATGCAGATCTTCGGTGCCGCTTCGACCGCGCCGCAGACGCTGCCGGACGTTCTGGCCGTCGACATCCAGGCCAACCAGTAAGCGCCTAAGAAAACTGCGCGCCCCGGCGCGCCAAACGGATCCCGGGCGGTGCAGACCGCCCGGTTTTTCTTGTCCCGCATCGGGGACAGACTGTAACGGTCGATCGCTCGCCGAGCTGGATCGACCTGCTGCCAATGGAGCACCCTATGAGCCGTTCGTCGCTACGCGTCCGTCTTCTCGCCGCCGGTGTCAGCGCCGCCGCCATGACGGCCTCGTTGCCGGCGCTTGCCGAGGAGCCGATCGAGACGGCGATCCGCCACTGGATCTCGACGCTCGACGCCTCGCCGAACTGGGTCGCCGGCTTTTCCGAGCTTTCCTATGACGAGGGCCAGCGCACCGCGACGCTGCGCAACCTGACCATCCGCAGCGAGACGCTGGCGACCAAGCTGGAAATCAGCTTCGGCAACATCGCCATCACCAATTACGCCGAGGCGGCCGATGGCGGCTTCAAGGCGAGCGAGATCACCGCCGACAGCGGCAAGCTGGTGGTGGGCGACCTCGGCAGCTCGAAGCTCACCGACATCCGCGTCGACAATCTCGCGGTCCCGAGCTTCGTCAATTACGTCTTCGATCAGAACCGCATCTTCACCTCGCTCGCCAAGGGCTGGGGCATCATCGCCAAGGCTTCCGTCGACAGCGTGCGTGTCGGCCGGATCGAAGCGACCGAGACCAGCGAGGGCCAGACGTCCGCCGCCAGCTTCGGCTCCTATGAGCTGAAGGGCATGGCGAACGGCGTCATCGACCAGGTGACGATCGGCCCCGTCTCGCAGGAAATGCCCTCACCCGACGGCCTGCTGAAGTTCACGATCGACAAGATCGAAGCGCGCAAATACGACCTCGACGCCATCTCGGCCGTGTTCGATCCCGAGCGCTATATCGGCGGCGTCGGCGACGGCAAGTGGCGCACCGCGCTCGGCCTCGAGATCTATCGCAACTTCTCGATCGAGATGCCCGGCGCGTCGATCCGCATGGGCACATTCGAGATGGAGAATCTCCGCCTTCGCCAGCCGCCGAAGAGCTTCACCGGCTTCCTCGACACCATGCTGGCGACATCCGATCGCCCGGAAGACGAACTGGCGCAGATGGCGCTCGAGCAGCTCTCGGGACTGTTGAGCTTCGCCGGCGTCGGCACGGTGCGCCTGACCGACCTCGATGTGACCGCCCCCGAGGTGGAACGCTTCCATCTGGGCGATTTCCACATCAATGATTTCTCGAGCGACGGCATCGGCGAAATCGGCCTGCGCGATCTCGATGTCGCGATCCAGGACAAGGGTTCGGTCGGCGCCGAGCGGCTGGCCATCGGCGGCTTCAAGTTCCCGGCGCCGGATCTGGTGGTTGCATCGGTCTTCGCAAGCCTGGGCGGCGCCGAGTTCGACCCGACGCCGATGATCCCGACCATGGGCTTCGCCGAGGCCGTCGGCGTCGACGTCACGCAGGGGGGCAAGAAGCTTGGCGCCGTCGACCGCGCGCGCATTGATCTCGACGCCTATATCGGCCCCGTGCCGACCAGCATCACCAGCGACGTCCGCGGGCTCGATCTCGACCTGTCGCAGATCGACGACCGCCGCGCCCGCGAAATGATCAAGGGTCTCGGCTATGACCGCCTGGTGGCCGATTACGGCTTCCATCTCTCCTGGCGCGAAGCGGATGAGAGCGTCATCCTCGATGGCTTCAAGCTCGCCATCAAGGACCTGGCGACGATGAACGTCGACGCCACGCTGACCGGGCTGACGCGCCAGGCGATCGAGGATCCGAAGGCGCTGGAAGGCGCGCTGGCCTCGCTGCTGTTCACGCGCGGCAAGCTCTCGATCGAGGACAAGTCGATCGTCGAGCGCGCCGTCGGCATGCAGGCGAAGAAGATGAATGTCGAGCCGGACAAGTTCCGCCAGCAGATCGCCGGCGCTCTGCCGCTGTTCCTGATGGTGCTGAAGAACCCGGGCTTCCAGGCGAAGCTGGCCCCTGCCCTGCAGGCCTTCATCAAGGCGCCGGGCACCATGACCATCACCGCCGCGCCGGCGACGCCGGTGCCGGTGATGCAGCTGATCGAGACGGCGGACAGCGCGCCGCAGAAGCTGCCCGATCTTCTGCAGATCGAGATCAAGACCACCACCCCGTAACGCAAACGGCCGGATCGCAAGATCCGGCCGTTTCTTTTTGAGGCTCGAAAGCGGCCTCAGGCGGCGATGGCGCGCGCCGTCTCCGAAGCCTTGATCTCGGCGGCAGCGACCGCATTGGCAGCCTGCTCCGCGCCGAAGGCTACGCCCTCGACGGTGATCTCCTCGACCTGGGACAGGCCCATGAAGGACAGGATGAAGCGCAGATAGGGTAGCTGGAAATCGGCCGGCTTCATCGGGCCTTCCGAATAGATACCGCCCTTCGACTCGACCAAGACGACGCGCTTGCCGGTGACGAGGCCGACCGGCGCATTATCGACATAAGCGAAGGTGCGGCCGGCGCGGGCAATGTAGTCGAGCCAGGTCTTCAGCGTCGAGGTGATGGTGAAATTGATCATCGCCGAGGCGATCACGATGATGTCGGCGGCGAACAGTTCGTCGATCAGCTGGTCCGACAGGGCGACCGCCGCCTTCTGGGCGTCGGTGCGGGCCTCGGCCGGGGTGAACAGCGCGCCCAGATAGGCTTCATCGACATGCGGAAGCGGATCGGCGGCGAGGTCGCGGCGGACGACCGTTGCGCTCGGATTATGCGCGACAAGGTCGGCGAGAACGCGCTCGGCGACCTTGCTGGAATGCGAGGCGCCGCCACGGGGGCTCGAGGTAACGAAAAGGATGTTGGTCATCGGTCTTCCCTTCACTATGTTACGGAAACCGGCCCAAATCCGGGGGGAGCTGCGTCGATACCGTAGAGTAACATTATCAAATGTTACTCCTAGGTAACATCGAGTCAACGAGATGGAAGTGAAGATCGCTGAACAGTCTGTTCACAGCAGCCCCGCCGCACGGGCGCTGCCGCCGCGCGAGCGCATTCTGATCGCCGCGCGCGAACTGTTCGCGCGTCACGGCGTGCATGGCGTTGGCGTGGAAGCGGTGGCCGAGGCGGCCGGCACCAACAAGATGACGCTCTATCGCCATTTCGAATCGAAGGACCTGCTGGTCGCCGAATATCTGCGCGGCCTCGCTGCGGAAGGCGCCGCGATCTGGTGCGAGATCGAGAACGAGCATCCGGGCGAGCCGCTGGCGCAGATCGACGCCTGGCTGCAGCGGATCGCCAATCACGCCGAGCACGGCAATGAGAGCGGCTGCGCGCTGGCCAGCGCGGCGATGCAGATCACCGACCCCGCCCATCCCGGCCGTCAGGTGCTGGAGGCGAATACGCGCCAGCACCGGGACAACCTGATCCGCATCTGCCGCGCTTCGGGGCTGGCGGAGCCGGAACTGCTGGCGGACCAGCTGTTCCTGATGATCGAGGGTTCGCGGGTCGCCTGGCAGAATGTCGAAGGCGGCAAGCCCACCAGCACGCTCGCCGCGCTGGCGGCCGGAATCATCGCCTCGCACCGGCGGTAGGCCGCTCGGCCCGTGTCGCGAGCTTAATCCTCCAACGTTAGCGCACCATCCTCCAGCCGATAGACGCGATCCACGGCCCCGTGCGGAATGGCGGCGTGGGTGGCGAGAATCAGCGTGCGCCCGGTGGTGACGGCCAGCAGATCGGCCAGAAACTCGGCCTCCGTCGGCCGATCGAGCCCGGCGGTGGGTTCATCGAGAAGCAGCACGGGAGCCGGCGACAGCAAGGTTCGCGCCAGGCAAAGGCGTCGCGCCTGCCCGGCCGAGAGCGTTTCGCCGGATTCGCCCAGCCATGTGTCCAGCCCCTGCGAGAGGCTGCGGACGAAGCCGTCGAGCCGCGCCTTGACGAGCGCGGCATGGAGGGTCGCGTCATCGGCGGCCGGATCGGCAATCCTCAGATTGTCACGGATCGTGCCGATGAAGACCGGCGCGTCTTGGGACAATAGTCCGATATGGGCATGCAGATCCGCCTGACGCATGGCGCGGATATCGACGCCGCCGATGCAAATGCGCCCTGTATCGACATCGACGAGACGCAGCAGCAGGCCAAGCAAGGTCGACTTGCCGGAGCCGCTTTCGCCGATGATGGCGATGCGCTCGCCCGGATGCAGCGTGAGATCGAGGCCGGTCAGGATCGACGCGTCGCGGCCATAGGTGAAGCCGACCTTTTCGAAGGTGATATTGCCGGCTGGCGGGACGCGGACCGGCTTGGCGGGGTCGACGATGGCGGGCCGCATGTCAACGAGCGACTGAACCCGGCCGGCGGCGGCACTCGCGGCTCCGAGCTTCCCGGCGCCGCGCAGGATCGGGCCTGCGACCTCGAACACGGCCATGACGGCCAGCAGCGCGCCGACCAGCACCGGGCCACTGACGCGGCCTTGCTCCAGCACCGGCAGCCCGACAAAAAGCGTCGCGATCGCAGTGGCGCCGGTGCCGAGCACCACGAAGGCCGGCCCGAACGCGATGCGCCAGGATTGCCGCAGCCGAGCTTTGCGGACCAAGGCAACCGCCTTGTCGACCGAATGGCGCGCGCCATCGACGGCACCAAGCGTCACGAGATCGGCGTGCCCGTCGATACCATCCAGGACCGCGATGCGGAGATCGGCAGCCGTGCGGACGGTTTCCGCGCCCGAGCGCCGGCCGGCCAGCACGATCAACCCCGGCAGAAGGAGGGTGGTCAGCCCGAAGCCGATCAGGACGACCGGCAGCGCTTCCGGTAGCACAAGCCACAGGAGCAGGCTGAGGCCAAGCGCGCCGAGGATCGCGGTTGCGATCGGCGCGACGACCTGGAGGAACATCATGTCGAGCGTCTCGACATCGGCGGTCAGTCGCGCGACGAAATCACCCGTCCGGTGCGCCGCCGCCTTTAGCGGCACCAGCGGGATCAGGCGCGAGAAGATGCGGACGCGGATATCCGACAGGATCTTGAAGGTCGTGGCATGGCCGGAAAGCCGCTCGCCATAGCGCGAGACGATGCGCAGGAACGAAAAGCCGCGCACCATGGCCGAGGGGCCGAACAGGTTGAAGGTCATGGCCGAGGTGGCCAGCGCCGCCCCGGTCAGAAACCAGCCGGACACGCCGAACAGCGCGACGCCCGCTGCGAGCGTCATGCAGGAAAGCAGCAGCGCCAGCAGCAGGCCGCCGGCGCGGGTACCGTAGAGGCTGAAGAGAAGCCGCATCACGCCACTCCCTTCATGGCAGAAGTCGTCGCCGCGAGAGCGCGCCGGACGATTCGATGGCGGTCGTCGATCTCGCAGATCCGATCCATCAGGCTCGCGACCTCGATGGAGTGGGTGGCGATCAGCAGGGTTCGGCCGGCCGCAAAATCCAGAACGGCGCGCATGACGCGGGCCTCGGTCTCGATGTCCAGATGCGCGGTCGGCTCGTCGAGCAGCACCAGCGCCGGGTCGCGCAGGAAGATGCGGGCAAGCGCCACGCGCTGCGCCTCGCCGCCGGAAAGTCCCCTGCCCCGTTCGCCGATCGGCGTATCCAACCTTCCCGGAAGACGGTCGGCGAAATCGAGCACGCAGGCCTGCTCGGCGGCGGCGCGCACCTCGGCGTCGGTCGCATCGGCGCGGCCGAGCCGGATGTTGCTGGCGATGGTGCCGTGGAACAGGCGCGGCCGCTGGCCGAGCGCCGCCACGCCCTGGCGAAGCGAGCGCTCATCGATATCGGCGAGCGGCACGCCGCCGAGTTCGATTCGGCCCTGATGGCCCCGCAGGCGAGCCAGCACCTCGATGAGCGTCGACTTGCCGATGCCGCTTGGGCCGAGCAGCGCCACGGTCTCGCCAGGCAGGATCTCGAGGGTCGCATCCGAGAGAATGGTGCCGCGATCGGGCGTCTCGACGGTCAGATGGCGGGCCGTGACGGCGATGGCACTGACGGGAGCCCAGTCGGCGCCCTGGGCCACCACAGGCTCGTCGACGCCGGGCAGGTTCTCGAACGTCGCGGCCAGGCTGGCGACGGCCGCCTTGGCGCTGGCGCGGTCGTGGTAATGCGCCGCCAGCGTGCGCAGCGGCATATAGACCTCCGGCGCCATCAGCAGGCAGAACAGGCCAGCCTGGAGGCCGAGCTCCGCGCCGCGCAGATCGAGCAGGCCGATATAGGTCAGCCCGACATAGAGCGCGACGCCAGCCACGCCGAGGGCGGCAAAGAACTCGAGCACCGCCGAGGACAGGAAGGCGATCCGCAGCACGGCCAGCGTGCGCGTCGCAAACTCGTCGCTGGCGCTGCGGACGCGGACGATCTCGTCCTCTGCCCGGCCGGACAGCTTCAAGACGAGCAGGCCGCGCAGCCGGTCGGCGAACATGCCGGACAGGCGCGACAGGGCCGTCAGGTGCTGGCGGCTCGCGGCTTCCGCGCCCCAGCCGGCCAGCGCCATAAAGACCGGGATGAGCGGCGCGGTGACCAAGAGAACGATGCCGACGACGAGATCGACCGGCATCAGACCGATGGCGAAGGCGATCGGCACCACGGCAGCGGCGATCATCGCTGGCACGAAGCGCGAGAAATAGCCGTCCAGCGCCTCGACCTGATCCAGGATCTGGCTGGCCAGTTCGCCGGAGGCGCGCTGGCGCATCCAGTCGGGCCCGCGCCGCATCAGCGTCGCGAACAGGTCCCGGCGAATCGCCTGCTTGATGTCCTCGGCGGCGCGGATGCCCGCCGCCTCGCCGATCCAGGCCAGCAGCGCGCGGGCGGTCACAAGGCCGAGCAGCACCAGGATCGCCGCCGCCTGCGACGAACTGGCCACCTGATCGATGATGGCGCGATGCAGGATCGTGGCGAGCCAATAGGCCTGCGCCACGGTAAGGCAGGCGCTGACGAGCGGCACCAGGATGGCGATGCCCATGGCGCGACGGCCGACGCGACCCCGCGTCCTCAGCCATTTCGCCTCGATTGCCGGGGGGCGGACAGCTTTTTCTGCAGCTGTGGTAGATTCGACGGTGTTCATGCACCCAGTCTTACAGTGTAGGCGATCATTTGGGCCTCCCCCTGTGCCAATCGACCGCACGCGACCGGTCGCTGCATTGATTTCGCTCAATGTTAGAGGCCTTATAGATCGGTAGTTTTTAAATCCTGGCGACTCAAAAGGTATAGGCCATGATTGATATCGATATTGTCACCCTGTCGAGGCTGCAGTTCGCAGCCACGGCGATGTATCATTTCCTTTTCGTTCCCCTGACGCTCGGGCTCTCTTTCCTGATGGCGATCATGGAGAGCGTCTACGTTATGACCGGCCGCGAAATCTGGCGGCGAATGACCCTATTCTGGGGAACCTGCTTCGGTATCAACTTCGCCATGGGCGTTGCTACCGGCGTCGTCATGGAATTCCAGTTCGGCATGAACTGGTCCTATTACAGCCACTATGTCGGCGACATTTTCGGCGCGCCGCTGGCCCTCGAAGGGCTGATGGCCTTCTTCCTCGAGGCGTCGTTCGTCGGCCTGTTCTTCTTCGGCTGGGACCGCATGTCCAAGGTCGGACATCTGATCGTCACCTGGCTGGTCGCCTTTGGCGCGAATTTCTCGGCGCTCTGGATCCTGGTCGCCAATGGCTGGATGCAGCACCCGGTCGGCGCCGTCTTCAATCCTGACACCATGCGCATGGAAGTCACCGACTTCATGGCCGTCGTGTTCAACCCGGTTGCCCAAGCCAAGTTCGTCCACACGGTGAGCGCAGGCTACGTCACCGGCGCGATGTTCGTGATGGCCGTCAGCTCCTGGTACCTGCTGCGTGGCCGCCACCAGGAATTCGCCAAGCGCTCCATGGCCGTTGCCGCCAGCTTCGGCCTCGCCGCGGCGCTGTCCGTCGTCGTGCTCGGTGACGAGAGCGGCTATGTGACGACCGAAAACCAGAAGATGAAGATCGCCGGCATGGAAGCCATGTGGCACACCGAGCCGGCGCCGGCCGCGATCAACGTCATCGCCTTCCCCAACATGGAGAAGCAGGAAAACTCCTTCGCCATCAGCGTCCCCTACCTGCTGGGCCTGATCGGCACCCGCTCGCTGACGACTGAACTACCCGGCATCCTCAACCTGGTGGACTCCGCGCATGAGAGGATCCGCGACGGCATCGAGGCCTATGTCGCGCTGCAGAAGGTCCGCGCCAACCCCGCCGACAGCGAAGCCCGCGCCGTATTCGACGCGAAGTGGCCGAACCTCGGCTATGGTTTGCTGGTCAAGCAGTTCCGCACCGACATCGAGAACGCCACGCCGGAAGACATCACCAAGGCAGCGAATTCGACCATCCCGAACGTGCCGGTGCTGTTCTGGAGCTTCCGCGTGATGGTGGGTCTCGGCTTCTACTTCATCGCCTTCTTCGGCGCCGCTTTCTGGATCGCCTCGCGGCACAAGCTCGGCGAGAAGCGCTGGACGCTGTGGCTGGCACTGTTCAGCCTGCCGCTGCCCTGGCTCGCGATCGAATGCGGCTGGTTGCTAGCCGAGTACGGCCGCCAGCCCTGGGCGATCGAAGGCGTGTTGCCGACCTTCTACGCGGCATCGGGGCTCACCCTCTGGGATCTCGCCATCAGCCTCGCCCTGTTCCTGGCCATCTACACCGTGCTGGCGATCATCGAGGTCGTGCTGATGGTCAAGACCATCAAGAAGGGACCGCTGGACCATAACCCCTTCGAGTCCGCTCCTGCGGGTGCCGGTGTCCTGCCGGTGACGGCAGCCGCCGCTCCGAAGCTCTGATCCGCGAGGTATGCGATGAGTAACATTGTGCCTATCGACTATGAGACGCTCCGCCTCCTCTGGTGGATGCTCCTCGGCATTCTGCTGATCGGCTTCGCGGTCATGGACGGCTTCGATCTCGGCATCGGCGCCCTCCTCCCGTTCGTCGCTAAGACGGACGAAGAACGGCGTATCGTGATCAACGTCGTCGGCCCGGTCTGGGAAGGCAACCAGGTCTGGCTGATCCTGGGCGGCGGCGCCATCTTCGCCGCCTTCCCCCTGCTCTATGCCGTGTCGTTCTCCGGCCTCTATCTGGCGATGATGGTGATCCTGATCGCCCTCATCCTGCGGCCGGTCGGCTTCAAGTATCGCAGCAAGATCGGCGATACCGGCTGGCGCTCGAAGTGGGACATGGTGCTTTGCTTCTGCGGCACCGTCCCGGCCCTGATCCTTGGCGTTGCCGTCGGCAACGTGCTGCTCGGCCTACCCTTCGAGCTCGACGGCACGATGCGGACCTTCTATCGCGGCAACTTCTTCCAGCTGCTGACGCCGTTCGCGCTTCTGACCGGCCTCGTCAGCCTCTCCATGCTGATCATGCATGGCGCGGCGCTGCTGACCTGGAAGACGTCGGGCCCGATCGCCGACCGCGCCCGTACCTATGGCCGGTGGGCGGCGCTCGCCGCGATCGTGCTGTTCGCACTTGCCGGCGTCTGGATCGCCTACGGCATTGGCGGGCATGTGATCACCAGCGTCATCGATCCGAACGGCCAATCCAACCCGCTCGGCAAGACGGCGATGGTCGAGACCGGCGCCTGGCTCGCCAACTACAAGACCTATCCCTGGATGATGATCGCGCCGATCGCGGGCTTCGTCGGCCTGGTACTGGCTCTGGTGGGCTTCACCATCCGCAAGCCGGCCCTCACCTTCATCACCTCGGGGCTGGGCGTCTTCGGCATCATCGCGACGGCGGGCGTCTCGCTCTTCCCGTTCCTGCTGCCGTCCTCGATCAACCCCAATGCCGGCCTGACGATCTGGGACGCCTCGTCCTCGCATCTGACGCTCTGGATCATGCTGCTCTCGACCGGCTTCTTCCTGCCGATCATCCTGCTCTACACGGCCTTCATCTACCGGGTCATGCGCGGCAAGGTGACGGGAGACAGCATGGCCAAGAACCCCAACGCCTACTGAGTGGAGGACGACGCAATGTGGTACTTTTCCTGGATCCTCGGCCTCAGCCTGGCCTGCGCCTTCGGCATCCTCAACGCCATGTGGTACGAGCTGCGCGACGACCGGCTGAAGGGTCGCATCGCGATCACCCCGGCCGAAGACTAACCGGCTGATCGGCGCGACCAACGCGCCGGCCAACGACACCAGCGACCGCCTTGCGCGATCTTCGGATCCCGCCTGGCGGTCGTTTCGTTTGGGGGCTGCTATTCGAAGAAGCCGAGCCGTTTCAGCAGCAGCAGGGTGCAGCCCGAGGCCAGGCCGCCGATCAGCGACGCGCCGATCCAGCCATGCGCGCCCTCGAGAAAGGGGAGACCGCCGGTGTTCATGCCGAAGAAGCCGGTGACCAGCGTCGGCGGCATCAGCAGCGCCGTCATGACCGACAGCACATAGAGATGCCGGTTGCTGATTGTGGCCAGCTTCGCCGCGATCTCGTCCTGCAGGAAGCGCGCGCGGTCCTGCACCTCCTGCACTTCCTGGTCGAGCGTCTCGATCCGGCGCAAGAGCCGTTCCGCTGCCGCGCGCGAGGCGACGTGGCTGCCGTCGACGTGTTCATCCTCGGCGAATTCGCGCAGGATGCTGCGCAGGCCTGATAGCTGGCGGTGCAATTTCACGGCTGTGCGCCGCAAGGGGCCGAGACGGCGCGATTCGTCGTGCAGGCGCTCGTCGAGCACGCGATCCTCGATCGAATCGGCCTCCGTCCGCGAGGCACGCAGCGTTTCCGCGATGGCGCGCAGAACCTGTTCGATCATCACCTCGAACAAGGCAACCGGTCCGCCGACGGGATGACCGCTATCGATCTTCGTCCGCGTCAGAGCGGCGGCTCGGACCGGATGGCGGCGGCCGGAAACCAGATAGCCCGGGCCGAAGGCGAAACGCATCGGCACCGTGCGGTCGCTGTCCTCGTCGGGATCCTGCAGCGTGTCGGAGAAGCGGCCCCACACCGAGGACGCGTCATATTCGAGCGCGGGATAATCGTCCGGGCTCAGGAGCAGCCGTCGCGCCTGCGGCCCGAGCCAATCGATGCCGGCGATCCAGTCGCGCGCCAGCCTGTCGACGAAGTCGAGGTGGACCCAGAGGAACCCCTCGCCCGGAGCAAGCGGCCGGATGCAGGCATCGAACGCCACCGGCGCCGCCTGCCCTTTGCCATCGAAGCGATACGCCCAGATCACGCCCGACACGGGCCGCGCCATCCGGTCAGCCGGCAATGGATTTTCTCGGTGACTCATGGGTCGTCGGGCTATTCAAGATCGGTCGGGCGGAGCGCCGCATGGCATCACTGCGACAGCAGCCATGACAGAACGATGACAGTCGCGAGGCGGGACTGGATTTCCGTTGTCGAGGGCCTGCGCCCCAGCCATGATCGCATCAAACCTCCGGCAGCTGGCGGACAGGCATATGCAGAACGACCCGCTATCGCACGGCCTCTGGGAGCGGACGGCTCCCCCGTCTCCCGTCACGACGGCGCTTTCCCGCGCCCTGACGGCGGACGTGGTGGTGGTCGGCGGCGGCTATACCGGCCTTTCGACGGCGCTGCATGCGGCCCAGGACGGGCTCGACGTGGTGCTGCTGGAAGGCGTCGAATTCGGTTTCGGCGGCTCAGGACGGAATGTAGGTCTGGTCAATGCCGGCATGTGGGTCATGCCCGACGACCTGCCGGCAGCCCTCGGCCCCCTCTATGGCGACCGCCTGCTCGACCTGCTCGGCAACGCGCCGAAGCTCGTCTTCGAACTGGTCCGCGCCCATAACATCGCCTGCGAACTGGAGATGGCGGGGACGCTGCATTGCGCCGTGGGAGGCAAGGGCCTGATCGAAATCCAGCAGCGTGCCGCACAATGGGGCGCGCGTGGCGCGGCGGTGCGCCTGCTCGATGCGACCGAAACGGCGGCCAAGCTCGGCAGCCGCGCTTATGCCGGATCGCTGCTCGACATGCGCGCCGGAACGGTTCAGCCGCTGGCCTATGTCCGCGGCCTCGCCCATGCCGCCATCCGCGTTGGCGCACGGCTGTTCACCCAGAGTCCGGTCCGCCAGGCCGAGAAGGTCCCGACGGGCTGGCGCGTGACCACGGATCGCGGCAGCGTCACCGCCCGCTGGGTCGTCGTGGCGACCGACGCCTATACCAACATGCCTTGGCCCGAAATCCGGACCGAGCAGGTGCACCTGCCCTATTTCAACTTCGCCACCCTGCCGCTCAGCGCGGAGCTGCGCCAATCGATCCTGCCCGAGCGCCAGGGCGCGTGGGATACGAAGGAAGTTCTAACCTCGTTTCGCTTCGACCGTGCCGGCCGGCTGGTGTTCGGCAGCGTCGGCGCCTTGCGCGGCACCGGGGCTGCGGTGCACCGCGCCTGGGCCAAGCGGGCCCTCGCCAAGATCTATCCGCAGATCGGCGATATCGACTTCGAGGCCGAGTGGTACGGGCAGATCGGCATGACCGACAACAGCCTGCCGCGCTTCCACAGGCTGGCCGAGAACGTCATCGCCTTCTCGGGCTATAATGGTCGCGGCATTGCCCCGGGCACCGTGTTCGGCCGGGTGCTCGCCGACCATATCGCCGGCCGGATCGCGGAGGCCGATCTGCCGCTGCCGGTCACCGCGCCACAGGACGCGCGCTTGCGTCGCCTCAAGGAAGCCTATTACGAAGTAGGGGCGCAGATCGCCCATCTCGCCGATGCCCGGCTCTGAACATCCGCGCGGACGCCACGGAATTCGAGGAAACACCATGACCATCGCCATCCAGAACACCCTCGCGACCGAGGTCGATGCCCTGCTTTCCGGGATGGGGGTCACCGCCGCGCGAACGGGCGGCACGCTCGCCGTGCATTCGCCGATCACCGGCGAGGAGCTGGCGCGCCTGGTCGAGATTGACGCCGCCGGCGCCAAGGCGGCGATCGACACGGCGCACACCGCCTTCCTCGCCTGGCGCAATGTCCCGGCGCCGAAGCGCGGCGAATTGGTGCGCCTGCTCGGCGAGGAACTGCGCGCCCATAAGGCGGCGCTTGGCCGCCTCGTCTCGATCGAGGCCGGCAAGATCGTTTCCGAAGGCCTTGGCGAGGTGCAGGAGATGATCGACATCTGCGATTTCGCCGTCGGCCTGTCGCGCCAGCTCTACGGCCTGACCATCGCCACCGAGCGTAGCGACCACCGCATGATGGAGAGCTGGCATCCGCTCGGCGTCACCGGCATCATCTCGGCCTTCAACTTCCCCGTCGCCGTCTGGTCCTGGAATGCGGCGCTGGCGCTTGTCTGCGGCAACAGCGTCGTCTGGAAGCCGTCTGAGAAGACGCCGCTGACGGCGCTCGCGACCTCGGCTCTGTTCGAGCGCGCGCTCAAGCGTTTCGTTGAAGAAGGCGGGAGCGCGCCGGAGGGCCTCTCCGCCCTGCTGATCGGCGGTCGGGAGATCGGCGAAGTGCTGGTCGACCATCCGCGCGTTCCGCTGGTCTCGGCCACCGGCTCGACCGCGATGGGCCGCATTGTCGGCCCCCGCCTCGCCGGCCGCTTCGCCCGCGCCATCCTGGAGCTGGGCGGCAACAATGCTGCCATCATCTGCCCCTCGGCCGATCTCGACCTGACGCTGCGCGGCGTCGCCTTCGCCGCCATGGGCACGGCGGGCCAGCGCTGCACGTCGCTGCGACGCCTGTTCGTGCATGACAGCATCTACGACAGCTTCGTGCCGCGGCTGAAGCAGGCCTATGGATCTGTGACGATCGGCAACCCGCTCGAATCCGGCACGTTGGTCGGCCCGCTGATCGACGCGGCCGCCTATAAGGGCATGCAGTCGGCGCTCGATGCCGCCAAGGCCGCCGGCGGCAGCGTTACCGGCGGCGACCGAGTGGATGGGGAAAAGGCGGCCAACGCCTTCTACGTGCGCCCGGCCATCGTCGAAATGCCGGAGCAGAGCGGGCCCGTGGCGCATGAGACCTTCGCGCCGATCCTCTATGTGATGCGCTATTCGGATTTCGAGGAGGCGCTGGAATTGCACAACGACGTGCCGCAGGGCCTCTCCTCGTCGATCTTCACCAATGACCTGCGCGAAGCCGAAACGTTCCTGTCGGTGCGCGGCTCGGATTGCGGCATCGCTAACGTCAATATCGGCCCGTCCGGCGCCGAGATTGGTGGCGCTTTCGGTGGCGAGAAGGAGACGGGCGGCGGTCGCGAATCCGGCTCCGACGCTTGGAAAGCCTATATGCGCCGCGCCACCAACACCATCAATTACGGCAAGACGCTGCCGCTGGCGCAGGGTGTCAAGTTCGACGTCGCCTGACGCACGACGTAAAAAGGCCCCGGCCGGAAGATCCGGCCAGGGCCCTGTATATCGTCAATGGTGGGTCCTGTAGATCAGGCCTTGTCGACGACGTTCTTGACGGCGTCCTTGGCCTTGCCAACAGCCTGCTGGGCTTCGCCCTTGACTTCCTGAGCCTTGCCCTCGGCGCGCAGGCGATCATTATCAGTCATCTTGCCAACACCCTGCTTCACGTTGCCGGCTGCTTCGTTGGCGAGGCCCTTGATCTTGTCGCTCGTGCTGCTCATCGTGCATTCCTCGTGTTGTTATTACGGGGAGACAACCGCTCAGCCGATCGATGGTTCCGCCATCGGCGCTAATTTTCGATTTCGAGCCGTCGGCTCGCAGGCCCAGGGGGCCACGACGCTACCTAGATTGCTGTGGGGGGCGCCAAAACGAAAGAACCCGCCGGTTAGGGCGGGTTCTTTGTAGCTGGTTGCGGGGACCAGATTTGAACTGATGACCTTCAGGTTATGAGCCTGACGAGCTACCGGGCTGCTCCACCCCGCGTCACGCGCTTCGTCTTTCGTCGTCGCGCAGTGGTGATATAGGGGGTCGAACCCCGAATGAGAACCCCAATTCGAAATTTAATCGGCTTTATACACCGCGATCCATTCAACCCGGTTTGCCCTACACAGCACGCCAGGCAAGCCCTACGGCGAGCCATCTCTGGCGGCGGCAGTGTCGGTTGCCGCGCGTATCCTGCTCCGCGGCGAGGACTTGGGCCGGGTGGACGGTCGTCCAAGGCCATGCCGCTCAGCCGGAAAACTCATCCATCAGGATGAACGTGCCGTCCTGCCGCTGATGCGCGTTGATCAATGGCACGAGACGCGTGAAGTGCTCCGTGGCGCAGTGGATATCGAGGGCCGCGCGGTCGGGCCACGTCTCGATGAAGATGAAATGTCCCGGATCCTTCTGGTCAATGAAGAGATCATAGGCGATGCAAAGCGGCTCCTGACGCGTGAGCTCCACCAATTCTCGATAGAACGGCAGCACGATTTCCACGGCCTCGGGCTGAATGAAATCCTGCGCAATGACTTTGAGCACGAGTGGTTCTCCGTCTAACGGCTCTAGGAGGGGGTCCTGATAGACAGCAACTCGTTCCCCAAACAAGCCGCCAGCCAGCGACAGGACCGGATATCCCGGACTACGGGTCCGCGCCCTTCCTCACCGAGGCGGGGCGCCGGTGGCAATCGCTATCGGCAGGACGCGCTGCAGCGGCTCGCGGATGGCGGGGGTGCCGGCCAGAACCGCACTGCCCTGCAGAAGCCCGTTCTGGGCGGTGAAGTCGCTCACCCAGCCGCCGGCTTCTTCGACCAAAAGCAAGCCGGCCAGCACGTCCCAGCTGTGCAGGAACAGTTCGCAATAGCCGTCAATGCGGCCGCAGGCGACCTGGGCCAGCCCGATCGCCGCCGAGCCGTTCTGCACAAAGGCGAAGTCACTCTCCAGCAACCGGCCGACCAGCGCCACGTAGTCGGCCAAGGGGCGCTTCGACGAATAGCCGGCGTCGATGAGGGCGTCGGTTACACCCCGGGTGGGCCGCACGCGGATCGGCTGCCCGTTGCAGGTCGCGCCGAAACCGCGCCGCGCCACGAACATCTCGTCCAGGACGGGATTGTAGACGACGCCGCTCTCGGTGCGCCCCTCCGCGTGAAAGGCGATCGAGACGGCGAAATGGGGGATCCGGCGCGCGAAATTCGTGGTGCCGTCGATCGGATCGATCACCCAAAGGTTCGGAGCCGCGCTGCCACCCGACTCCTCGGTCAGGATGCCATCCTTCGGAAAGGCCTGCCGCAGCCGCTCGATCAGGAACCGGTCGATCTCGAGATCCGCCTGGGTGACGAGATCGTGCGCTCCCTTCTCCATGGCGCCAATGGCGTCGCCTGAATGAAAGTAGCGCCGGGCGATGGCCCCCGCCTCGCGCGCGATTTCTTGGGCAAAGGCGTGGCGGCGGGCGATGTCGAGGCTGTTCATGGGCGGCCTGAATTGCTGGTGGAGGATGATGGCGAGAGTCCGTCGCGCTATTTCAGCCGGCTGAGGCGGGCTTCGAGCGAGGCGCGCACGTCCTCTTCCGCGCCATCCAGCAGCGCAATCAGCGCCTTCGTCGTGGCAGCGGGATCGCGCTGCTCGATCGTCTCGACGATGCGCCGATGCAGGCCGAGGGAATGGACCTGCCCGGCCGGATTGTCGTCGGTCAGGCGGAAGCTGATCACCAGCGCGGTTTCGATCAGGGCCGAGAGCGAGCCGATCAGTTCATTGCCGGACATGTGCAGGATCGCCTGATGGAAGGCGAGGTCCGGCACGGCGAAGCGCTCACCGTCGCTGCCGGCCTGTTCCATCTCGTCGAGCAGCGCGCGCAATTCCGCGATCTGTTCCGTCGAGGCGCGTTCGGCCGCCAGCGCGCCGGCCATCGGCTCGATCGCCCGGCGCAGTTCGAACAGCGAGCGAGCCTCCTCGGCTGTCGTCCGGGCACTGAAGCGCCAGAGCAGTACGTCGGGATCGAGGAAGTTCCAGTCCTTGCGGGGGCGGACCCGGGTGCCGGTGCGCGGCCGCATCTCGACCATGCCCTTGCCCGCCAGCACCTTGACGACCTCGCGCAGGCCCGTCCGGCTGGCGCCAAAAGCGGCGCTCCAGTCGTCGCCATTCGGCAACTGGTCGCCAGGCACCAGTTCGCCGCGGACGATGCTGAGGCCGATCTCGTTGAGCAGCCGCGCGTGCAGTCCGGAACGGGCCGAGCCCTCGATGCGGGGTCGCGTCCGGGAGGCCCTGGAGAGGGCGTCGCCATTCTTCATATCATTCACACTATTCACAAGACTGTCATGCCCCGGCCCTATTAAGCACACCATCCACCACGCATCCAGAGTATTCGATACCAAGACGCATAAATAATAATCCATACTCAAGTACTTATATGAATAGATAGAATCCGATCGGGCTATTCCGAAGGATTTTTCCTGCATGATTGCCGCGAACGCGGATGATCCGAACTTCAAACCTTGCTGATTGGATCATTTCAGCAAGGAAACCACACCCGAGTTGAATTTTGCCACCGTCGAGGGCTGCCGCCGTCGGGGAACGATGTCGTGCGAGCTGAGAAATCGACGCAATGCACCAACAGGAATGCCACCAATGCCATCCACGATGATCGATACAGCCGGCGAAGCCGCCCGCCGTTCGGCCCCGCATCAGCGCCGCCTTGCCGCCTTGAAGCATACGGCGGCCGCCACCCTGCTCTGGTCCACCGCCCTCGCCGCGACGTCGCTGCCGGCTTTCGCGGTCGAGCCCTGGATCATGGTCGAGCGCAACTTCTTCCTGGGCGCCGACCCCGCGCGCGGCCAGGGCGTCACTTCGGACGGCACCTACTGGTATTTCTCGGGCACCCATTCGCTCGAGATCGCCGACAGCAACTTCAACACCGTCTCGATCAACCCGGAAGCGATCGCGAACGTGCTGAAGATCCCGTCCGAGCTCTCGGATGCGGGCCTGAACCACATCGGCGACATCGATTACGCCAACGGGCTGCTCTACATCTCGCTCGATTCCAGCAGCCGGGATCCGGTGACCAACCTGAAATACAACAACCCGGTCTTCGCCATCTATGATGCGAAGACGCTGGAATATACCGGCAAGGCCTATGCGCTCAATCCGCCGGGCGGCACGGTCGACATCGCCAGTTGGGTGGCGGTCGACGCTAAGGCCGGCCTGGCCTATGGCATGGCCTATGACAACGCCACGCAGATCGCCGTCTACAACCTCGCCGATTTCAGCTTCAAGGAATACCTGCCCCTGTCCCAGGTCGTCGACCAGGCGCAGGGTGGCAAGATCCTCAATGGCTGGATGTATTTTTCGAGCGACGACGCCGAGAAGACGCTGAGCCGCGCTAATCTCAAGACCGGCGAGGTCGAGATCCTCGGCAATCTGAAGCTCGGCGCCGAGCAGGAAATCGAGGGCCTCTCCTTCAAGTGGACGAAGGACGGCTGGTCGCTGAACGTCCTCGACCGCGAGGAGAGCTTTCCCGGCAATGGCGAGGAAGGCGTCGCCTTCTACAAATATCTTCGCCCCTATGGAAATACGCTGTCCGGTGAGATCCATGCCGACATCAAGGGTGGCCTGATCGAGGACAGCCGCTATGTCCGCGACGCGGCCAACCGCCGTATCCGCTCCGCCTTCGACGCGATCGCGACGCCATCGTCTATGACCGCCACCTTTGACGCCAACGGCCTGCATGCCGCCCCCGCCAACACGGACGGCATCGTGATCTGGGGCGAGGCGCTGGCCATGACGGCTGACGCCAAGGCCTCCGGTGACGCCGCCGATTTCGGTCGCAACTCGGCCGGCTTCGTGGCGGGTGTCGATGCACCGGTCGGCGGCTGGCGTCTCGGTATGCTGGGCGGCTACAGCCACTCCAGCTTCGACGTCGACGATCGCGCCTCGTCGGGTTCGAGCGACAATTACGACATCGGCGTCTACGCCGGCACGCAGTGGGGCGCGCTCGGCTTCCGCTCCGGCGCCATGTATGGCTGGCACGAGATCGACACGCGCCGCAACGTCGCCTTCCCCGCGTTCAGCGAATCGCTTTCCGCCGATTACAACGCCGCGACGGCGCAGGTCTTCGGCGAGCTCGCCTATCGCCTCGACATGGGCAAGAGCGCGATCGAGCCCTTCGTGAACCTCGCTTATGTCCATCTCGACACGGACGGCTTCTCCGAGACCGGCGGCACGATCGCGGCGCTTTCGACCGACGACTCGACCACGGAAAACACCTTCTCGACCTTCGGTGCCCGTGCCTCGACGACGTTCGATCTCGGCAAGACCAAGACCGCCCTGCACGGCATGCTCGGCTGGCAGCACGCCTATCAGGACGTGACGCCTGTCTCCAGCTTCGCCTTCGGCACCGGCGCCTCGTTCGATATTGCGGGCGTGCCGATCGCCAAGGATGCACTGGCGGTGGAAGCCGGCTTCGGCGTCTCTCTGACGGAGAGCGCCACGCTCGGCGCGTCCTATTCCGGCCAGATCGCCAGCGACGTCCAGGCGCACGCGTTC
The DNA here is from genome assembly GCF_040548815.1 of Kaistia defluvii. Taxonomy (NCBI): domain Bacteria; kingdom Pseudomonadati; phylum Pseudomonadota; class Alphaproteobacteria; order Hyphomicrobiales; family Kaistiaceae; genus Kaistia; species Kaistia defluvii. Next base: position 429,071 of record NZ_JBEPSM010000001.1, on the reverse strand, counting down.
AAGATCAACTTCGACGTGAAGCTCTAGCCGCAGACAGCCGGTCCCACGGAACGGGGCGAGCACAGAACAGACAGGAGGAAGCCCCGGATCCCGCGATCCGGGGCTTCTTCATGAGCGGTGCCACGACACATGGGGGTACTTCGCCCTGGCCGTCAGCGGACATCCGCGGGCTTTATTCCCGACGGCGTACCATCCGGCTTCATGCCGTACCGGCGATAGAGCTCCTGCTCGTCGCGCGCCAGTTGGGCCTCCATGCGCGCATTGGCGCTTCGGGCCATGGCATTGCGCCCGGCCAACGCTACCGGCGCCTTGACGAAGCTGGAAAGCCCCGTGGGATCGGCGGCGGCGGCTAAGCTCGTTGCGCCCTGGGCCGCGCCGAAGGCTACCGCCTCGGCTTCCAATTGCTTCTCCAGTGCGCGTGTCTTGTCCGAGACATTCGCGCCCTTGAAGCTCGACGCGGAACTCTGGCAGGCGGCCGTACCGCCCGCGGCAACAAGCAGCAGCGCCGCCCGAAAAACCTGGCCATTCCAATAGATAGGCACGATTGCGACCTTTGGGTTTGAAGACGGGGGCGGCCAAGGCCGGTGGCTAATAACAGGCGACGCTGAAGGGCGCCTGGCTGGCCATTGCCGCGCCGCTCACCGGCCCCATGGCGCGCGCCGCCAGCGCACCGCCCGGCCCCGCGAAGCTGACCGCCGCCATCGCGGCCGTGGTCGCCATGTGCGTCGCCTGAACCGCCTTTCCATGGGCCTGAATCTGGTCGACGCAGGATCGCGCGGAGGCATAGCCCCGGGCGCGTTCCCGATCCTCCGCCGTGCCACCGGGACGGCTGGCGGCAGCCTCGGCAGCGGCCTGCCGGCTGGTCAGATCGGCGCGAACGGCATTCATCCGCGCATCGCTGGTGCAGCCGGCCGCGAACAGGCAGAGACCGGCGGTGAGAAGCCATTGCGCGCTCATGCCGCCGCCCCTTTCCGAAGCGTCGATGCGTAGATCGCGACCAGCAGCCCTCCGACCACGGTGATGTGTTCCATGGCGACATGGAACTCCAGCGTCTTCAGGGGCTCTTCCATCGCCCAGAAATTATGGGCGATCGGGACCGTCAGGAGGGTGAAGACCGCCAGGGCTCCGGCGCCCAGCCATGTCCAGCGGTTGAGGATGACCAGCAGCGAACCGCCGAGTTGAACCGCCACGGTTGCCACGTAGAACAGCATCGCCGGCTCCAGCCCGAAATGCCGCATCTCGGCAAGGCCGGCATCCATGTCCAGAAGCTTCGCGAGGCCGCTGGCCCAGAACATGAAGGTGAGCAGCGCACGGGCGACATAGCCTGCCCAGGGCCTGCGGAGGATGGCGGACGGAGTATCCAGCCACCGCGCTGCCGAGGCGACCGGGTTCTCCGGGCCGGATTCATTCGATATTTCAAGGCTCATCGTGGTCTCGCTTTGGTCCGTTGCCATGCCCTTGCCCCGGTCGGCCGCGGACAAAGCTCCGCCGGCGACGGATGCAGGTGCGTCCGAAGGAAAAAACCTGGTTATGTCCGGCCCCCGATTGCCCCGGGAGGTTGGGCGCCGATAGCGTCGCGCCCTATTGGCCGGCCTCGAAAGGGCTGGCCTCGTCGAGCAATAGCGAACCGGATCGCGGCATCGAAGGGCCAATTAGCTACAATTCTTCGGCTAATTTCCTGCTCGATCGCCGAAGGCGGCCAGGTGTGACCTCGGTCGCAGCGAAGTGCGCCGGGACGTGGCAATGCCTTGTGGTTGAAACACAGAGTGGTCCTGTTCCCGCGGTCGGAATCCAAACCCATGCACAAGAGCGAGGTCGCGCGCCGCGACATCTCCAATGACGTCCTTGAGATCGAAGATCATGCGGAGGTGGCTCTCGATCCGGAGCAGCGGGCGCTGCTGGCCTCGGACGTCTCATGGCTCGAATACCGCGCCGAATTCCGCCGGCAGATGATCCAGCAGGGTTTTCTCAAGCATCCTTGGCGGAGCATCTTCGAAGCCGACATGATCTTCACCCTGATCGGCCATAAATGGCTGCAGGGAGAGATCCTTACCGTCAAGCAGGTGGCAACCTACTTCGAAGCCTTCACCAGCGACGTTACGATTACCCGACACATCGACGACATGGTCGCTTCCGGCACGCTGGTGCGCACGCCAGACCCGAAGGATCGCCGCCGCCTGCTGCTGATGCCGACGCAAAGGCTGTTCGAGATCGGCCGGATCTTCCTGCAGGCGCGCAAGGAAATCGCCCGCCGGCATGGCTACGTCTATGACCCGGCTCGCGCGAGCGCTGGCGAATAGGCCTCAAATTGCAATCGATCGGCTTTGATCGCGCCGATCCGCGTCCCTAGGCATGGCTGTCACCAGCAACAGGAAAGCGTTCATGCTGAAGCGTCTGATCGCCATGTCATCCCTTCTCGCCGCGATTGTTCCGGTTCCGGCAGCGCTCGCCGATGGGGCGGCCTGTTCCTGCCGCCATCTCGAGAGCATCCAGCAGGAACTCAGGAACGCGGAAGCCCTGCTCAAGATCCAGCAGAAGATCCGCGACCAGCTCGAGACAATCGAAGCGCCTCTGATCGAGGCCAAGAAGACGCCGACCCATCCCGATTCCGACGTCAACATCTACGATCGCTCGATCCGGGAACGCACGCGGATCCTGGCCGGCTTCACCCTGCCCCACCCGCAGGTCAAGGGCTACACCGGCCCCAGCAACGTCAAGATGCCATTTGGAACCTGCGAACAATCGGCATCGGATCTCGAAGCGCTGAAATCCGGCTCCCAGTGCAAGGAACTGGCGGATATCAACCTCGCGCATGAGAACGCGCACGGGGCCGAGTGCCGGGCGGCGGGCGCCAGCGAATACTGGAAGCGCCTGCCGAGCAAGATGGCGGCCGAGGAGGTCGTGCGCTACACCGAGCAGGTCGCCGCTCTCCGCGCGCTGCTCAAGAAGGTGCTCGACGAAGGCGAAATGACCGTCGAAGCGCGGCTGGAGCCGCGTATCCAGGGACCGCAGTTCGACGTCACCTATCTCTACCAGACCGGCCCCATCGAGCTGAAAGGCAAGAGTTCGCCCGGCTCCGATCAATGGACGCTGGACGGCAAGGGCGTCCAGGTCGGCCGGATCGGCAAGATGCGCCTGGCCGGCATGACCTGCACCTCTTCGGGTCAGCTCAATACCAAGGTCAACCTCACCCTGGAGACGGACGGCCTGACCATGGCGCTGAAGGGCAAGACGACCAGCGCGCCGGGCGATGTAAAGGTCCAGTGCCGCGGCGGCCACGGCATGTCGATGCGGCCGCAGGGCGAATTAAGCGGCGGCTCCTATTTCGCGGACCAGGAAGTGCGGACGGAATCTACGATGTCCCGCGACGTCAAAAGCATGGATTTCGCGAAGGTCCTGGCCCAGGGTGGCCTGTCGGCGAGCGGCACGGAGACGGTCAAGGTGAAGCTGATCTGCCCGGGCGACTGACCCGACAAGAAGGCCTGGCCGACAACCCTCCAAAACGAAAGAACCCGCCGGTTAAGGCGGGTTCTTTGTAGGCTGGTTGCGGGGACCAGATTTGAACTGATGACCTTCAGGTTATGAGCCTGACGAGCTACCGGGCTGCTCCACCCCGCGTCAAGCGCGGCGACTGATGTCGTCGCGCAGTGGTGATATAGACGGACACCCCTCGCTTGTGAACCCCGGCTAAACAACTATTCGCCGTCGTCCACAGGCTCGCCGGTGCCTCCTGCCGATCAGGCCGGCAGGTTCAGGCGGATGTGCAGCTCGCGCAGCGCCTTCGGCGTCGGATCGCTCGGTGCGCCCATCAGCAGGTCTTCCGCCTGCTGGTTCATCGGGAACAGCGTGATCTCGCGCAGGTTCTGCGCACCGCAGAGCAGCATGACGATGCGGTCGACGCCGGCAGCCATGCCGCCATGCGGCGGCGCGCCGTACTGGAACGCGCGGTAGAGACCGCCGAAATCGCGCTCGACATCCTCACGCGACCGGCCGACCAGCTCGAACGCCTTGACCATCGTCTCCGGCAGCTGGTTTCGGATCGAACCCGAGGCAATCTCGAAGCCGTTGCAGACGGCGTCATACTGATACGCCTTGATCGTCAGCGGATCCTGGTTGTTGAGCGCCTCGATGCCGCCCTGCGGCATCGAGAAGGGGTTATGCGCGAAATCGAGCGTCTTCGTCTCCTCGTCCCATTCGTAGAACGGGAAATCGACGATCCAGCAGAGCTCGAACCGGTCCTTGTCGACGAGGTTCAGATCGGTGCCGACGCGCGTGCGCGCATCGCCGGCGAACTTGTAGAACTTCGCGGGATCGCCGGCGACGAAGAACACGGCGTCGCCATCATCGAGGCCGAGCTGCTGGCGGACGGCCTCGGTGCGCTCCGGACCGATGTTCTTGGCGACGGGACCGGCCCCCTCGAGCGCGCCGTTCTCGGTGCGCCAGAAGATGTAGCCGAGGCCCGGCTGGCCCTGCTGCTGCGCCCACGAGTTCATCCGGTCGCAGAAGGCTCGGCTACCGCCGGTCTTGGCCGGGATCGCCCAGACCTCGGCCTTGGGATCCGCCTCGATCATGCGCGCGAATACCTTGAAGCCGGAACCGGCGAAATGCTCGGTGACCGCCTGCATCTCGATCGGGTTGCGCAGGTCGGGCTTGTCCGAGCCATAGGTGCGGATCGCCGTGTCATAGGGAATGCGGCGGAACTTCTGGCTGACGGGCTTGCCGTCGGCGAACTTCTCGAAGATGCCGCGCAGCACCGGCTCCATCGTGTTCCAGACGTCTTCCTGGGTGACGAAGCTCATCTCAAGGTCGAGCTGGTAGAATTCGCCCGGCAGGCGATCGGCGCGCGGATCCTCGTCGCGGAAGCAGGGCGCGATCTGGAAGTAGCGGTCGAAGCCGGCCATCATCAGCAGCTGCTTGAACTGCTGCGGCGCCTGGGGGAGCGCGTAGAACTTGCCGGGATGGATGCGCGACGGCACGAGGAAGTCGCGCGCGCCTTCGGGCGACGACGCGGTCAGGATCGGCGTCGTATATTCGTGAAAACCGATCTCGGTCATGCGCTCGCGCATGGTCGCGATGATCTGGGTGCGCTTGACGATGTTGGCGTGCAGCGTCTCGCGGCGAAGGTCGAGAAAGCGGTACTTGAGGCGGATATCCTCGGGATATTCCGGCTCGCCGAACACCGGCAGCGGCAATTCCTTGGCGACCCCCAGGACCTCGATGTCCTGCGCGAACACTTCGATATGGCCGGTCGACAGGTTGGCGTTGACCGTCTCGGCCGTGCGCTTCTTCACGATGCCGTCGATCTTAATGCACCACTCGGAGCGAACGGCTTCAGCCACCTTGAAGGCGGGCGAGTCGGGATCGCAGACGATCTGCGTCAGGCCATAATGGTCGCGCAGATCGATGAACAGCAGGCCGCCATGATCTCGCACGCGATGAACCCAGCCCGAGAGACGGACGGTCTCGCCCGCATGGGTCTCGCGGAGTTGTCCGCAGGTATGGGTGCGATAGCGGTGCATGGTGCTGGAATCCGGTTTGGTCTGGCGTCGACAGGGCGAACGGACAAGCCCCCGGAAGCGGAGGGAATATCGCATACGCGCGCGGAAAAGCGCATGTGGGTCCCGCTTTGTCAAGAACCGGGGCCCGGCGCGCGCCCTTCCCTTGTAATCCCGAAAGAGTCGCCTATCTAACTCTCATCCCAGCCACTGAAACGGACCGCGCGCTGAAAGGCGCTGCAGTTCGAACGATCGGGTCAGGACGGATGTACTCCGGCCCCATCGGTTGGCACGCGACGTACTAGTCGTCGCGCGCCATGGCGGGATATTGGATTGCCCAGGCCCGAAGTCGATGCGAGCGGCGCTTTCTCCTGGCGCCCGCGTCGCCGGAGCCTGGGCTCTCTCCATTTGGGAAGCGCACCTCCCCCCGCGACAAGCCGCCCGGCCTGCGCTATTAGAAGCTTCATGACCGATATCATTACGACAACAGAAGCCCTCGCCGCTGCCTGCGATCGCCTCGCGAAGTTCGAATTTGTCACCGTCGACACGGAGTTCATGCGCGAGACCACCTATTGGCCGAAGCTCTGCATCATCCAGATTGCAAGCACGGACGAAGCGGTGGTCATCGACGCCGAAGCTCCCGGCCTGGATCTCGCCCCCTTCTTCGCCCTGATGGCGAACGAGGCCGTGGTGAAGGTTTTCCACGCCGCGCGGCAGGACATCGAAATCGTCTGGCATCTGGGCGGCATCCTCCCGCATCCGATCTTCGATACGCAGGTCGCCGCCATGGTGTGCGGCTTCGGCGAATCGATCAGCTATGACCAGCTCGTCGGGCGCATCACCGGCCACCCGATCGACAAGTCGTCGCGCTTCACCGACTGGAGCCGCCGTCCGCTCACGCCGCAGCAGGTCGAGTATGCCATCGCCGACGTCACCCATCTGCGCGATGTCTACAGGGCGCTGAAGGAAAAGCTCGACAAGGAAAACCGCAACGACTGGGTTGCGGAGGAAATGAACGTCCTGACCTCGGTCGACACCTACCAGGTGGATCCGGCCAATGTCTGGAAGCGCCTCAAGATGCGCATCAAGAAACCGCTGCAACTGGCCGTGCTGATGGAAGTCGCCGCCTGGCGCGAGCGCGAGGCGCAGGCCCGCGACGTGCCGCGCGGCCGCATCCTCAAGGACGACGCGATCTACGAGATCGCCGAGCAGCATCCCACCACCGCCGAGGCCCTGGCGCGCCTTCGCACCATTCCCCGGGGCTTCGAGCGTTCGCGCACGGCCGAGGACATCCTCGCCGCCGTCAAGAAGGCCGTCGACCTCCCCAAGGACAAGCTGCCCAAGGTTCCCAAGGTCAAGCCGGCCTCGGATGGCAATGGCGCGGCCGTCGACCTGCTGAAGGTCCTGCTGAAGATGACGAGCGAGGAGCACGGCGTCGCGGCGCGGGTGATCGCCACGGTGGACGATCTGGAAGCCATTGCCGGCGACAACAATGCCGACGTCCCGCCGCTGCATGGCTGGCGCCGCGAACTGTTCGGCGAGCAGGCGCTCAAGCTGAAGCGCGGCGATATCTCGCTGCGTCTCGACGGCCGCCGCGTGACGATCGTGAGCGACGCACCCAAGCCGGCCATCGAGGCCGCCTGAACGGCATCCCTAAGGGTTCGGACTATTCAAAGCGCCGACGGCTCGCCGTCGGCGCTTTCTTTTTACGCGCCCGCTGAGGCGCTCAGACGATTTCTTCGACGACGATAGCCGGCTTCATCGCGCCCAGCTTCGCCAGCTGCGCGACGCGCCGCTGCAGGCGGCTGCCGGCCAGCATGGCGCGGTCCGGCGGCAGGACGAGCGTCAGCTGGTCGCCGCGCGCCTCGATGCGCGTGCGCGAGATGACGCCCGCCATGGCGCCCGAGACGAGATAGGCGACGCGCAGCGCTGCGCCCAGCGCCCGCGCCCGCTCCAGCAGGCGGGTCGTCGCCAGTTCGCGGATGCGCGAGGAGATGTGCTCGTCGACCAGTCCCTCATGGCGGTAGTAGTTCGCCAGGGCCAGGTAGGCGCGGCCGGGATGGTCGATGCCGACGAAGGAGCCATGCGCGATCAGATTGAGACTCTGTTCGCCGCGATAATCGGGATGGGCACGCCAGCCGATATCGGCCATCAGGCAAGCCGCCGTGCGCAGGCGAACCTCCTCGGCCGTCTCCTCGATACCGATCGCGGCCAGGGCCTGGCCAGTCCAGGGGCCGAGCTCGCGCACATGGCCGGGCGAGCGGGAACGAAGCAGAGCCAGTTCCTCGGCCGCCTCGATCAGCGGATCGGCCATCTGGGTCTCTTTGTCGAGCAGATCGTAGAGCAGGCCCTCACGGACGCCGAGCGCCGACAGGATGATCATCGACGGCTTCATCGCGCGGATCACCTGCTCCAGCACGATTGCGCCATAGGGCAACAGCAGGCGCCGGCTCTTCGAAACCGCTTCGATCGAATCGAGCGATTCGGCATCGCGGCGGGCGACCATGCGGCAGAAGTCGAGCGCCTCCTCAGCCGGGATCGCATATTCATGCATGATGTGAAGCGGATAGCCCTTCTGGCGCATGTGCAGCCGGGCGAGCGATCGCCATGTACCACCGATCGCGTAGAAGGGCCGGCCCTCGCCCTTGGCCAGAACGGACGAATTGGCCAAGGCGTCGATGGCGATCTTCTCGGCCTTTTTCAGCGTCTTTTCGGACACTTCCTCAAGCCGCAGGCCACCCAGCGGGAAGGTCTCGCCGATGCCGACTTCACGGCCGCGTATGTCGACCACTTCGAGGCTGCCGCCGCCGAGATCGCCGGCAACGCCGTCCGGGTCATGGATGCCCGAGAGCACGCCCATGGCCGACAGACGCGCTTCTTCCGGGCCGCTGAGCAAGGCGACGTCCGCGCCGGTGATGGACTCAACCTGCGCCAGGAAATCGGGGCCGTTGGAGGCCTCGCGCGCGGCGGCGGTCGCCAGGACATGCACCGCCTTGACGTGCATCTGCTCGCAAAGCGCCATGAAACGGCGGATGGCCGCCAGCGAGGCCTCGACGGCCTGATCGTTCAGGCGACCGGTGGCGGCGATGCCGCGACCGAGGCCGGCCAGCTCCTTTTCGTTGAAAAGGGGCATCGGCGTGCGGCTCATGCGTTCGTAAACGACGAGACGCACCGAGTTGGAACCAATGTCGATGATCGCGACGGGACCGCTGCCATTCAGCCGCCCCGGCGCATACTCATGCGTCGGCAGGGTTCCCCCCGCGCTGGTATCTGCTTCAGGATTTGGCAGGCCGGTTTCCGATTGACCGAGGGGAGCTGTTTTTGAGCGATTTGCCACGGCCAGATAGACTCGGGTTTGTCATGAAATACTGATGGGCGTTGAAGACTTCTTCGCCCTTGCGCGGCACGATCCGTCGGGACGTCCCGTCAGGCTGGATCTCCCAACTCTGCTGGTTGTCCTTCAGGTTTGCGACCATGATCTGATCGAGCACCTGTTCGTGCACGGTCGGATTCAGCATCGGGATCATCGCTTCAACACGACGATCGAGGTTCCGCGGCATCAGGTCGGCTGAACCGATATAAACGATCGCTTCCGGCGAGGGCAACCCGTGGCCATTGCCGAAGCAGAGAATGCGGGCATGCTCCAGGAAGCGGCCGACGATCGATTTGGCCCGGATACGGTCTGAAAGACCCGGCACGCCGGGCCGCAGGCAGCAGATGCCGCGGATGACGAGATCGATTTCGACCCCTGCCCGGCTGGCATCATAGAGCGCGTCGATGATCTGCGGATCGACGAGCGAATTCATCTTCATCCAGATCGCGCCCGGCCGGCCGGCCTTCACATGGTCGATCTCGGCATAGATCAGGTCGAGGATCCGCTTGCGCAGGAAATGCGGCGACGTCGAAAGCCGCTCGATCTCGACCGGCTCGGTGTAGCCGGTAATGTAGTTGAAGAGCCGGGCCACATCGCGGGCGATCGCCGGATCGTCCGAGAAATAGGACAGGTCCGTGTAAACACGCGCGGTGACCGGATGATAGTTGCCGGTGCCGATATGGACGTAGCTGACCAGCGCCCCGCCCTCGCGGCGAACCACCAGGGACAGCTTGGCGTGGGTCTTCAGTTCGATGAAGCCGTAGACGACCTGCACGCCCGCGCGTTCGAGATCGCGGGCCCACTTGATGTTGGCCTCCTCGTCGAAGCGCGCCTTCAATTCGACAAGCGCCGTCACCGACTTGCCGGCCTCGGCCGCTTCCTGCAGCGCCCGGACGATTGGGCTGTCCTTCGAGGTGCGATAAAGCGTCTGCTTGATCGCGACGACGTCCGGATCGAGCGCGGCCTGGCGCAGATACTGCACCACCGTGTCGAAGGACTCGTAGGGATGGTGGACGATCAGATCCTTCTTGCGGATGGCCGCGAAGCAATCGCCGCCATTCTCGCGGATGCGCTCGGGAAACCGCGCCTGATAGGGCGGGAACTTGAGGTTGGGACGATCGACGCCGACGAGCTGCGAAAGGTCGTTCAGCGCCAGCATGCCGTCGACGAGGAAGATCTCGTCCGGCAGAACGGCCAGTGCGCCGGCCACGAAGTTGCGCAGCGCATCCGGCGTGGCCGATTCAATCTCGAGCCGGATCACGGAGCCGCGCCGGCGCCGCTTCAGGGCCGATTCGAAGAAGCGGACGAGATCCTCGGCCTCTTCCTCGACCTCGATGTCGGAGTCGCGGATGATGCGGAAGGCGCCGACGCCCTCGATCGTATAGCTCGGGAACAGCCGCGCCGTGAACAGCTGGACGGCGTGCTCCAGGCTGATGAAGCGCTCGATGCCGGGCTCGGAGCTGGGCAGCTTGATGAAGCGGTCCAGCGTCATCGGCACGCGCAGCAGCGCCGTCATGCGGTTGCCTGTCGCCGGGCGCACCAGCTGCAGCACCAGCGAGAAGCCGAGATTGGGGATGAAGGGGAACGGGTGGGCCGGATCGATGGCGAGCGGCGTCAGGACCGGGAAGACCGAGTCCATGAAATAGCCTTCCAGCCAGTTCCGCTCGCTCTCCTTGAGGTCCACGGGGTCGACCAGCATGATGCCGGCGATGGCCAGTTCCCCGCGCAGTTCCGCCCAGCGGTTCTGCTGGTCGGAGGCGAGCGTGCCGACGGCGTCCGCGATCTTGATCAACTGCTCGCTCGGCGTCAGGCCGTCATCGCTGGTCATGCTGACGCCTTCGCGCTGCTGGCCCCGAAGGCCGGCGACGCGCACCATGAAGAACTCGTCGAGATTGTTGGCGGAGATCGAGAGGAAGCGCAGGCGCTCCAGCAGCGGATGCTGCGCGTTGCCCGATTCCTCGAGAACGCGGCGATTGAACTCCAGCCAGGAAATCTCACGATTTATGAAGCGTTCCGGGCTGTGACGCAGCCGGTTCGCTTCGTCCGCCTCGATCTTGACGGCAGCCAGGGCTGCCTTGGCGTCCGGATTCTTCTGGTCCATTTCCGCTCTTCCAATCGCGTTGTCCCCACAGGATACACGCGAATTGTGACAATTGCGTCAGGCTCAGAGCCTCTCGGGATCTTTAGTCGTCGAAAGGCAATTCGGGCTCGTCGCCGGCTTCGCGCGCCAGCACGGTCGCCGCTAGGTGACGGGTGATCGGCCGGCCCGCGGCCAGCGCCTCCCGGTCGAGCAGTTCGACAAGCCGATTGGCCGCGCCCAGCGAGCGCTCCATCCGATGGCTGATGAAATCGATGACGGCGGGATCGACCGCCAATTGCCGGTCGGCGAACAGCTTGACGATGACGCGCGCCAGCAATTCGTCATCCGGCTCCAGCAATCCGACAGGCACCGCCGAGCGCAGGCGCGAGGCGAGGTCGGGCAGGTCGAAGGGCAGCGCCTGCAGCGGGACCCGGCTGGTAAAGAGCGCGGAAACGCGGCGCTCGCGCACCAGATTGAACAGGTGGAACAGCGCCGTCTGGGAGACGCCCTCCCCGTCCACATCCTCGACCAGCACGGGATGGGTGCCCACCAGATCGTCCAGGCCAGCGGTGGCAAGATCCCGCGCCGCGATCTCGACGGCACCCGTCGCAGCTTTCCAGATCTGGCCGAGATGGGTCTTGCCCGAGCCCGCCGGGCCGACGAGGAGCGCCACGGGATTGGGCCAATCGGGATAGCGGTCGATCAGGGCGATGGCGGACTGGTTGGCCCGCCCGACGATGAAATCCGCACGCGTCATGGCGGCGCTATGCGGCAGCGAAAGCGGCAACTGCCGCAGGGAATCACTCATAGTGAACAGGCTCGAACGACGGACGCTCAAGGAAGCGCGGGGGGCTGGTCGTCACCGCCCATCCGGCCCCGATAGATCGGGCTGGTCAGATAGCGCGCTATGGCAAAGCGCATCAAGACGGCGATCGCGGCGGCGGCCGGCACTGCCACCAGAAGCCCGACAAAGCCGAACAGAGCGCCAAAGGCAAACAGCGCGAACATCAGCCAGACCGGATGCAGCCCGACGCTGCGTCCGACCAAGCGCGGCTGCAGGATGTTGCCCTCGATGAACTGTCCGACCATGAAGACGACGACCGTCGCGCCAATCCACGGCCAGTCCGGCCAGAACTGCACCAGCGCCACGCTGACGCCGACCACGAAGCCGACCGTTGTCCCGACATAAGGGATGAAGGACAGGATGCCAGCGCCGATACCGATCAGCAGGCCGAAGTTCAGCCCGACCAGCATCAGCCCGAACGCATAGATGCAGCCGAGCAGGAGGCAGACGAGGCCCTGCCCGCGCACGAAACCGGCGATCGCATGGTCGATGTCGCGGGCGATCATGCGCACCGTCTCGACATTGTCGCGCGGCACCCAGCTGTCGATCCGCGCCACCATCCGGTCCCAGTCGATCAGCATGTAGAAGGCGACGACCGGCGTGACGACGAACAGCGCCGCCAGGTCGACCAGCGCCGAACCGCCGCTCCAGAGCGACTTTAGCAGCGTCGACAGCCAGCCGGCGCCCTCGCTCATCAGCGTGCCCATGGAATTCGAAAGCTGGCCGGAGTCGACCTGCAGCATCTGTCCGAAGCGGGTCTGCAGGAACGCCTGGATCAGAGCCTGCAATTGCTGCGCATAGGTCGGGATCTTGTCGATCAGCCCGGCGAGCTGGTTGACCAGCAGCGGCACGATCAGGACCACCATCAGCACCAGGATGACGATGAAGCCTACCAGGATAACCAGGGAGGCCGAGAGGCGATTTAGCCCGCGCCGCTCCAGCCAATCGGCGATCGGATCGAGGCCATAGGCCACCGCCATGCCGACCAGGAACGGCAGGAGAACGCTGCTGAACACAACGAGGAAAATTATGAAGACCAGGAGCGCGCCCAGCCAAAATCCGATCTGACGTTGCAGATTCACGGCGCTGGCGCCCTCTCATCTCATCGGTCGGCGGGCAATCCACCTGCTCCGTAGCGCTCCAGATAGAGCGTGCATGGCAAGATGGTCAAGGCGAGCGGCCCGCAACCGGCGAATAGACAGGTATATCCGGACGATACGCGCGCCGACAGTGGTCCGCGCCGCGTCCGCAACGATCCTGCCCTTTGCGCCCCGCTATCGACGCCAAAACGCCGCTCAAAACGCTGCATTTGCGAGCATTCGGTGATTCCGGGTTGACGGCGACGGCGCGGATGTGGTCCTCCCTGCCGAAAGCAACCGGGATCCTTCGATGACCGAAAAGACCGGCGCCAAAAACGCCCTCAGCTACGCCGACGCAGGCGTCGATATCGACGCCGGCAACCGTCTGGTCGATATGATCAAGCCGCTGGTCAAGGCGACCCGCCGGCCGGGTGCGGATGCCGATATCGGCGGTTTCGGCGGCGTCTTCGATCCGAAGGCGGCCGGCTATACCGATCCGCTGCTCGTCGCCGCCAATGACGGCGTCGGCACCAAGCTGAAGGTCGCGATCGACACCGGCATCCATGACACGGTCGGCATCGACCTCGTTGCCATGTGCGTCAACGACCTGATCGTGCAGGGCGCGGAGCCGCTGTTTTTCCTCGACTATTTTGCCACCGGCAAGCTGGACCCGGCCGAGGCCGCCACCGTCGTCGCCGGCATCGCGCAGGGTTGCCGGATCGCCGGCGCCGCGCTGATCGGCGGCGAGACGGCCGAAATGCCCGGCCTCTACAAGGCGGGCGATTATGACCTGGCCGGCTTTGCGGTGGGCGCGGTCGAGCGCACCGGCCTGCTGCCGCGTCCCGATATCGCCGAAGGCGACGTGCTCCTCGGCCTCGCCTCCTCCGGCGTGCATTCGAACGGCTTCTCGCTGGTTCGCAAGATCGTCGAACTCTCGGGCCTCGACTTCGATGCCCCGGCCCCGTTCGCGCCGGAGCTTTCGCTCGGCCGCGCCCTGCTCGAGCCGACGCGCATCTATGTGAAGCCGTTGCTCGCCGCCATCCGCGCCACCGGCGCGATCAAGGCGATGGCGCATATCACCGGCGGCGGCTTCGTCGACAACATTCCGCGCGTGCTGCCGGATGCGCTGGCTGCTTCGGTCGATCTCGACGCGGTTACCGTGCCGCCCGTCTTCGCCTGGCTGTCCAAGACAGGTGGCGTTGCCGAGCACGAGATGCTGCGCACGTTCAACTGCGGCGTCGGCATGATCGTGGTGGTCAGCCCCGAAGCGGTCGAAGCCGTCACCGCGGCGCTCGCCGCTGAAGGCGAAAGCGTGATGCGGCTGGGCACGCTGGTGCCGCGTACAGGCGAAGGCGTCGAGTTCTCCGGCGCGCTGGCGCTGTGACCATGGCAAGGAAGCGCGTCGCGATCCTGATCTCGGGCCGCGGCTCCAACATGACGGCGCTGATCGAGGCGGCCGCGGATCCCGAATTTCCCGCCGAAATCGCGCTGGTACTCTCCAACCGGGCCGATGCGGGCGGGCTCGCCCGTGCCGCCGAGGCCGGCATTGCCACGGCTGTCATCGATCACAAGGCCTATGGCAGCCGCGCCGAGTTCGACGCTGCCATGGACGCTCGTCTGCGCGCCGAGGCGATCGACCTCGTGTGCCTCGCCGGCTTCATGCGGCTGCTGACGGATGGCTTTGTCGAGGGCTGGCGCGACCGGATGATCAACATCCATCCGTCGCTGCTGCCGCTTTTCCCCGGCCTGCACACGCATGAGCGGGCGATCGAAGCCGGCATGCGGCTGCATGGCTGCACCGTGCATTTCGTCCGCGCGCAGATGGATTCCGGGCCGATCATCGGCCAGGCCGCCGTGCCGATCGCCCTCGACGATACGCCGGACACGCTGTCAAAGCGGGTGCTTACGGCCGAGCACCAGCTCTACCCGCTGGCGCTTGCCCTCGTCGCATCCGGCCTCGCCTCCGTCGAACACGAACGGCTGGTGATGCAGGGCGACCTGCCCGCCGATCTCGCCGGCATGCTCGTCAGCCCGCGTTTCGGCGGCTGAGGGAACTCTCACCCGACCAGCGCACGGGCCAGCCAGAAAGCGGCCGCGCCGAGCATAAGCGTGACGGCGGAGATCGCGCCGAACAGGCGAGCAAACCGCCCGCCACCAATGATCAGCGCATAGATGGCCTTCGCGACCGTATTGGCCGCCACCGCCGCGATGATCGCCGTAGCCCCAATGACAGGATCGAGCGACAGAAGCCCTGTCACCGTGACCGTGGCGGCATCGACATCGGCAATGCCGGCCAGTGCCGACGCGGCGATGATGCCGGCAGAGCCAAACACGGAAGACGCCGCCCGAACCGCAAAGCCGATCGCGGCGAGGAACAGCGCGACCTTCAGAACGCCCGCGATCTCGAAGGGATTGCCGATTGGCTCCATGTCCTGCTGCGCCACGATGGGTCCGCGCATGAGCCAGGCGGCTCCGGCGGCCATGGCGAGCGCGCCGATCACAAGCGGCGGCAGCAGCAGCGAGGCAAGCGCGGGCACCAGCGCGATCGCCAGTACGGCCGTCCGGACATAGGAAACGCCGCCCGCGACCGCCGCGCCGGCAGCCAGCCGGCGTGCGTCCCCGCCGTTGGCGGCCTGCCGGGCATTGCCAAGCGTCAGGGCGGTTGACGAGACAAGCCCGGCCGCCGCGCCCGCCGCCAGTTCGCCACGCCCCGAGCCGAGGACACGAATCGCGATGTAGCCAGCATAGGAGATCGCGGCGAGCAGGATGGCGAGCGACCAGACCGCCCGCAGCGAGATGCCGCCGAAGGGTCCGAATGGCGCTTCCGGCAGCAGGGGCAGGATGACGAAGCTCATTGCCAGCAGGATGATCGCCGACCGAAGCTCGACCCAGCTCATGCGCTCGATGAAGTGATGCAGCGCCTCGCGGCTCGCGAGGATCGCGGTAAGCGTGACAGCACCGGCTGCCGCCAGCCGCAGATCCCCGACCACGGCCAGCGCCCCGAACAGATAGGTGACCATCGCGGCGACCACCGTCGTCACGCTGAAGTCGAACTCCGCCTGCGCCTCCCGCCATTTGTAGAATGCGAAAATTCCGGCAAAGGCGACGAAAACCGCGGCGACCACCACACCCGGCGTACCGCCGCTCGGCAGCGCGGCCTCGATCAGGCCGGCAGCTCCGCCCAGCATTCCGATCAATGCGAAGGTGCGGATACCCGCGGTTCGCTGGCCGGGTGCCGCCTCCCGCTCGCGCCAATGACGCTCTATGCCGACGGTCAAGCCGATCGCGGCGGACACCGCCAGCCGGTAGAACGGCTCGAACTCATCCACACGCCTTCTCCCGCACGGTATCGACGCGACCCATCATAGCAGCCGCCATACAGAACCTCACGATGGCGCATGGCATGTGCCCTCGCCAGCGTGATTGCCCCTGCACAGGATCCAACCGCTGCCGGCGAAAGGCCATCGCGCGCTTGACGGCGGTTTTCCCCTCGCCTGTCATGACGACGACCGAAGGAGGAGACCATGAGCATGAGTTCGAGTGAGCCTTTCATCCAGGAGGGCGGCTGCCGCTGCGGCGCGGTGCGGCTGCGGATCACGGCACGGCCATTGCTGACCATGGCCTGCCACTGCACCGGCTGCCAGAAGATGTCGTCGAGCGCCTATTCGCTTTCCGCAGCCATCCCCAGCGAAGCCTTCGAGGTGACCCAAGGGGAGCCCGTCATCGGGGGCCTGCATGGTGCGCCGAAGCACTATTTCTGCGGACATTGCATGACGTGGATGTTCACTCGGCCGGATGGGATCGACTTCTTCGTCAACCTCCGGCCCACCATGCTCGACGACCCCAGCTGGTTCGTCCCCTACATGGAGACGTGGACGAGCGAGAAGCTGGCCTGGGCGACGACGCCGGCCGAGCGCAGCTTCGCGGCGCTGCCGCCGGACGACGCCTATGGCGAGATGATCGCCGGCTATGCGGCGACATGGGCGGCGCCGGATAGACTACCGGCGAACACGCAAAGCTGATCCAGGGCGGCGCGATTTGCGGTGTCCGTCGGCACCGGCTCCGACCATAATGCCGCAACCCAACGGCGAAGGGTGCGTTGGCGTGACAAGCACCCTCCCTCTCCGGGGGGCGCTTGCCCGCAATGATCCCCGCAGGAAGGTGTCTCATGCCCGATTTTCTCATCCACCATAACGCCCTGATCCTGGTCGGCGACGGGCGCAAGGCGCTCTTCCTGCGCAATCGCGGCACGCCGCAGGCGCTGGACCTGGTCGTCGAGCGGATCCTGGACGGCGCGGATAACCCGTCGACGCATGAGCAAGGCACCGACCGGCCGGGCCGCGTCATGCAGAGCGTGGGCTCCGCTCGCAGTTCGGTGGAGCAGACGGATTGGCACACGCTGGAAGAGCAGAAGTTCGCCACGACGATCGCTGAGGCGCTCTATCGAGCCGCCCTTGCCGGCGACTTCGAGGAACTGGTGATCGTCGCGCCGCCCAAGACGCTCGGCATGCTGCGGCAGACTTTCCACAAGCAGGTCAGCGACCGCATCCATGGCGAGGTGCCGAAGACCCTTACCTCGACACCCGTGGACGAGATCCAGCGCCTGCTCGCCGCCTGATCGCCGGCGCGGCGGTGCTGATAAGTGCATGCCCTGGCCGGAATGGGCCTTGCACCGCCGCCCGGCCAATGCCAACACCGTGGCCATGAACTATCGCCACGCCTATCACGCCGGAAATTTCGCCGATGTCGTCAAGCACGCCATCCTCGCGCTGCTCCTCGAGCACCTCAAGGCCAAGGACAAGCCGTTCCGGGTGATCGACACCCATGCCGGCATCGGTCTCTATGACCTGACGGCCACCGAGGCGGGCAAGACCGGCGAATGGCAGGGCGGCATCGGCAAGCTGCTGCGCGGCGATGGCAAGCCGGCCATCGACCTTTCCCGCAAGCTCGCCGAGGCGCTAGCGCCCTATCTGGCTACGATCGCTGCCGCCAATCCCAACGGCAAGCTGAAGCACTATCCGGGCTCGCCCTGGCTCGTGCGGCACCTGCTGCGCGATACCGACCGGCTGACCGCCGTCGAGATGCATCCCGCCGACCATGCGACGCTGGCGGCGCTGTTCGCGGGCGACATCCAGGTCAAGGCGATCGAACTCGACGGCTGGCTGGCGCTGGGCTCCTTCGTGCCGCCCAAGGAGCGTCGCGGCCTCCTCCTGATCGACCCGCCCTTCGAGCAGCCCGACGAATTCAAGACGATGTTTGAGCGTTTCGAAAAGGCCTATCAGCGCTGGCCGACAGGCATCTACGCGCTCTGGTATCCGATCAAGGATATCGGCGCGGTCGCGAATTTCCACAAGCGGTTGGCCGAGAGCGGAATCACCAAGATTCTCGGGGCCGAGCTCTGGGTGCGCGAGCGGACGACGCCCGACACCTTCAACGGCACGGGCATCGTCATCTGCAATCCGCCCTGGCAGCTCGACCGCACGCTCGACACGCTGCTGACCGGCCTCGCCCCCATTCTGGGCGAGACCGACAAGGCAGGCCGCCGCGTCTGGTGGATCCGCGGCGAGACCTAGCGGATCACGCTGCGAAGGCGCGATCCGGCCTTTCGTCGAAATCCAGGATCGGGCCGAGCGGCACGATGCCGGTCGGGTTGATCGTCTTGTGGCTCTCGTAATAGTGCCGCTTGATGTGGTCGAAATCGACCGTCTCGCGGATGCCGTCCATCTGGTAGAGCTCGCGCGTGTAGGACCAGAGCGCGGGATAATCGACCAGCCGGCGCAGGTTGCACTTGAAGTGGCCTACATAGACGGGGTCGAAGCGCAGCAGCGTCGTGAACAGCCGCCAGTCCGCCTCAGTCAGCCGGTCGCCGGCCAGGTAGCGCTGCTGGGACAGCAATCCCTCCAGCCAATCGAGGCTGGCGAAGAGCGGGTGGATCGCTTCCTCATAGGCCGACTGGCTGGTGGCGAAGCCGGCCTTGTAGACGCCGTTGTTGACGGTGTCGTAGATGCGGGCGTTGAGCGCGTCGATCTCGGGACGCAGTGCCTCAGGATAATAGTCACCCTTCCGGGCGCCGATGCCGTCGAACGCCGAGTTCATCATCCGGATGATTTCGGAGGATTCGTTGCTGACGATCGTGCCGGTCTGCTTGTCCCAGAGCACCGGCACGGTGACGCGGCCCGAATAGTCCGGATCCGCCTTGGTGTAGACCTGATGCAGGAACTCGAAGCCGTTGATCTTGTCTTCGGTGACGCCCTCGCCCGGGGCGAAGGTCCAGCCGTTCTCGGCCATCAGCCAGTTGACGACGGAATAGTCGATCATCTTCTCAAGGCCCTTCAGGGCGCGGAAGATCATGACGCGGTGGGCCCAGGGACAGGCCCGGGCGATGTAGAGGTGATAGCGCCCGGCCTCGGCCTTGAAGCCGCCCCGGCCCGTCGGGCCCGGGCTGCCATCCGCCGTCACCCAGTTGCGAAAGCCCGCGGCGCTACGCTGGAAGCGACCGCCCGTGTTGCGGGTGTCGTACCATTGATCCTGCCAAACTCCGTCGACCAGAAGGCCCATATCCGTGCTCCATTCCTTGTTGCGCCTCATATCGGCTCAAACGGGGGTTGTTGCCAGCACTCCACACGGCGACTCTCTGTTCACCACCCTGCCCGATCCGGCCCCCTGAATGCTTGACCATAATGGCGGCTGTGACGCATCGTCCTGCAAAGCGTCCTCTGGGGAATCGCAATCATGATCCGTCGCCTCGCAGCTGCCCTCGCCTTTGTCGCCGCCCTTGCCGGCTCCAGCGCCGCCCTCGCGGCCGACTATGATGGCGGCTACACCCCGGAGGTCCGGCGCGGCTGGGATCGTGGCACCGTGCCGCCCTGCGACTCGCCGAAGGTGATGTCCAACATCGCCGAGCGCTATCACTGGGCCAACACCCATACCTGGGGCAACAACCTCGCCTTCCGCGAAGTGGCATCGATCACCGAGACGCAGTTCCGGCCGGGCGATCCGGGCCTGATCGACCGCCGCTTCTGCAAGGCCGACGTCTATATCGCCGACAATGTCCGCCCGACCGCCGTCTACTACCTGATCGAGGAGCGCATGGGCTTCGCCTCGATCGGCTGGTATGTCGATTTCTGCGTCGCGGGCCAGGATCCGTGGCGCGTCCATGACGGCTGGTGCCGCACGGTTCGTCCGGGCCGGTATTGAGCGTGCCACGCTCGCGGGCCGTCGGTGGCCTGTTGGCGGTTTTTCTCGCCCTATCCGCCTGGATGACAGCGGGCGTGCCGGCGTCTGCCGACACGCCGGGCGATTTCGATTTTTACGTTCTGTCGCTGTCATGGTCGCCGACCTATTGCCAGGACCGCGGGCGCTCCGACCGCATCCAGTGCGGCGGCCCCCGTCCCTTCGCCTTTGTCGTGCATGGCCTCTGGCCGCAATATGAACGCGGCTCGCCGCGCGATTGCGATGTGGGTCCGCGCAGCGGATTGCCGCGCCGCCTCGTCGACAGCATGCTCGACGTGATGCCGAGTCCGTCTCTCGTGCGACATGAATGGCGAACGCACGGCTCCTGCTCCGGCCTGGAGCCTTCGGATTATTTCGACCTGACCCGCCAGGCGCATGATGCCGTGCGGATCCCGCGCCAGTTTGTCGACCTGCCGGATTATCTGACGGTCTCGCCCCGCGACGTCGAGGCCGCCTTCATCGCCGCCAATCCCGGCCTCAAGGCCAGCGGCATCGCCGTCAGCTGCGATTCGCGGCGGCTGAAGGAAGTGCGCGTCTGCCTGACGAAGGATCTCCGCTTCCGCGATTGCGCCGAGGTGGACCGCAAGGCCTGCCGCAACAACAGCCTCGTCATGCCGCCGGTCCGCTAGGCCGGCAGGACACTTTCCCCAATCCGACAAGGACCCTCGCTTTGCTCGTGCTGCGCAGTTCGCCCGCCTCCCCGTTCGGGCGCAAGGTCAAGATCGCCGCCCATCATCTCGGACTGATGGACCGAATCGACATCGTCGCCGCCGATACGGCAGATCCGAACGAGGTGCTCCGGCAGCAGAACCCGCTCGGCAAGATCCCGGCGCTGATACTCGAGGACGGCACGGTGCTCTACGATTCCCGCGTCATCGTCGAATATCTCGATCACCTGGCCGGCGGCGCAAAGATCATCCCGGCCGATGCCGCGACGCGCTATCCGGTTCTGGCGGCGCAGGCGCTGGCCGATGGCATCGCCGACGCCGCGCTGCTCCAGGTCTATGAGAGCCGCTGGCGCGACCCGGCGCAGCAGAGCGTCAAATGGACGACACATCAGCAAGGCAAGGTCGATCGTGGCCTCGCCGCCGCCGAGGCCCATGCCTTCCATGGAGCGGTTCATGTCGGTTCGATCGCGCTCGCCTGTGCGCTTGGCTATCTAGACCTTCGCTTCGAGGGCGCCTGGCGCGCCACCCATCCCCGGCTGGTCGCCTTCCTCGACGACTTCGCCGCCCGCGTCCCGAGCTTCGAGCTGACGCGCTTCCCATCCTGATCCCCCGGAGAATTCCATGAGCTTTTCAGTGGGCGATGCCCAGACGGTCGCCCGGATCCTGCACGACGCTGCGGAAGCCGAGATCCTGCCGCGCTTCCGGCATCTGAGCGCCGGGGCGATCCGCCAGAAGACTTCGGCCGAAGACCTCGTCACCGACGCCGACGAGGCGGCGGAGCGGATGATCACCGCCGCGTTGAACAAGGCATTTCCGGGCGCCGTGGTCATCGGCGAAGAGGCGGTATCGGCGGATGAGGCGCTGCTCGACCGGCTCGACGGCGCCGAACTCGCCTTTATCGTCGACCCCGTCGATGGCACCAAGAATTTTGCCTCTGGGCTCACCCTGTTCGGAGTCATGGCCGGCGTTGTGGTTCGCGGCGAGGCGGTCGGCGGCGTCATCCTGGACCCGATCGGCGGCGACTGGACCACGGCCATTCGCGGGGAAGGCGCCTGGACGGAGAATGCCAGCGGCGAGCGCAACGACCTCCAGGTCGCGGCCGCGAAGCCGGTTCCCCAGATGTCGGGCACCGCGTCCTGGTCCCTGCTGCCGGAACCGCTGCGTTCGCAGGTCTGCGCCAATCTGGCGTCAACCCGCTCTGCAGCCGGCTATCGCTGCGCCGCGCACGAGTACCGGATGCTGGCCGGCGGCAACAGCCATTTCGGTCTCTATGCCAAGCTGACCGTCTGGGACCACGTCGCGGGCTGGCTGATCCATCAGGAGGCCGGCGGCTATTCCGCCCGCTTCGACGGCAGCGCCTACCTGCCGACGCATCGCGAAGGCGGCCTGCTCTGCGCGCCGGACGAGGAAAGCTGGCATGCGCTGCAGGCGGCCCTGTTCGCCGGCACGGAATATGCCCGCGCCTGATCGGCCGGGACCATCCGACAGACGAAAGAGCCCCGGCATCGCCGGGGCTCTTTTTGTTTGGGCAGGTGAGCCAACCAGAACACCGGATAACGCCGCCAAAACAAAAAAACGCCGGCGGGTTGCCCCGCCGGCGTTTTGATCAGGTTCGGAAGAACCGATCTTAGAACTTCACGCCAACGCCAGCACGGATCGTGTTGGTGCTGAAGTCGATGTCGGTGCCGCCCGGGCCGCCGATGTCGTAGTGTTCCTTGCCGTAGGAAGCGTACTGGTATTCGACGCGAGCGGTGACGTTGTTCCAGACCTGGGCCTCAACGCCGGCGCCAACGGTCCAACCCATGTGGGTCTGATCGTCCGAACCAGCACCGTTGACCGAAGCCTTGGCGCCCGAGATCGCTGCACCACCGGTGCCGTAAGCGAGGTAACGGTCGAAGGCGTAACCGACGCGAGCGCGGGCCGTGCCGTCCCACTTCTGACGGAAGCCGCCGAGGGCGTTGTAGCCGCTGACGTCATCGAGGTTGGCGTCGATTTCAGCACCGACAACCCACTGGTTGCCCATGTCGAAGTTGTAGCCTGCATAGAGGCCGCCCTTGAAGCCGTCGCCGTTCACGCTGCCGAAAGCGCCGAGCGAGTTGGCATCGCTGGAGGACCAGCCGTAGCCGACCAGGGCGCCGACATACGGGCCGGTCCAGCTGAATGCCTGCGCGGCCGGAGCCATCGGAGCCGGGGCCGGCTCGTAGGTGAGATCCGCAGCCAGAACCGGGGCTGCCGAAAGAGCGAGCGCCAGAGCGCCGAGGGAGAGGGTGCGGATACGCAGCATCTTAGTCTCCATGCTTACTAAACTGAACTTACAAAACTTGATCCGGGAGCGACTTTCTGCCCCCGATCCGATGGTCCGAATTAACCCTGTCATTGCGGCAGAACATGACAGGAATTGCGGCATGTTCGGGGCATTCGGCCAGCGTTGCCAAAATCACGCAAATCGGTGTTAACCACCTGATTTAACGACAATTTTAGCGAATGGAACCTTTTCGCGTTAACCCCTCTGACATGGTGTCGACGCAGGTGTTGACCACATTTAACCAAGCCTAATGAAGGCTTACCGAAATGGCCGCGCCACCCTATCTTCGCAGTCCCATGGATTCGCACGATCGGCAGGCAGAATGACGGACGAAAAGGGCATCGCGCTGGTCACCGGTGGCGCGCGGCGAATCGGGCGCGCCATCGTCGAGGACCTCGCGAAAAACGGCTTTGCCGTCGCCATCCATTGCCGAAGCTCAGTCGCCGTGGCCGAGGCGCTGGCCGAGGATGTCCGCAAACAGGGCGGCCGCGCCGCCGTGGTCACCGCGGACCTCGCCGATCTCGACGCCGCGCGCGCCTTGCCGGCCAAGGCTGCCGCGGCGCTCGGACCGTTGACGCTGC
This sequence comes from Kaistia defluvii, assembly GCF_040548815.1. Taxonomy (NCBI): domain Bacteria; kingdom Pseudomonadati; phylum Pseudomonadota; class Alphaproteobacteria; order Hyphomicrobiales; family Kaistiaceae; genus Kaistia; species Kaistia defluvii. The sequence continues at coordinate 405,413 of NZ_JBEPSM010000001.1, read as the reverse complement.
TCGTCAACAATGCCTCGATCTTCGAGGCGGACGGCATCGGCTCGCTCGAGCCGGCGCGCTTCCAGCGCCAGATGGCGGTCAACCTTGCCGCGCCTGTCTTCCTGGCCGACGCCTTCGCCGCCCAGCTTCCGGCCGACCGGGACGGACTTGTCGTCAACATGATCGACCAGCGCGCCTGGAAGACGACGCCACACTTCGTTTCCTATCAGCTGTCGAAATCCGGCCTGCTGACCGCGACCCGGACGCTGGCCCAGGCGCTGGCGCCGCGCATCCGCGTCAATGCCATCGGGCCGGGCCCCACCCTGCCCTCGCCGCGCCAGGATCCGGCCGAATTCCGCAAGCAGGCGGAAGCCGTGCTGTTGCGTCACGGACCCGACCTTTGCGAATTCGGTCGGACGATACGATATCTGTATGAAACACGTTCCATCACCGGCCAGATGATCGCGCTCGATGGCGGGCAGCATCTTGCATGGGAAACGCCGGACGTCGTAGGCATCAACGAGTGAACACCCTGCCTCCCCACGATATCGACAAGCCCGAGCCCGAGATCGAAGGCGATTCCGCCGCGATCCCGGTCGCGCCGGAAGAAGCGCCATCGGCCGAGACCGCCTTCGAGGCGGGCGGCGAATTCCTGTCGCGTGGCCAGGGCGCGTCGGTGATTGCGGATTTCGTCACGCGCCTGCCCAATGCGCCCGGCGTCTACCGGATGTTCGACCAGAGCGGCAACGTGCTCTATGTCGGCAAGGCGCGGAACCTCAAGAAGCGCGTCACCAGCTACACGCGCATCGGCATGCAGTCGAACCGGATCATCCGCATGATCCAGCAGACCGCGACGATGGAATTCGTCACGACGCGGACCGAGACGGAAGCGCTGCTGCTGGAAGCGAACCTGATCAAGCGCCTGCGCCCGCGCTACAATGTGCTGCTGCGCGACGACAAGTCGTTTCCCTATATCCTGATCACCGACCACGAAGCGCCGCAGCTGGTGAAGCATCGCGGCGCGCGCAGCCGTGGCGGCGAATATTTCGGCCCCTTCGCCTCCGCAGGCGCGGTGGGCACGACGATGAATGCCATGCAGCGGGCATTCCTGATCCGCACCTGCACGGATTCGGTCTATGAAAGCCGGACGCGGCCCTGCCTGCTGTTCCAGATCAAGCGCTGCTCGGCGCCCTGCACCGGCGAGATCGCGCTCGATGACTATGCGGAGCTCGTGCGCGAGGCCAAGGGCTTCCTGACTGGCAAGTCGTCCGTCATCAAGACCGACCTCGCCCGCGCCATGGAATCGGCCAGCGCCGACCTCGATTTCGAGCGCGCCGCCATCTATCGCGACCGCATTGCCGCGCTGTCGCATGTCCAGTCGCACCAGGGCATCAATCCGCAATCGGTCGACGAGGCCGACGTGCTGGCGGTGCATCAGGAAGGCGGCCAGAACTGCGTGCAGGTGTTCTTCTTCCGCACCGGCCAGAACTGGGGCAACCACGCCTTCTATCCCCGCGCCGACAAGAGCCTCGACGCGGCCGAAATCCTCGGCGCGTTCCTTGCGCAGTTCTACGAAGACAAGCCCGTGCCCTCGCTTATCCTCCTCAGCCATGAGGTCGAGGAAATGGAGCTGATCGCCGCGGCGCTTTCCGAGCATGCCGGGCACAAGGTCGAGATCGCCGTTCCGAAACGCGGCGAGAAGAAGGACCTCGTCGATCATGCGCTGCTGAATGCGCGCGAGGCGCTCGGCCGCAATCTGGCGGAAACGTCCAGCCAGGCGCGCCTTCTGGAAGGCGTCGCCGCCGCGTTCGGCCTCGAAAGCCCGCCGCGCCGGATCGAGGTCTATGACAACAGCCACATCATGGGCACCAACGCGGTCGGCGGCATGATCGTCGCCGGGCCGAACGGCTTCGTGAAGAACCAGTACCGCAAGTTCAACATCCGCTCGGAGGACATCACGCCGGGCGACGATTTCGGCATGATGCGCGAAGTGCTGACCCGACGCTTCTCCCGCCTCGTCAAGGAAGCCGGCTCGCGCGAAGCGGCGCCACGCGACGAAGACGGGTTCGGCCCCTGGCCGGACCTGGTGTTCATCGATGGCGGACAGGGCCAGTTGTCGGCGGCGAAATCGATCATCGACGAACTGGGACTGACCGACCAGGTGCCGCTAATCGGAATCGCCAAGGGACCGGACCGCGACGCAGGCCGCGAGAAATTCTTCGTGCCCGGTCGCGAGGCTTTCATGCTGCAGCCGCGCGACCCGGTGCTCTATTTCGTTCAACGGCTGCGCGACGAAGCCCACCGCTTCGCCATCGGCACGCATCGCGCCAAGCGCAAGGTCGCGCTCACCAAGAGCCCGCTGGACGAGATCGACGGCATCGGTCCGACGCGCAAGCGCGCCCTGCTCGCCCATTTCGGAACGGCCAAGGCCGTCGGCCGGGCCAGCGTGCCGGATCTGCTCGGCGTGCCCGGCATTTCCGAACAGATGGCGCGCGCGATCTATGATTTCTTCCACGACAATGGCGATCGGTCCGGCTAGCCCGCGACGCTCTCGTCAGCCCGGCGAGACCGCATTCCGCCAGTAGCGCAACGTCACGACGCCAAACCTGGCCGGGTCTTCCGCATTCAGCGCTTCGAGCGCCGCCAGGAAGGCCTGTGCTTCGCGCTCCAACCCCAATTGGGTCATGGCGCGGAGAATGCGGCTAATGCGCAGCAAATTGTGGTTGCCCGGCCTCGCCCAGCTCTGCGCCCGGCGCGGGAAGTCGGGCGCCCGGACGATGCTTAGATCGGGTTCGCCCGTAGTTTCGGCGAAGCCGTAAAAGGCGAGCAGGCGGAGGAAGGCCTTGTGGAGGGACGCCCGAAGGTCTGGGCGCTGGCGGAAGGCCGCAATATCCGTCGCGGTGAGGATAGGCGCACCGGGATTGAAAGCGCTCCGTTCGGTCAGCGGAAAGAGCCATTGGATATAATCATGGACCCGTTCCAACTGGTCGTCGTCCCAGTCGAGGATCTCCTGGATCCGCCGGCCCCGGCTGTCGGTCGCCACATCGGCATGGAAGCTCACCAAAGCTGACTCGGTCATGCCAGGGGCTCCCGCCGGGCTTTCCGGCCACGGGCCTCATCCATCGCCGTCGGCCGATCCTCGTTCGCCATATTTCATACCTTCCAGCTTCAGCCCGTCCGGATCGAGGAAGAATACCGCGTAGTAATCCTCGTAATATTCGGCAGCAGGGTCGACGATGGGAACGTTCTCCCGCTTCAAGAAGGCCTCTAGATCATCAACATCCTTCCGGCTTCGCAGTTCAAACGCGTAGTGATGAAAGCCGATATTGCCGATGCGGTGCGGATGCTTCTTGCCTTCCTCATCCGCCTCGCCGATCCAGAAGCGGGTTTTGCCATTGGTCCAGCCGATTGCGTCGCCATACTCGCCCAACACCTCGAAGCCGAGAAACGTGAAGAGCCGGTCATAGAACGCCTTCGATCGCTCGAAATCACTGACGCGAATGACAAGATGATCGATCCCGACAACCTGAACCATCACTCCCTCCCAATTCCGTTGGCCAGACCAAACACGTCTGCGCGCTATCCCAATCCGCCCAGATGCCGGATCGTTCCACGCGAGCCGCCATCCAGAAGCAAAGACAGGCACCGTCACGTGTCAAACCAGACATCTTAAATAAGGAAAACTTCCTTTCTAAATATATTTCCAAGCATACGCGCACCTCAAAACGAATTTACTCGACGCAACGGAATGCATCGCCAAATATACACGCCTCGATCCTTCAACCCAAAGTCCGCACCAAGCGGAGAAAGCAGGTCTGTGCGATGCGTATCTCCCTTCTTGCGGCGACACTGGGGGCTGCGCTGGCAGCCGCCGCGCCGCCCTCCGCACAGGCCGAGGCCGCGCTTACCAGCGATCAGGCCCGCGCCATCGCGGCGGACGCCTATCTCTATTTCTATCCGCTGATCACGATGGATCTGACCCGCCAGCAAAGCACCAATGTCGAGTCCGGCAAGGAGCTGGGCCGCGGACCGATGAACACCGTCGTCAATGTCCCGGAGTTTCCCCCGGCCGAATTCAGGGGCGTCGTGCGGCCCAATTTCGACACGCTCTACTCCATCGCCTGGCTGGACATGACGCAGGAGCCGGTGGTGCTATCGAGCCCCAATACGGATGGCCGCTATTTCCTGCTCCCCATGCTCGACATGTGGACGGACGTTTTCGCGTCGCCCGGCTGGCGCACGACGGGCACGGAGGCCGCCAACTATCTGGTGACGCCGCCCGGCTGGCGGCCGGATCTCAAGGAAAACTGGCTGACGGAGTTCAAGCTGCCCAAGGATACCGTGCGGCTGGAGGCGCCAACGCCCTATGTCTGGCTCATCGGCCGCACCAAGACGGACGGCCCGTCGGACTATGACGCCGTGCACAAGATCCAGGCCGGCTACAAGGTCGTGCCGCTGTCGCAATGGGGCCAGTCGCCGAAGGCCGAGGCCGTGAAGATCGATCCCAAGATCGACATGAAGACCCCGCCCAAGCAGACGATCGATGGCATGCCCGGCGACCAGTACTTCGCCTATGCGGCGGAGCTGCTCAAGCTGCACCCGCCGCACATGACCGATCAGCCGATGGTCGCCAATCTCGCCAAGATCGGCATCGTGCCCGGCCAGCCCTTCGACTTCGCCAAGCTTCCGCCGGACGTGCAGGCAGCCCTGATGGCGGCGCCGAAAGATGCGCAGAAGCTGATGGCGTGGAAAATGAAGACGCTGGCCCCGGTCGAGAACGGCTGGTCGTTGAACACCGACACGATGGGCGTCTACGGCAACTATTACCTGAAGCGGGCGATGGTCGCGCAGTTCGGGCTTGGCGCCAATCTGCCGGAGGATGCCATCTACCCGATCAATCTCGGCGATTCCACAGGCAAGCCGCTGGATGGCGCGAACAACTACGTCCTGCATTTCGAGGCGGGCCAGGAACCGCCGGTAGACGCCTTCTGGTCTGTTACCCTGTATGACCCGGAAGGCTTCCCGGTCGTCAACCCGCTCAACCGTTCCGCCGTGTCGAGCTGGATGCCCTTCGTCAAGGATGCAGACGGCTCGCTGGAGCTCTATTTCCAGAACGAAAGCCCCGGCAAGGACAAGGAAGCCAACTGGCTGCCCGCTCCCAAGGGGCCGTTCAACCTGACAATGCGCCTCTATGCGCCCCAGGGCGCCGTCCTGACCGGCCGATGGGCTCCGCCGGCGGTCACCCTCGCCGAGCCCACCCGCGCGCTGCCGCAATAGCGGCCACGGCAAAAAGAAAGGGCGAGGCACCGGCTGCCTCGCCCTTTTCGTTCCAACAGGATGCGCCTCTTCAGTCGAGCTTCGATAGCAGCGGCAGAAGTTCGCCCAGATGCGGCACCTCGCGAAAACGCGGGGCGTCGACGGGGGCATCGACGTGTTCGAAGGACCAGGTCAGGTCATGGGGCACGTAGACGCCCCAGCTCCCGGCCTCGATCGCCGGCACGATATCGGACTTCAGCGAGTTGCCGACCATCATGCTGTTGGCGGGACCATCGGCATGGCGGGTGAAGATGCGCTGATAGGTGGCCGCATTCTTGTCGCTGACGATCTCGACGGCATGGAACAGGTCGCCGAGGCCGGAAGCCGCCAGCTTGCGCTCCTGGTCGAACAGATCGCCCTTGGTGATCAGGATCAGGCGATACTGGCCGGAAAGCTGCTCCAGGGTCTCGCGCACATGCGGCAGCGTCTCGACGGGATGGACCAGCATGTCGCGGCCGGCGGCAAGGACTTCGCGGATCGCGGTCGCCGGAATGCGGCCGTCGGTCAGTTCGATCGCGGTCTCGACCATGGACAGGGTGAAGCCCTTGATGCCGAAGCCATAGAGCTTCAGGTTGCGCCGCTCGGCCTCGTTCAGCCGGCGGGCAATCTCCTCCCGGTCGCCATGCTCGGCCAGCAGGTCGAGAAAGCGCTGCTCCGTCAGCCGGTAGAACTGCTCGTTCTGCCAGAGCGTGTCATCGGCATCGAAGCCAATGGCAGTGAGCGAGGGGCTGGAAGGCATGGAATCTCCCGAAATTCAGCAGAGAAAAAAATAGCGGGCCGGCAGACATGCCGACCCGCTTTGTCACTTCCGTACGGCCTGGGTCGATCAGGCTTCCTGGATAGCAGAGAGCTTCCACTCGCCGCCAGACTGGCGTGCGAACGTCCAGAGCTCGGTCGTCTCCGTCACCTCGTCGGCATTGCCAGAGAGGATCGCGCCGGTCGCCCGGTCGCGCATGACATCCCGGCTCTCGTAGCGCATGGCGACGGTGGCGTAGTCCGTGCCATCCTCGCTCCAGGCCTCGGCCAGGTCGCCCTGCAGCAGCTTGACGTCCGTAACGTCGTTGCGCTGGCCCTGGGTCGCGTTCTGGCTCAGTTCCTCGGAGAGGTAGGACATGATCTCCGGCGTGGTGCGCAGGCGCAGCGCCGCATAATCCTCGCGACCGAAAGCGCTCTGCACGTCGTCCAAAAGCTGCTGGAAATCGTCGAGATCACCGCCCGTGATGCCGACTTCGTCATTGGCATTCATGGCATTGGCCGGGCGGGGAGCCGCCTTGGCGCCGGAGCCGAAGCCACCCAGGCCGCCAAAGCCGCCGAGGCCGGCGCCCAGACCGCTGCGCGGGGCGGCGGCCGGCGCTTCACGCGACGGCGCGTCGACATTGGGCATGCCGCCCGCCATCCGGGGAGCCGGACCGGCGACGCCGGCTGCGGCACCCGCCGGACGGTTGCGATTGGCCAGGAAGCGGAACAGGAACATGGCGCCGATGGCCAGCAGCGCGAACTGCAGGATGAAGCCGAACGCTCCCGCCATGCCGCCCAGGCCATTGCCCAGCAACATGCCGATGAGGCCGCCCATCATCAGTCCGCCTAGCATCGAGCCGCCGAAACCGCCCAGGAAACCGGGACGCGATGCCTGCTGCGCGGCAGGGCGCGCGGCGTTCGTCGCCTGCCCCGGCTGCGTCATCGAACGCTGCACGGGCTGGGCCGCGTTGGGCGCCGTCTGCGTGGCAGCAGGAGCCTGGAAGGTGCGCGTGCCACGGCTGCCGAAGCTACCGCCCCGGCGGGCGTCCGCAACATCCACAACAGCGAAGCTCATCGCCGTGGCGATGCCAATCATCGCCAGAAAAGCCGGTGTGCGCTTGCCGAAAAACATATCTCGTCCCTTTTGTAAGATAGCGAGCCTTCTCGGGCCCTCGGTCGGCATGTAGGAACGATTCCAGCCTATGTTTAGAGGGGAGCCGCGTCATTCTTGCATTTTCGTCGCTTGCGACATCGTGTTATTGCCTCGCCGCATGACACATAAGGTTGCCGCCCTCTATCAATTCGCAGCACTTCCCGACTTCGAGGACCTGCGCGCGCCGTTGCTCGAACTCTGTGCGACGCACGGAATTCGCGGAACGCTGCTGCTGTCGCCGGAGGGAATCAACGGCACGATCGCCGGGCTGGACGATGGCATCGACGCCGTCATCGCCGAGATCACCACCGGCGCCCTGTTTGGCGGCCGGCTCGACAATCTCGAGCTGAAATTTTCGAGCGCGAGCGCCATGCCGTTCAAGCGGCTCAAGGTCCGGCTAAAGAAGGAAATCGTCACGCTGGCGCAGCCGCTGGTCGATCCAACGAAGCAGGTCGGCACCTATGTCGCGGCGGAGGACTGGAACGCGCTGATCTCGGATCCGGACGTGATCGTCGTCGATACGCGCAACCGCTTCGAAGTGAAGATGGGGACGTTCGAGCGCGCGCTCGATCCCGAAACGCGGAAATTCTCGCAGTTCCCGGATTTCGTCAGCCGCACGCTAGATCCGGAGAAGAACAAGAAGGTCGCCATGTTCTGCACCGGCGGCATCCGCTGCGAGAAGGCGAGCTCCTACCTCCTTTCGCAGGGCTTCGCCGAGGTGTTCCACCTCAAGGGCGGCATCCTCAAATATCTCGAAACCATCCCGCCGGAGCAGAGCCTCTGGCAGGGCGAGTGCTTCGTGTTCGACGAGCGGGTCGCGCTCGGCCATGGACTGGTCGAACGCGCGCCGGCCGACGAAGAGGACGAAGGCGAGACGCCTTAGCCCTTTGTCGCAGCGTCGGCTCAGCCGGCGTCTTCGGTGTCGGCCGGGTCGCCGCGCAGATAGGCTTCGACGACGCCCTTGAGCTTGATCGTCAGCGGGTTGCCGAAACGATCGCGCGCCTTGCCGGCGGCGACGCGGACCCAGCCCTCGCTGATGCAATATTCCTCGACATTGTTCTTCTCGGTCCCGTTGAAGCGGATGCCGATGCCGCGCTCGAGCAGCGCCTCGTCATGGAAAGGGCTCTTCGGGTCGTTGGAAAGACGGTCGGGCAGCGTGTCGGTCATGATGAAGCCTTCAAATCGAGAAGCATTGGCCGGGAGACATAGCGGGGCGGCACGGTCCTGCCAACCCGCCTGAGCCGGGGCCTCACCGCCCCATGGCGGCCGCGACCGTCAACAGCACGAGATAGAGGCCGGTTCCCACCAACATGAACATCACGGCGGCCGAGCCGAGGTCCTTGGCGCGGCGGGCAAATTCCGATTGCTCGGGCGAGACGCGATCGACGATTTCCTCGATTGCGGTATTCAGCGCCTCGACGGCGAGCGAGGCGAAGACCAGCACGAGATAAACGCCGATCTCGGCCAGCGATCGCCCGATCGCCACGACCCATACCAGGCCGACGATTCCGGCCGCCAGTTCCATGCGGGCGGCCCTCTCGCCCCGGAACAGATCGGCCACCCCGGCGCTCGACCAGCCCAGGGCGGAGAAGAAATGATCGATCCAGGCCCGCATGCTGTTTCCGTCCCATCCGCGCCACAACCCGTGGCTAGTCTTCTTGAATTCTTCCGCAGTGGCGCAATTTTCCCGCGACACGATATCATGTACGCGATTCCCCGCGATTGCCTCTCCCCGCATCGCATCCGCGCCAAACTTGCCGACACGCCTTGGCAGGGCGGGGCGTGGGTGCAATATGAGGGAGAGGGTTCAGGATAGACATGAGCGAACTTCGCACCTTCGACGTCAGACGGCCGCAGCGGGCGCTTCTGCTCTCGCTTCCGAACATCCTGACTTATGGCCGCATTCTCGCGGTTCCCCTCGTCGTGTTCTGCGTCGTTGGCGGCAAGGATACCTGGCGCTGGACCGCTCTTGCGCTGTTCGTCCTCGCCAGCATCACCGATTATCTCGACGGCTATCTGGCGCGGATCTGGAAGCAGCAATCCTCGCTCGGGCGCATGCTCGATCCGATCGCCGACAAGCTGCTCGTCTCCGCCTGCCTTTTGGCCCTGGTGTTCGAACGCACCATCGACGGCCTGTCGCTCTGGGCCGCGCTCATCATCCTCTCGCGTGAAATTCTCGTCTCGGGGTTGCGCGAATATCTGGCGGAGCTGCGCGTCAGCGTGCCGGTCTCGCGCCTGGCCAAATGGAAGACGGCGCTGCAGATGGTCGCGATCGCCTTCCTGCTCGCCGGACCGGCCGGGAACGTCTATTTCGCCTATACGACGATGATCGGGCTTGTCCTGCTCTGGGCCTCGGCGATCGTCACGCTCTATACCGGCTACGACTATTTCCGCGCCGGGCTCAGCCATATCCTGGAGGAAGAGCCGTGAAACTGGTCTATTTCGCCTGGGTTCGGGAACGGATCGGCATGGCGGAGGAGACGGTGGAGCCGCCTCGCAACGTCGAGACGGTCCAGGATCTGCTCGGGTGGCTGCGGACGCGCGGCGACGCCTATGATTTCGCGCTCGGCGAATCCGCGACGATCCGGGTCGCGCTCGACCACGACCACGCCGATCACGACGCATCGCTCGCCGGTGTGCGCGAGGTAGCGCTCTTCCCCCCTATGACCGGAGGCTAGGCTCGCCATGGCCAATGTCCGCGTTGCGATCATTGCCGAACCGCTCGACATCACGACAGAAATCGAGAGGGTGACGGCGGGGCGCGGCGATATCGGCGCGGTCGTGACCTTCACCGGCCTCTGCCGCGACGAGGACGGAAGGCTCGAGGCCCTGGAACTCGAGCATTATCCGGGCATGGCGGAAAACGAGGTCCGGCGCATCGCCGAGCAGGCGGCCGGACGGTGGGAAATCTCTGATATCACCGTCCTGCACCGGCACGGCAAAGTCCGCCCCGGCGAGACCATCGTCCTGGTGGTGACGGCGTCGAAGCATCGGCATGCGGCGTTCGAATCGGCTGAATTCGTGATGGACTTTCTCAAGACCCACGCCCCCTTCTGGAAGAAGGAACACACGGCGGCGGGTGCGGTCTCCTGGGTCTCGGCCCGCCAGTCCGACGACGACGCCGAAGAGCGCTGGAACACCCCCGATTGAACCCTACCCTCTCGAATGGCCAGGGCGGCGCCTTTGCGCCGCATCAGGCATTGGCGGAAGCCCTCCTGCCGCACGCCACCTCCGGCGATGACGGTTCGCACGATATCGCGCATCTGCAACGGGTCTGGAGCAACGCCGCCGCCATCCTCGCGCAGGAAGGCGGCAATGCCGATATCGTCGCCGCCGCGACGTTGCTGCATGACTGCGTTTCCGTCGAGAAGAACGACCCGTTGCGCGCCCAGGCGTCGCGCCTGGCCGCCCACAAGGCGGAAGGCGTGCTGCGCGCGCTGCGTTGGGAGGATGCACGGATCGCCGCGGTCGCGCATGCGATCGAAGCCCACAGCTTTTCGGCCGGGATCGTCCCCGAGACGCTGGAGGCGAGGATCCTGCAGGATGCCGACCGGCTCGACGCGATCGGCATGGTCGGCGTGGCGCGCTGCTTCTATGTCGCCGGACGAATGGGCAGCGCGCTCTATGATCCCACGGATCCGGAAGCCGCCTTCCGTCCGCTCGACGACAAGCGCTTTGCCATCGACCATTTCGAGAACAAGCTGTTCAAGCTCGCCGCAGGGTTCCAAACTGCAGCCGGGACACGGCTCGCGGAATTGCGGCAGGCGCGCCTGCGCCGGTTTCTGGACGAATTTCTGGACGAGATCTGAGGCCGCCCCTTCTGCGAGGCGCGAGCCATAGAGAGGAAACGTTTCATGCTCACGATCTGGGGCCGCAACAATTCGACCAACGTCAAGAAGGTGCTGTGGTGCGCCGAGGAGATCGGCCTTCCCTATGAGTGGATCCCCGCCGGGGGCAGCTTTGGCGGGACCGGCGATGCCGCCTATCGCGCCATGAACCCGACAGGGCTGGTGCCGACCATCCGCGACGGCGACTTCGTGCTGTGGGAATCGAACGCCATCGTGCGCTATCTGGCGAGCCGCTACGCCTCCGGCACGCTGGCGCCCGAGTGGCCGACCGAGCGCGCCGGGGCCGACCGCTGGATGGATTTCGCCTCGACCAGCCTCGCCGCGCCGTTTCGCGACGTGTTCTGGGGCCTGATCCGCACGCCGCCGGAAAAGCGCGACATGACGGCGATCCATTCCGGCCAGGAAAAATGCGCGTCGGTCTTCGCCATCGCCGACCGGGCGCTTTCGACGCAGCCCTGGTTCAGCGGCGCGGCTTTCGGGATGGGCGACATTCCGCTCGGCTGCTTCGCCTATGCCTGGTTCGAGATGCCGATCGAGCGGCCGGACCTGCCGCATCTCGCGGCCTGGTATTCCCGCCTCACCGAGCGCGAAGCGTTCCGCAAGACCGTGATGATCGGGCTGAGCTGAGGCAGCCCATGTGTCTTCTTTCACCTCTCCCTCAGGGAGTTGGAAATACCGACCTTCAAAAACAAAATGGCCGGGACAAGCCCGGCCATTTTCAGATGTCTGCTGGTTCGGCTAATTAGCCGACGAGCTCGATGCCCGAGAACCAGTATGCGATTTCCTGAGCAGCGGTCTCGGGAGCGTCCGAGCCGTGGACCGAGTTCTCGCCGATCGACAGGGCGAACTCCTTGCGGATCGTGCCGGCATCGGCATTGGCCGGGTTGGTCGCGCCCATGACTTCGCGGTTCTTCAGGATGGCGCCTTCGCCTTCCAGAACCTGAACCACGGTCGGGCCAGCGGTCATCGTCTCGACCAGCTCGCCGAAGAAGGGGCGATCCTTGTGGACGGCGTAGAAGCCCTCGGCCTGCTGGCGGGACATCCAGACGCGCTTGGAAGCGACGACGCGCAGGCCGGCTTCTTCCAGCTTGGCGGTGATCTTGCCGGTCAGGTTGCGCTGGGTCGCGTCGGGCTTGATCATCGAGAAGGTGCGTTCGATCGCCATGTCTTCAGTCCTGTCATATCGTTTGAAACGGGATAATTGGGTGGCGCTGTATAGCCTTGCCGCAGGGACCGGGCAAGGGCAGCGACGGGTTCGGCACCGCTGTCGCGACGCAAAAATGTCAGCCATACTGACCTGATAAACGCGACGTTTTCGCGACGGGGAGAAGGACCAGGTGATGAAGCCGCATTTCGAGATGTTCGCCGCCTATAACCGCTGGGCCAACGAACGCCTGTATGACGCGGCGCGCACGCTGCCGCGCGAGGACTATCTCGCCGACCACGGCGCCTTCTTCGGCTCGCTCAACGCGACGCTCAACCATCTCCTCGTAACCGACCGGATCTGGATGCGGCGCTTCTCCGGCGACGGCCCCGTCCATGCCGCGCTCAACGAGGTGCTGACCGACGAACTCGACGAGCTGACGACGTTGCGGGTAAGCGAGGACGCGCGGCTGATCGCCTATGTCGACAATCTCGACGCGGCCGCGATCGCGGGCCAGTTCACCTATCGCCCGATCACCAACCCGGTCGAAATCACCCAGCCGCTCGGCCCCGCCCTCGCCCATCTGTTCAATCACCAGACCCACCATCGCGGCCAGGCGACGGTGATCCTGACGCGGATCGCCGGACGGGATGCGTGCCCGAGCCTCGACCTGATCCTGTTTCAGCGCCAGTCGGGCATGGGCTTGCGCTGAACGGGCAAGGCGGGCCGACACCACCGTTCGGGCGAAATATATCGGAAGTGTGTGACGGCGGTCGCTTGATTCAGCCGGGGGGGAGGCGCACGTTTTCAGAGCGTCTGTTTCTGTTCCTGCGAGTCTCCATGTTCCGGCCCCTGCTTCTTGCGTTCGCCCTCACCGTTTCCGCCGCGCATGCCGCGACGCCGAATGTGGACGTCGAGGCGCCACAGGGATTGTCCGACTCGGAGATGGCGGAAGTGGTGGATTTCGTCGTCGGCAATGCCGTCTTCGCGCTCTACCATCAGGCCGGTCACATGATGATGGAGCGCCTCGGCGTCGATGCAGCGGGCGGCGAACAGACCGCGGACGACTTCGCCGTGATGACGCTGCTCGAGCCCCGGACCGGCGCCGGCGATCAAACCCTGGTCGACGCGGTCGACAGCTGGATGCTTTCCAACCACCTCACCGCGTCGGCCGGCGCGGATGCGATCGGCTTGCCGGACCGGCATTCGGTCGACGCCGACCGAGCCAATGCGATCGTCTGCAACATGGTCGGCTCGAACCCCAAGGATTTCGCTGATATCGCGGAGGCTGCCGCCCTGACGCCGGCGACCCGCGCCAATTGTTCGGCTTCCTACCAGCAGAAGCGCGCGCTCTGGTCCAATGCACTGAAGCCGGTGCAGCGCGAGCCAGGCGGGCCGCTTTCGGTCATTCCCGTCGTCTACGAGCCGCCGACCGGCAACGAAGTCGCGGAACTGACGATCCTGCACGACAACAAGGTTCTGGAGGAGGTCGCGACCCGCCTCGCCAACGACTTCACCCTGGCGAAGCCGCCGACGCTGCGCGCCAAGAGCTGCGGCGCCGTCACCTCCAGCTATGACCCCGCCCGCAACGAGATCGTGCTGTGTTATGAGCTGTCGAGCTACCATGCCGAGCTGATCGTGCGCGATATACAGGGCCGCTGAGCCTTTGCCGGCGACATCTTCGCGCGCCGCGCTTGCTTCCGGCGGCTAGGCACGGCACATAGCCGGCCATGCTGCACGTCAACGAAGTCACCTATCGCATCGCCGGCCGTACGCTCCTCGAGGGGGCGACCATTGCCCTGCCCGACGGGGTCAAGGCCGGCTTCGTCGGCCGCAACGGCACCGGCAAGACGACCCTGTTCAAGCTGGTCACCGGCGAGATCGCACCGGAGAGCGGCTCGATCGGCCTGCCGCGCGGCGTCCGCATCGGCCAGGTGGCGCAGGAAGCGCCGGGCACAGAGCAATCGCTGATCGACTTCGTGCTGGCCGCCGATACCGAGCGCGCGGCGCTGCTGGCCGAGGCCGAGCATGCGAGCGACCCGCACCGTATCGCCGAGATCCAGATCCGCCTTTCCGATATCGGCGCGCATGCCGCCGAAGCGCGCGCCGGCACCATCCTGTCCGGCCTCGGCTTCGACGCGGAAGCCCAGCTTCGCCCCTGCTCCGCCTTTTCCGGCGGCTGGCGGATGCGCGTGGCGCTCGCCGCCGTGCTGTTCGCCGAGCCTGACCTGCTGCTGCTCGACGAGCCCACCAACTATCTCGATCTCGAAGGCACGATGTGGCTGGAGAACTATGTCGCGCGCTATCCGCACACGGTCTTCCTGATCAGCCATGATCGCGATCTGCTCAACCGCGCCGTCGACATGATCGTCCATCTCGACCAGGGCAAGCTGACGATCTATCGCGGCGGCTATGACAGCTTCGACCGCCAGCGTCGCGAGAAGCAGGCGCTGCAGCTGAAGCTCAAGAAGAAGCAGGACGACCAGCGCAAGCACCTGCAGGCCTTCGTCGACCGTTTCAAGGCCAAGGCCTCGAAGGCGCGCCAGGCTCAGTCGCGCATGAAGGCGCTGGAGCGGATGCAGCCGATCGCCGGCATCGTCGACAGCGACGTGACGCCGTTCCACTTCCCGCCGCCGGCCAAGATCCTTGCCCCGCCGATCATCGCGCTCGACAACGCCTCGGTCGGCTACGAGGAAGGCAAGCCGATCCTGCGCAAGCTGGACCTGCGCATCGACGTCGAGGACCGCATCGGCCTGCTGGGCGCCAATGGCAACGGCAAGTCGACCTTCGCCAAGCTGCTCGCCGGCCGCCTGCCCAATCTCACGGGCGCGATGCGACGAGCGGAAAAGCTCGACATCGCCTTCTTCGCGCAGCATCAGCTCGACGATCTGCGCCCGGCCGAAACCGCCGTGCAGCACATCCGCATGCTGATGCCGGACGCGACCGAGGCCCAGGTGCGTTCCCGCGTTGGCTCCATGGGATTCCCGACCGCCAAGATGGATACGCCGGCGCGCGAGCTTTCCGGCGGCGAGCGCGCGCGCCTGCTGCTCGGCATCGCGACGTTCCGCGGCGCCAACCTGCTGATCCTCGACGAGCCGACCAACCATCTCGACATCGACAGCCGCGAAGCGCTCGTCCAGGCCCTGAACGACTATCCCGGCGCCGTGATCCTGATCAGCCATGACCGCCATCTCATCGAGGCGTCCGTCGACCGGCTTCTGCTGGTCGCCGATGGCACGGTGTCGAATTTCGACGGCGACATGGACGATTATCGCAAGCTGATCGTGAAGGGACCGGATACCTCGTCGGCCAAGAGCGACGGTGACACGTCCAAGAACACGGCCCAAGATCGCCGCCGCGAGTCGGCCGCCAAGCGCTCCGAGCTCGCCCCGCTACGGAAAAAGATCAAGGAAACCGAATCCTTGATGGAGAAGCTTCAGAAAGAGATTCAGAAGCTCGACACGGCGCTAGCCGACGTGAACCTCTACGCCAAGGACCCCGCCAAGGCGACGACGCTGGCCAAGCAGCGCGCCGACGCGGTCAAGGCCCTCGGCGAGCGGGAAGAGAGCTGGCTGGAAATGTCGGCGGAATACGAGGCGGCAGCCGAGGCGGTCTGAGCTTTCTCGGAAGAGTGGCAACGCAGCGGACCGCACGACCATCATCCTGAGGTGCCCGGCTTTGCCGGGCCTCGAAGGAGGGTCCAGTTGTCTCCTGTGTCCGTCCGCTTTGTCCTGCCGGCAGGCGATTGATCTCGAGTCCAGAGGCGATCTCTGGAACCTCCTTCGAGGCTTCACTGCGCGCGAAGCACCTCAGGATGATGGACTTTGGGTACTAGTGTTACTGTCCTCAGCGTAGCGCTGGACGCGCTCGGCGATCACGCCTTTTTCTGCCAGCGGCCCTGTTCGGATTGCTGCCAGTAGGTCGCGTCATGGCCCTCGGCCTTGACGCGCTTCCAGGACGCGCGCGCCGCGTCGAGCGCGTCGGGGTCGTTGCCGTCGAACATCAGCACGACCCGGACATAGCCGGAAAGATCGCCCGCCGAAGCGCCGGCGACGAGGAAGCGGACATTGGCGCCGTTCGGGTTGCCCGGCTCCGGCGTGATCAGAACCGGATGCTGCGCGGCGTCGGGATCGCGCCAGAGGCCATGCGGCAGGAAGCTGTCCTCGCCATAGGTCCAAAGCAGCGCATCCAGCGCTTCGCAGCGCTCGACCGAACCCGCCTCGACCACGACGCGCCAGCCGCGCTCCAGCGATTTCTCCAGCAGTCCCGGCAGGAGCGTTTCGAGCGGCTGCTGCTGCAGATGGTAGAACAGGACTTCGGTCATCGTGCCTTCTCAAAAAGGCCGGCCGCCCCGAGGCGCTCGGAGCGGCCGGCCCTGACCTTCTAGCAGATCAGCCTTCGTAATTGTCGGCGACCAAGCGGTCGAGGATGCGCACGCCCCAGCCCGAAGCCCAGGAGCGGTTGATCTCGCTCTGCGGCGAACCCATGGCCGTTCCGGCGATGTCGAGATGGGCCCAGGCGACGCCATCGTCGATAAAGCGCTGGATGAACTGCGCCGCCGTGATCGAGCCGGCATGGCGGCCGCCCGTGTTCTTGATGTCGGCGAACTTCGATTCGATCAGCTTGTCATAGGCAGCGCCCAGCGGCAGGCGCCAGACCTTCTCGCCCGTCACCTCGCCGGCCCTGGACAAGGCTGCCGCCAGCGCGTCGTCATTGGCGAACAGTCCGGCATGGTCGCTGCCGAGCGCGACGAGAACCGCGCCGGTCAGCGTCGCCAGGTCGATGATCACCTTCGGCTCGTAGGTTTTCTGCGCGTACCAGAGCGCGTCGGCGAGCACGAGCCGGCCTTCGGCATCGGTGTTGATGATCTCGATCGTCACGCCGGACGCGGCCTCGACGATGTCGCCGGGGCGCTGCGCATTGCCGTCCGGCATGTTTTCGACGAGGCCGATGATGCCGACGACGTTCGCCTTGGCCTTGCGCGAGGCCAGCGCATGCATCAGCCCAACCACGGCGGCGGCGCCACCCATGTCGCCCTTCATGTCTTCCATGCCGCCGGCCGGCTTGATCGAGATGCCGCCGGTGTCGAAGACGACGCCCTTGCCGACGAAGGCGATCGGCTTATCCTTGGACTTGTTGCCGTTCCAGTGCATGGCGACCAGGCGCGGCGGACGCACAGAGCCCTGCGCGACGCCGAGCAGCGCCCGCATGCCGAGCTTCTTCATCTGCTTTTCGGTCAGGGTCTCGATGGTGACGCCCAGCGCCTCGAGCGCTGCCGCCTTTTCCGCGAACTCGACCGGTCCCAGCACGTTGGCTGGCTCGTTGACCAGTTCGCGCGCCAGGATGGCGCCCTCCGCGATGGCCGAACGCGCGACCCAGGCCTTCTTCGCCTTGCTCGCCTCGCCGCCAACGATATCCAGCTTCACATGCGCCTTGGATGCCTTGCCGCTGTCCCCGTCCTTCCCTTCCTTGTCGTTCTTGCCGCTCTTGTAGCGGTCGAAGGAATAGGCCCGCAGCACCGCGCCCATGCCGATCTCGGCCAGTTGCTCGCCGGAGACCGGCGTTCCGTCCGGCCGCTCGGCCAGCAGGGTTGCCTGCTCGCCCTTGCGCAGCGCGCCCTGGATCGTGCCGCCTAGGCGCGACCAGTCACCTTCCACAAGTTCTTCCGCCTTGCCGAGGCCGACGACGATCAGCCGGTCGAAGCGAAGGCCGGCTGGCGCGAGCAGGTCGAGCGTGCCGAGCGTCTTGCCCTTGTAATCTGCCGTCCCTGCGGCCTTTCGAAACAGATCGGCGATTCCCAATCCACTCGTCTCCGGGCCGAAATTCAGCGTCTCGTCGGTCAGGACGACCAGCGTTCCGCTCTCGGCCGAGACAGATTTGTGGAAAGAAACGGCAGGGTTTTGGCTCATTTTTAGGTCTCGCAGGGCAAGGACGGCAGGCGCCGGACGGCGCTGTCAGGGACAGGGGGTGCGTGGGTAAAGCCACACCCAGAGGATGATCAATCTGTCCACCGGCTGCGTCTCTGGCAAGTGGCGCGGGTTCCAGCTAGACGTTTACGCTTCATTAAGAGTGTTCTTTCGCATTTGATTCACCCAATTGGTTCACCCATGGACGGTCGGACGTCGGATTGATGAGGAGATAGACCGGGATATCGCGCAGCCACGGCGGGGGCTGTCATCGTTTGGCGTTCAGAGTTCGAGGATTGACGAAACCAAGATGAAGCTCATCGAGCGCTACATCTTCAAACGAATGTTCGCGGCGTTCCTGCTGAGCCTTTGCGGCTTGTCGGGCACCGTCTGGCTGAGCCAGGCCCTGCGCGAACTCGACCTGATCACCAGCAAGGGCCAGAACTTCGTCACCTTCTTCCGCGTGTCGAGCCTGATCTTCCCGGGCCTTCTCCTGATCGTTTGTCCCGTTGCCCTGCTGATCGGCGCGATCTACACCTTCAACCAGCTCAACGCCGATTCAGAGCTCGTCGTGATCAACGCCAGCGGCGCATCGCAGACGCGACTGCTGAAGCCGGCGCTGTCGATGGGGCTGATCACGGCGATCATCGTCGGCTCCATGTCGCTCTATCTGGTGCCGCTGTCGCTGCAGGCATTCCGCGGCCTGCTCACCGG
Source organism: Kaistia defluvii (assembly GCF_040548815.1). Taxonomy (NCBI): domain Bacteria; kingdom Pseudomonadati; phylum Pseudomonadota; class Alphaproteobacteria; order Hyphomicrobiales; family Kaistiaceae; genus Kaistia; species Kaistia defluvii. The sequence goes on along the minus strand of NZ_JBEPSM010000001.1, from coordinate 386,615 downwards.
CATCAATGCCGACCTGATCACCAGCTTCGTGCGCGAAGGCCAGTTCATGGAACTGGGCAACCGGCTGGTCTTCCATGTGAAGGACCGCAAGCCCGACGGCACACTGGAGGGCATCTTCATCCAGGACGGCCGCCAGCCCGACCAGACCTCGGTCTACATCGCCAATCGCGGCGCCGTGCTGAAGAACCCGCTCGGCACCTTCCTGATCATGCAGAACGGTACGATCCAGCAGAAGTCCGAGACCAACAATTCGATGTCGATCATCGAATTCGAATCCTACGCCTTCGATCTCTCGACCTTCGGTAGCCGCACCAGCCTGCCCGACTACACCGCGTCCGAACGCAGCACGCTCTATCTGCTGTCACCGAACCCCAACGATCCGGAATACCAGAAGCGCCCCGGCGCTTTCCTCTCCGAGCTTCATGACCGCCTTTCGGCGCCGCTCTACGCGCTCTTCTTCGCCATCCTTCCCGTCGCCGCGCTTGGCCAGGCCCAGACGACCCGGCAGGGCCGCAGCCTCGTGGTTCTCGGCACGATCGCGATCGCCACCGGCGTGCGCATCGGCGGCTTGATCCTCGCCAGCCTCGCGGCCAACGATTCGCGGTTGATCCCGGCGCTCTACGCGCTGCCGCTCGGTTTCATCGTGCTGTCGCTGATCGCGGTCTACAGCTCGTTCCGCTTCTCCGCCTCCGACAGCATCGCCTCGATGGCCACGGAGTTCGTGCAACGAATCGCCAATCGGTTCAGGATTGGTCCACGCCCATCGGCAGGGGGCCGGACCTAAGCCATGTTCCGCAGTCCGACGCTCAGTCTCTATTTCGCCAAGCGCTTCGCCAAGACGGCGTTGATCATCTTCATCGTCGTCTTCGTGCTGATGGCTTTCATCGACTATCTCGAACTCGCCCGCCGCGCCGCGCGCCGCGAAGGGTTCGATGCGTTCCTCTACCTGATGGTGTCGCTGGCCCGCGTGCCGAACGTCATCGAAAGAGCCCTGCCCTTCACCATCCTGTTCGCCGCGATCGCCGCCTTCGTGATGGCCAATCGACAGCTCGAGCTGGTCGTCGCGCGCGCCTCTGGCGTCTCGGCCTGGCAGTTCCTGCTGCCGGCCGGCCTGGTGGCGGTGATGATCGGCGTCTTCGCGACCACGATCTTCAACCCGGTCTCGACCGAGCTGAAGCAGCGCTCGATCCTGCTCGCCAACGAGCTGGCGCAGAACCGGATGAAGCTGGAGGCGAAGTCGGCCCCACCGGCGGCCCCCGCCCCCGCTCCGGCCCAGTCCATGCCCGAAGATGTCGGCTCGGCACCCGAATCATCGTCCGACTGGACGATCTGGATGCGGCAGACCGGACGTGAGGGCTCGTCGATCATTGGCGCCAAGCAGAGCCTGGATCGCGGCCTTTCGCTCGTCGACGCGTCGGCCTTCGTGTTCAAGACCGACGGCTCGCTGGACCATCGAATCGATGCATCCACAGCTGATTTCGAGGACGGCGACTGGGTGTTCCGCAACGCCACCGTGACGCGTCCCGGCAGCCGTCCAGCGCCGCAGCCCGAGGTGCGGCTGCCCACCGATCTCAACGCCGATCAGGTCAGCCAAAGGCTGGCGGACCCTGAGACAGTCTCGTTCTGGTCCTTGCCGGAACTCATTGAAATTTCAAAGAAATCAGCAGTCCCGAGTGATGCGTACGAAATGCAGTTCCAGTCGCTGCTGGCCCAGCCGCTGCTCTTCCTCGCCATGGTTTTCGTGGCGGCCACGGTGTCGCTCCGGTTCTCCCGTTCCAGGGATCTGGGGCAAGTGATTTTGACTGGTGTCGCTGTGGGCTTCGTGCTTTATGTTGTCACGGAATTGGCGAGGGGATTGGGGAGGAGCGGCGTCGTGTCACCGATGATTGCCGCTTGGACTCCAGCCATCGTCGCCACCTTGTTAAGTGTCACAGTGCTTCTGCATCGGGAGGACGGATGATGGTCGTTTCCGTTCCTCTCCAGAGGCGCGGCGCGGTGTCTCGCGCTGTTCGTGGCTTGGGTGCCCTGCTCGTCGCGGCAACGCTTGGCCTCGGCCTCACGCTGACGGCACCGGTCGACAACGCTTACGCGCAATCCGCACCCGGCACGCTCGGCTTCGGCGCCGACAACCTGCCGCGTCCTGCCAAGGACGCGCAGATGGTGCTGGAGTCCGACCAGCTGGTCTATGACTACGACAAGGCCGCCGTCGCGGCCGTCGGCAAGGTCAAGATCTACTATGACGGCTACACGCTGGAAGCCGACCGCGTCACCTACGACCAGAAGAACAAGAAGATGCGCGCCGAAGGGCGCGTAAAGATCGTCGACAGGACCGGCGCGGTCGTCACCGCCGATACGATCGACATCACCGACGATTTCGCCACCGGCTTCGTCAATGCGCTCCGGCTCGATACGCCGACGCAGACGCATTTCGCCGCCGAGAAGGCGCTGCGCGACCAGGGCAAGACCACGACCTTCTACCGCGGCGTCTACACCGCCTGCGAACCCTGCCGCGAACGCCCCGAAAAGGCGCCGATCTGGCAGGTGAAGGCCGCCCGGATCATCGTCGATCACAACGAGCACATGGTCTATTTCAAGCGCGCCTCGCTTGAATTCCTCGGCATGCCGATCGCCTATTTCCCGGCTTTTTCGGCGCCCGATCCGACGATCAAGCGCAAGAGCGGCTTCCTGTTCCCGTCCGCAGGCTACAAGAAGACCCTCGGCGCGTTCATCCAGACGCCCTATTTCTGGGCGCTGGCTCCGAACTACGACCTGACGCTGGCCCCGGCCGTGTACACCAACCAGGGCTTCCTGGCGGATGTCGAATGGCGACACAGGCTCGAATACGGCCAGTACTCGCTGCGCATGGCCGGCATCAACCAGCTCAACCCGAACGATTTCTACGACGAGGGAACCCGCAATTCCGGCGTCAAGGATTTCCGCGGCGGCGTGAAGACCGAGGGCGAGTTCTATCTCAACCGCTACTGGACCGTGGGCTGGGACGCCACGCTTCTCAGCGACCGGACCTTCAGCCGCGATTACAGCCTGCTGTCGACCAACACCGACATCAATGTCTCGAACGTCCACCTGACCGGCATCAGCGAGCGCAATTATTTCGATGCGCGGATGCTGTATTTCCAGGTTCTGACGAACGACGAGGACATTAAGTACGACCAAGGCCGGCAGGCGATCGTCCACCCGGTGATCGACCACAGCTACCTGTTCGACAATTCGGTTCTTGGCGGCCAGCTGTCGATCAAGTCGAACCTGACCAGCCTGTCGCGCGACGAAACCGACATCGTCAACAATGACGGCAATGGCATCACCGTCGCCGAAGGCGTGCTCAACGGCCAGCTCCAGGACGACGCGCACATTCTCGGCCTCTCGGGCAATTACAATCGCCTGAGCTCCCAGGTGACGTGGCAGCGCAGCATGATCGGCCCGCTGGGCATGGTCTTCAAGCCGTTCGGCTACCTCCGCGGCGACGGCTACTATCTCAACCAGGACCAGATCATCGCCGGCCTGAATGACGACGGAAGCTATTTCCGCGGCATGCCGGCAGTCGGCGTGGAATGGCGTTGGCCGATCATGGCCGCCGGCCTTTCCTCCAGCTTCCTGTTCGAGCCAGTCGCCCAGATGATCGTTCGCCCGAACGAGCCGATGGCAGGCCAGCTGCCGAACGAAGACGCGCAGAGCCTGGTGTTCGACGATTCCAGCCTGTTCGACTGGGACAAGTTCTCCGGCTATGACCGCATCGAAGGCGGCACCCGCGTCAATGTCGGCTTCCGCTATCTCGCCAGCATCGGCCAACTCGCCACCATTCAGGGTGTCGTCGGCCAGTCCTACCAGGTCGCGGGCGAAAACTCCTTTGCGGTTCAGGACCTGACCGCAACCGGCGCCGTCTCCGGCCTCGAGACGGATGTCTCGGACTTCGTCGCCGGCGTCACGCTCGATACCGGCTATGGCTACTTCCTGACGGCGCGCGGCCGCTTCGACAACGAGAACCTCGACGTCAATCGCGCCGAGCTGACGGCAACCGGCAAGTTCGGGGACCTCACAGCCTCCGCCTCCTACCTGTTCCTGCGCGAGCAACCCGCGATCGGCAACGATTCACGGACCGACACGATCAGCGGCAAGGCATCCTGGCAGATGACCGACACATGGCGCGTGTTCGGCTCGGTCGCCTGGGATATCGAGGGCGACCAGCTGGCATCCAGCGGCATCGGCATAGCCTATGACGACGAGTGCACGACCTTCTCGATCGCCTACAGCGAGATCCGTCAGGACTACACCGATCTGCAGACTTCCAAGCAGCTGATGGTGCGCCTGGAACTGCGGACTCTGGGCGGTACGAAGCTGCACAGCGACGTCGGATCGCTGACGAGCAACAACACCAGCAATTGATCTTCATGGTTTCGCCGGATTTGCAGGGTCTATCCAGTCGAAATGAACGCCTCCCGTGGCGGCAGGGCGAGTCGGCACGCCAGCACGCCGGCGGCACGCCGCAGCTGACAGGATTCGGATATTGGCCATGCGTAATCGAATGAAATTCCTTCTTCTGCCGGCTTTCGCCATTGCTATGGGCCTGGGCTCGGTCGGCCTGCCCGCAACGGCTTCGGCGCAGTCCGCCGTGCGGGCCACCGTCAACGACCAGCCGATCACCTCCTATGACGTCGGCCAGCGCATCAAGCTGATGAAGCTTTTCCGCCAGCCGAGCGGCGACAAGGCCGTTCTCAACGAGATGATCGACGAGGTTCTGCTGGCCCAGGTCGCGACGCGACGCGGCATGAGCGTACCGGACTCGATGGTCGAGGAGCGCTTCAACGGCATCGCCAAGCAGGTAAAGCTGCCCCCGGCCCAGTTCGCCAAGGCGCTCGCCTCGCAGGGCGTGCAGGCCGAGACGCTGCGCAAATTCCTGCGCGCGCAGATCACCGGTGCCATGGTAGTGAAGGCCAAGGCCCGCAGCATCAAGGTCAGCGAAGCGGACGTACAGGCGCAGATCGAGAAGGAAGGCATCCAGACCGAGACGGCGACGATCCGCGAGTTCAAGCTGCAGCAGATCGTCTTCGTCGTGCCCAAGGGCTCCTCGCCGGGCTATGTAGGCCAGCGCCAGCGCGAGGCCGAGGCCTTCCGCAAGCGCTTCAGCGGCTGCGACAACAGCCTGGCCCAGGCCAAGGCGATGAAGGGCGTCGTCGTGCTCAACATGGGCCGCCGCGACACCACGCAGATCCAGGGCCCGGCCGGCGATGCGCTCAAGTCGGCTCCCGTCGGCGGCACCTTGAAGCCGGACGTTACGGAACGCGGCGTCGAGGTGATTGCCATCTGCGAAGCCAAGGATATCCGCAGCTCGGCCGGCGTGCGCGCCGAGATCGAGGAAAAGCTGACCGCAGAGCAGAGCAAGAATGTCGGCAAGGATTTCGTTGCCGAGCTCCGCAAGGACGCCAAGATCAATTACAAATAGGCGTATCCCGCGCGGCTGCCGCGCCCTTCAAGTGAGACGATATGGTTGATTCCGCCTCGTTCCGGCCGCTTGCCCTCACCATGGGAGAACCGGCCGGCATCGGACCCGACGTCACCCTGGCCGTCTGGCGGGAACGACGCGAACGTCGCCTGCCGCCCTTCTACGTGCTGGCCGACCCAGAGGCACTTCGGGGTCGCGCCGCGCTGATGGGTCTCGATATCCCGATCGAGACCATGACGGCCGACGAGGCCGTCGACGCCTTCGACCGCGTTTTGCCGGTGGTGGCGCTGGAATCCCCGGCGGTTGCCGCTCCGGGCGTTCCCGAACGCAGCGCGGCGCGCGGCGTGATCGAGGCGATCGCGCGCGCCGTTGGCGATGTGCGCGCCGGACTGGCCTCCGCGCTCGTCACCAATCCGATCAACAAGAAGGCCCTGTTTGACGCGGGCTTCCAGCATCCGGGCCACACCGAGTTCCTGGGCATGCTGTCGGCCGCCTGGAGCGGGTCGCCCGCCCATCCGGTTATGATGCTGGCGGGGCCGGGACTGCGCGCCGTGCCCGCGACGATCCACGTTCCGATCTCGGTCGTGCCGCGCATGATCACCGAGGAAATGCTGATCCGCACCGGCCGCACCATCGACCACGACATGCGCCGCCGCTTCGGCATTCCGGCGCCCCGCATCGCGGTTGCCGGCCTCAACCCGCATGCCGGTGAAGGCGGCGTGATGGGCACCGAGGACGATGCGGTGATCCGCCCGGCCGTGGCGGCGCTTCGCGCCGAGGGCATCAACGCCATTGGCCCGCTCGCGCCCGACACCATGTTCCATGCCGACGCGCGCGCCCGCTATGACGTGGCGCTCTGCATGTATCACGACCAGGCGCTGATCCCGACCAAGACCATTGCCTTCGCCGAGACGGTGAATGTCACGCTGGGCCTGCCCTTCGTGCGCACCTCGCCGGACCACGGCACGGCGTTCGATATCGCCGGCACCGGCAAGGCTGACATTTCGAGCCTCGCGGCGGCCCTGCGCCTGGCCGACGAACTCGCACGCCACGAGGCGGAATACCGCCAGCACGAGCACGTCGCAGGCGTCGCTTCGTGACGCTGGCGCAGGACGGCCTCCCTCCCCTTCGCGACGTGATCGCCACGCATGGCCTGCAGGCCATGAAGCAACTCGGCCAGAATTTTCTGCTCGATCTGAACCTGACGGGCCGAATCGCGCGCGCCGCCGGCCCGCTGGCCGGCGTGACGGTGATCGAGGTGGGGCCGGGACCTGGCGGGCTGACGCGCGCCTTGCTCGCGGAAGGCGCCGAAAAGGTCATCGCCATCGAGCGTGATCGCCGCTGCCTCGATGCGCTCGCCGAAATCGCCGCGCATTATCCCGGCCGCCTCGAGGTGATCGAAGGCGACGCGATGCAGGTCGACATGTCGAAGCTGGCGACGGGCCGCGTGCGGATCGCCGCCAACCTACCCTACAATATCGGCACGCCGCTGCTGCTCGGCTGGCTGCAAAGTGAGCCGTGGCCGCCCTTCTACGAGAAGATGACGCTGATGTTCCAGCGCGAGGTCGCGGAACGGATCGTCGCCACGCCGGAGGACGACGCCTATGGCCGCCTCGGCGTGATCTGCGGTTGGCGTAGCGAGGCGCGCATCCTGTTCGACATTTCGCCCAAGGCGTTCACGCCGCCGCCCAAGGTGGTGTCGTCGGTGGTCGAGATCGTCCCGCGCCAGACGCCGCTGGAATGCAGCCGGGCGAAGCTGGAGCGCGTCACGGCCGCCGCCTTCGGCCAGCGCCGCAAGATGCTGCGGCAGAGCCTGAAGAGCCTCGGCACCGATCCGCTGCCGCTGCTGGCGGCCGCCGGCATCGTCGAGACGGCCCGCGCCGAAGAAATCGACGTCGCCGGCTTCGTCCGCCTCGCCAACGCGCTGCCCTGAGAAGCCTGGGGCCGCCCCTGCCCTGGGCACGAGCGGCACGCCGACCTGCGGCCGGACCGCGTTTGACCTGCGGCCAGACCCCGGCTTGTACCCTTAGTCCTTGGTCTCGCAGGTCGTGGCCTTGCCGGCGATGGTCAGCGTCGCGCCATTGCCCTTGATCCAGAACTCGATGTCGTCCTTCGTGTAGCGTCCGCCATCCGCGGAGACCGCCTGCGGCAGGGTCACGGCCTTGCCGTCCGCGAGCGTCAGATCGACGAAGCCATCCGGCTGGTCCGGCGAGCTGAAGCGGGCCGTCACCTTCGTGCCGTCGGCGCAATGATAGGCGAAACTCTTGGCCGGCGCGCTGGCAGCGGCCTCGGCTGCGGCGGGCTCGACGGTCGCTGCATCGGCGGGCATCAGGTCGGCCGCATGCGCGTGGGTCGCGAGCGTCCCGACAGCGAAGGCAAGGGCAAGAGCGAGGCACGGGCGAAGGGGATTCATGGTCGGCTCCAGATGATCATCGGGCGTCGATTGTCGCAGCGCCACCGGTCGAAGGCAAATGGCGCACGATCGGCAGCGGCGCGCCCCGCCTCGCCCAAAGGCTGCGACAACAGCGAAGACGAGGAACCGCCAAGACGAGGGCTTGGGCCCCTCGCCGGGCGACGCCCCTACTCCTGCTGGAGCAGGTCCGCCACAAACCCTTCGAGCCAGGTCGTGCGGGCGCGGCGCATGCGCTCGGCATAGAGGATGGCCTGCGCCTTCTCCAGCGAGGTCTGGAGGTCCTTGTTGATCAGGACGTAGTCATAGTCGCGCCAGTGCTGGATCTCGGCCCTGGCGTTCGCCAGGCGCTTGGCGATGACATCGGGGGCGTCCTCGGCCCGGCGGACCAGGCGCGATGCCAGTTCGGCCATGGTCGGCGGTAGCACGAAGATGCGGACGAGATCTTCCGGCATCGCCTTGGCGACCTGGTCGGCGCCCTGCCAGTCGATGTCGAACAGCACGTCCTTGCCGGAGGTCAGCCAGGCTTCGACCGGCGCGCGCGGCGTGCCGTAGCAATTGCCATGCACCTCGGCCCATTCCAGCAGCTCGCCCCTGTCGCGCAGCTTGTTGAAGGTCGCCTGGTCGATGAAGTGATAGTGCACGCCGTCGATCTCGCTCGGCCGGCGCGCGCGCGTCGTCACCGAGACGGAAAGGACGATATCCTTGTCCTCCGCCATCAGGTGACGGGCGATGGTCGACTTGCCCGCGCCCGAGGGCGAGGACAGGACCAGCATCAGGCCACGCCGCGAGGGGGAATTTCCGGCAACCGACATCAGGGACTTCCTATTCGAGGTTCTGGACCTGCTCGCGCAACTGATCGACGGCGGCCTTCAGGTCGAGACCGAGGGCCGTCAGGGAGCGATCATTCGCCTTGGCGCAGAGCGTGTTGGTTTCGCGATTGAATTCCTGGGCGAGGAAATCGAGCTTGCGCCCCACCGGCCCGCCCTCAGCGAGCAGCGCCCGGGCGGCGGCGACGTGGGCCGTCAGCCGGTCAAGTTCCTCGCGAATGTCGGCCCGGGTCGCCAGCAGCGCCGCTTCCTGGTGCAGCCGGTCAGGATCGAGCGCCGGCGACGCGTCGAGCAGCGCCGCGACCTGGTCAGCAAGCTTCTTGCGGATCGCCTCGACCGTGCGCGCCGGCGACGCCTCGGCCGCCGCGGTCAGGCGCTCGATCTCGTCCATCCGGGCGTTGAGCACGGCGCCGATCGCCGCTCCCTCGCGATTGCGGGCAATCACGAGTTCGGCGAGCGCCAGGTCGAGATCGGCGAGCAGGTCGGCGGCCAGCGCCTCGGCGACGGCCGGATCGTCCTCGGCATCGACGGTTTCGAGAATGCCGCGAATCGACAGGAGGCCGTCCAGCGTCGGCGGCGCCGCGTCGATCTCGCTGCCGACACGGCGGACGAGATCGAGCACCTGCCGCAGCAGTTCCTCGTTGACGCGCAGGGCCTGGGCCGTCGTCTCGCGCTGCAGGCTGAGCCCGACCTGCAGATTGCCGCGCTGCAGCAGCTTGCCGATGCGCTCGCGCACCGGCTGGTCGAGCGTATCGAAGCTCGGCGGCAGGCGAAGGCGGATATCGAGGCCCTTGCCGTTGACGCTGCGCAGCTCCCACGTCCAGCGATAGCCGTGTCCCGCGCCGGCGGCGCGCGCGAAGCCGGTCATGCTCGTCAATGCCATCGGAATTCCCCGGCTATGAATGGTCTGTGGCCCAAGAAGGATAGCCGGTCAGGCCCCTCGTTTGGACGGCGACAGTAATGCGCGCGCCAAGGCCGCTCAAGGGCGCGGCGGCGGATATCCCTCAAACCGACACATGGACGGTGAGGGATATGGTCTATGGTCTGAATCGACCCTGGCCGGTGGGCCCTCTCCCCACATTCCGGCCGCCTCACCCTGCTGGGGAACGCGCATGCAATCCATCCTGAAATTCTCGCTCATCGCCCGCTACAGCGCCTTCGCGCTCTGCATCCTCGCAGCGCTGATCCTGCCGCTGATCCCGATGACGCCTACACTCAACTTCCTGCTGACGATGATCTTCGCGGCGCTGAGCGTGCTCGGCGTCTACGACCTGGTCCAGACGCGCCACGCGATCACGCGCAACTATCCCGTCATCGGCCACATGCGCTTCCTGGTCGAATCGGTTCGGCCGGAGTTGCGGCAATATCTGTTCGAGTCCGATTCCGACAGGCTGCCCTTCTCGCGGGCGGAACGCTCGCTCGTCTATCAGCGCGCCAAGAACGAAGCGGATCAGCGGCCATTCGGCACGCTGCTGGATGCCTATGCCGACGGCTACGAGTTCATCGGCCATTCGATGCGCCCGGCGCCCATGCAGGATCCCAGGCACTTCCGCATCACCATCGGCAACGACCAGTGCGACAAGCCCTATTCCGGCTCGGTCCTGAACATCTCGGCCATGAGCTTCGGCGCGCTTTCGAGCCACGCCATCCAGGCGCTGAACCGGGGCGCCAAGCTCGGCGGCTTCGCGCAGGATACCGGCGAAGGCTCGATCAGCCCGTATCATCGTCAATATGGAGGCGATCTGGTCTGGCAGATCGCCTCGGGCTATTTCGGCTGCCGCCATGACGACGGCAGCTTCTCGGCCGAGAAGTTCGCGGCGCAGGCCGCCGACGATCAGGTCAAGATGATCGAGCTGAAGCTAAGCCAAGGCGCCAAGCCCGGCCATGGCGGTATCCTGCCGGCCAACAAGGTGAGCCCGGAGATCGCGGCGACGCGGGGCATTCCTATCGGCGTCGAATGCGTCTCGCCCGCTTCGCATTCCGCCTTCTCGACCCCGATCGAAATGATGCAGTTCATCGCCCGGCTGCGCGAGCTATCCGGCGGCAAGCCGGTCGGCTTCAAGCTTGCCATCGGCCAGCCCTGGGAATTCATGGCGATCGTCAAGGCGATGCTGAAGACCGGCATCATCCCCGACTTCATCGTCATAGACGGCGCCGAAGGCGGTACGGGCGCGGCACCGGTGGAACTCACCGACCATGTCGGCGTGCCGATGCGCGAGGCTCTGCTGCTGGTCCACAACACGCTGGTCGGGGCGGGATTGCGCCCGCATGTCCGGATCGGCGTCGCCGGCAAGATCGTCTCGGCCTTCGACATCGCCGCCGTGCTGGCGCTCGGCGCGGATTGGGTCAATGCGGCGCGCGGCTTCATGTTCGCGATCGGCTGCATCCAGTCGCAGAGCTGCCATACCAACAAGTGCCCGACCGGCGTCGCGACGCAGGACGCGTTGCGGCAGCGCGCGCTCGTCGTGCCGGACAAGGCCGAGCGGGTGGCGAACTATCATCGCAACTCGCTGCACGCCTTGGCGGAGCTGCTGGCGGCAGCCGGGCTGGAGCATCCCTCCAGCCTGAAGCCGCACCACGTCGCCCGCCGGGTCAGTTCCAACGAGATCCGCCTATACTCGCAGCTCTTCCCCTATCTGGCGGAAGGCGAACTGCTCGGCGGTGACAGCCCGCATCCCTTCTACCGGCAGACCTGGGCGCTGGCGTCGCCCGACAGCTTCTCGCTCGCCGGCGAGCTGCGCAAGGCGAGCTGAGCCTTGCATCGATGCGGCCGATGGCCATAGCGTGCAGGTCCCGACGTCAGCGCGAGACCTGTTCATGCCCGGCCCGCATCGCGGCTCCTGCCTTTGCGGCAGGGCGACCTACGAGATCCATGGCGATTTCCAGAGCTTCTTCCTGTGTCACTGCTCGCGCTGTCGCAAGGACAGCGGTTCCGCGCATGGCGCCAACCTGTTTTCGACGGAAGCCCGGCTCGAATGGCTGTCAGGCCAGGACAGGGTGAAGACGTTCCGCCTGCCGGAGACGCGGCACCAGCGGAGCTTCTGCGCCGATTGCGGGTCAGCGCTGCCGGATGTTCAGATGGAGGGCGCGCTGTTGGTCGTGCCGGCGGGCAGTCTCGAAAGCGAGGTGCCGATCCGGCCGAACGCGCATATCAACGTCGCCAGCCGGGCCGGCTGGGACGACCAACTGGAGACGATCCCGCACATCGACGGATTGCCCGGCTAGAATCCGGCCGGGGCACCAGCCGCTCCGGCCGCCCTAGGGCTTGGGCGGCGGGACCGGTGCCGCGTCGGTGGCCGCATCCGGGGCTTCCCCATCATCGACCGCGTCGCCGGGGCCGGCGCTCGCCGGGACGACATCGCCCTTGGCTTTCTGCTCGGCCAGCCACTTGCGGTAGCGCGCGACGTTCTTGCGATGCTCGGCATAGCTCTCGGCGAAGGCGTGGCCGCCCGTGCCATCGGCCACGAAGTAGAGATCCTTGGTCCGCGACGGATTGGCGACCGCAGCCAGCGAGGCCTTGCCGGGATTGGCGATCGGTCCCTTGGGCAGGCCGTTGATCTTGTAGGTGTTGTAGTCGTTGACCGCGTCGAGGTCGGAGCGGCGGATCGGCGTGCCGGACGGCAGGCCGCTGCCGCCATAGACGCCGTAGATCACCGTCGGATCGGACTGCAGGCGCATGTTGCTGCGCAGGCGGTTGATGAACACGGCCGCGACGCGGCTGCGCTCGTCGGCCATGCCGGTTTCCTTCTCGACGATCGAGGCGAGCGTCACGAGCTCGGCCTGCGTCTTGATCGGCAGGTCCTTGTCGCGGCTGGTCCAGATCGCCGTCATCACCCGGTCGCGCTCGCGCAGCATCCGGTCGATGATGTTCTGGCGGCTGTCACCGCGCGAGAAGCGATAGGTGTCGGGCAGCAGGCTGCCCTCCTCCGGAATCTCGGTGATTTCGCCGACGAGACCCGGATCGGCATTGAGGCGGTCGACGATCTGCTTGCTGGTCAGGCCTTCCGGAACGGAGACCGAATAGAGGATCGCCTTGCCGCTCACCATGGCGTTCATGATGTCGCGCATGCTGGAACGCGGCGCGATCAGATAGTCGCCGGATTTGAGGTCGTCCTGCAGGCCATAGGCGCGGACGCCGGCGATGAAAATCCACTTCGACGAGATCAGGCCGCGCTCGTGAAGCTCCTCGGCGATGTCGCGCAGGCTCTTGCCGCGCTCGATCGAGACGGTCCGGGGCTGGCCGAAATGGCTGGACTGCTCGAAGCGCAGCTTGCCGAAGAAGAACAGCCCGACCGCGCCGAGCACGCCGACGACGAGGATCGTCATCGCGAAGTTCATGATGATGACGATGGGGTGGCGCGCCTGCTGCGAGCGGGGCGGCGGCGGCGGTACGCGCTCGGGACGCAGCGTATCGCCGGGACTGCGGGGATTGATGCGGTTGCCGAATTCCGCCGAGCCGACATCGCCGGCATCGCCAGCTTTGTTGTCTTTGGCGCCCGGTTGATTCGTCTCGTTCATCGCACCCTACTTCTCACCTGTTCGACACCCGGACTCGATCCGGGTGCCGAGAGGCGACTGTATGGAGGATTATGGCGAAAGCGCGAAGCCGCGCCCCTATTCGCCATGCCGACGGAAGATGAGCGACGCGTTCGTGCCGCCAAACCCGAAGGAATTGGAGAGCGCCACGTCGATCTGCTTCTTCTTGGCCACCTTGGGGACAAGGTCGATGGCCGTCTCGACGGAAGGATTGTCGAGATTGAGCGTCGGCGGCGCGACATTGTCGCGAATCGCCAGCAGCGAGTAGATCGCCTCGACGGCGCCGGCCGCGCCCAGCAGATGGCCCGTCGCCGACTTGGTCGAGGACATGGCGATCTTCGAGGCGGCATCGCCGACCACGCGCTCCACGGCCTTCAGCTCGATGCCGTCCGCCATGGTCGATGTGCCATGGGCGTTGACATAGTCGATGTCGGAAGGCTGCAGGCCCGCACGCTTCAGCGCGGCCTGCATGCAGCGATAGGCGCCGTCGCCGTCCTCGGACGGGGCGGTGATGTGATACGCGTCGCCGGACATGCCGTAGCCGATCACTTCGCCATAGATCTTGGCGCCGCGGGCAATGGCATGTTCGCGCTCTTCGAGCACGACGATGCCGGAGCCCTCGCCCATGACGAAGCCGTCGCGATCCCGGTCATAGGGGCGCGATGCTTCTTCCGGACGGTCGTTGAAATTGGTTGCCAGCGCCTTGCAGGCGGCGAAGCCGGCCAGCGCGATGCGCGAAACCGAACCTTCGGTGCCGCCGGCGATCATGACATCGGCATCGTCGAGCGCGATCAGGCGCGCGGCATCGCCGATCGCATGCGAGCCCGTCGAGCAGGCCGTCACGACCGAGTGATTCGGCCCCTTGAAGCCGTAGCGGATCGAGACCTGGCCGGAGGCGAGGTTGATCAGGCGGCCGGGAATGAAGAAGGGGCTGATGCGGCGGGGGCCCTTGTCGCGCAGGGTGATGCCCGCCTCGACAATGCCCTGGATGCCGCCAATGCCGGAGCCGATCAGCACACCGGTGCGGATCTGGTCCTCATAGGCGGTGGGCAGCCAGCCCGAATCATGCACGGCCTGGTCGGCCGCAGCCATCGCGTAGACGATGAAATCATCGACCTTGCGCTGGTCCTTCGGCTCCATCCAATCGTCCGGATTGTACTTGCCGTCGGCTTTGTCACCATGCGGGATGAGGCATGCGATCTGAGCCGGCAGGTCATCGACCTGGAAGCTCGTGACCTTCTGGGCGCCGCTCTTGCTGGCAAGGATATTGGCCCAGTTGGCGTCGACGCCGCAACCGAGCGGCGTCACCATCCCCATCCCGGTTACAACGACTCGTCTCATACGCTTCCCCCGATCCGGACCCATACGGGTCCGGCCGTTCTTGTCATTGGCTTAGCTTGGATGAACATCGGCGATCAGCCGGCGTTCTTCTCCAGGAAGCTTACTGCGTCGCCGACCGTCAGGATCGTCTCGGCTGCATCGTCGGGGATTTCCACGCCGAATTCTTCCTCGAACGCCATGACCAGCTCGACCGTGTCGAGGCTGTCAGCGCCGAGATCGTCGATGAAGCTCGCGCCTTCGGTCACCTTGTCGGCCTCAACGCCGAGATGCTCGATGACGATCTTCTTTACCCGATCAGCGATGTCGCTCATGTCTCAAAACCTCGATTGTTCTCTGTCTACTATTGCCGCGACTTCTCGCGCGCTGGAAACCCGGACGTATCGGCAATCCCCCGAAAACGTACCGCGATATCGTCACTAGTCTTCGGCGATCGTCAATCCACACCCGCTCCGCCGCGAAAGCGACGAAGACGCGGCACTGATATTGCGCGGTCCTAACATAGTTTCTGAACCTTGACCAGCCGCCGCAAGGGGGTGTGACAACCCCATCCGAGGGATCTGCACGAATGCAGATTCCTCAATTAAATCATAGCCATACCACCGTTAACGTGCAGGGTCTGACCGGTCACGTAGGACGCTTCTTCGGAGGCCAGATACACCACCGCCGAGGCGATGTCGTCGGCCGAGCCCAGACGCTTTGCCGGGACCCGCTCGAGCAACGCGGTGCGAATCTTTTCGTTCAATGCGTCGGTCATCGCCGTTTCGATGAATCCGGGGGCGACGCAGTTGACCGTAATATTGCGACTCGCCACTTCCTGGGCGAGCGACTTCGACATGGCGATCAGCGCCGCCTTCGACGCGGTATAGTTGCCCTGGCCGGCATTGCCCGTGACGGCGACGATCGAGGTGATCGAAATGATACGGCCATAGCGGCGGCGCATCATGCCGCGCAGCGCCGCGCGCGTCAGGCGGAAGGCGGAGGTCAGGTTGACGTCGAGGACCTCCTGCCAGGCTTCGTCCGACAGGCGGGCAAACAGCATGTCGCGCGTGATGCCGGCATTGTTGATCAGCAGGTCGAGCTCGCCCATCGCCTCTTCGGCGCGCGGCACCAGAGTCTCGACTTCAGCGGCGACCGAGAGGTTGCACGGCAGGACATGGACATTGGTGCCCAGCTCCGTCGCCAGCGCTTCCAGCGCCTCGCGACGGGTGCCGGAGATGGCGACGGTCGCGCCCTGCTTGTGCAGCGCCTGGGCGATCGCCCGGCCGATGCCACCGCTCGCGCCGGTCACCAGCGCGCGCTTGCCGGTCAAATCGAACATGACGACTTCCTTCTGATTACCCTGTTCATCCGTAAGCTTGGCTGCGAAGCGGCCAGCGCTCAAGCGAGACGCTCGATCGCCGCGGCCACATCGTCGGGCGTGCCGACATTCAGCGTCTGTGCCTCGGGCGCGATGCGCTTGGCAAGCCCCGACAGCACCTTGCCGGCGCCGATTTCGACAAACAAATCGCTGCCATTGGCCGCGAGCCAGCCGATCGACTCGCGCCAGCGGACCATGCCAGTCACCTGCTCGACCAGGCGGGCGCGGATTTCGGCCGGATCGGAGATCGGCGCGGCCAGCACATTGGCGACCAGCGGCACGACCGGCGCGTTGATGGTGACCTTGGCGAGCGCCTCGGCCATCACGTCGGCGGCGGGCTGCATCAGGCGGCAATGGAACGGCGCGCTCACGGGGAGCAGCAGCGCACGCTTGGCGCCCTTGGCCTTGGCGATGTCGAGTGCCCGCTCGACGGCGGCCTTGGCGCCGGAGATCACGACCTGGCCGGGACCGTTGTCGTTGGCGGCCTCGCAGACGTCGCCCTGCGCCGCCTCGTTGGCGACCGCCTGGGCCGTCTCGAAATCGAGGCCGAGAAGGGCTGCCATGGCGCCCTCGCCGACCGGCACGGCTTGCTGCATGGCCGTGCCGCGGATGCGCAGCAGACGGGCCGCATCCGAGATCGACAGGCTGCCGGCGGCTGCCAGCGCCGAATATTCGCCCAGCGAATGGCCGGCGACATAAGCGGCCTTGGAAACGGCGAATCCCTGGGCCTCCAGCACGCGCAAGGCCGCGAGGCTGACGGCCATCAAAGCGGGCTGGGCATTGGCGGTGAGGGTCAGCGTCTCGATCGGACCATCCCAGATGACGGCCGAGAGCTTCTCGCCGAGTGCTGCGTCGACTTCGTCGAAAACGGCACGCGCCTCGGCGAAATTGTCGGCGAGCGCCTTGCCCATGCCGACGGCCTGGCTGCCCTGTCCGGGAAAGGTGAGAGCGATCGTCATGGCTGGCCCCGCACGAATTGTTACTGCGATGATAGTCGCGTGTTCGGCGGCGGCTAATCCGCTGTTACGGCCGCCGAGTCAAGTCTCGGGGCATTTTCGCGGCGGCAACGACCGCGAATTTGGACCGGGCGAGAGGCAGAATCCGACACGCCTCCACCGCGTGAAGAGCGGGCATTCACCCATGCCGGCGACGCAGGGGCGGCCTGTGGTTCGACGCCCAAAAAAGCAAATCGGCGGCGGACCGATGTCCACCGCCGATCTCAAAGCTTGGGGCCTCAGACGGGCTTCGACTTGCGGATGTTGGGCAGGAAGGCCGTCAGCAGGCCCAGCACCGGCAGGAAGGCGCAGACCTGGAACACGAAGGTGATCGAGGTCCAGTCGGCAAGCTCGCCGAGCGCCGCCGCGCCGATGCCGCCCATGCCGAAGGCAAAGCCGAAGAACAGGCCGGAGACGAGGCCGACCTTACCGGGCAGCAGTTCCTGGGCGTAGACGATGATCGCCGGGAAGGCCGAGGACAGGATGAAGCCGATCACGATGGAGAGCGCGATGGTCCAGCCGAGGCTGGCATGCGGCAGCAGCAGGGTGAAGGGCAGCACGCCGAGGATCGAGAACCACATCACGAACTTGCGCCCGAAGCGGTCGCCGATCGGCCCGCCGGCGATGGTGCCGGCAGCTACCGCTGCGAGGAACACGAACAGATAGAGCTGCGAATCCTTCACCGACACGTTGAACGTCTCGATCAGGTAGAAGGTGTAGTAGCTGGTCAGCGCCGCCATGTAGAAGAACTTCGAGAAGATCAGCACGGCGAGGATCAGGATCGAGCGCACGACCACCTTGTGCGGCAGCGTCTGCACCGGCGGGGCGATATTCGCCTTCTTGCGTTCACGCTGATGGTCCCGATACCAGAAGCCGACGCGGGTCAGGATCATCATGCCGACGAGGGCGACCAGCGAGAACCAGGCGACGCTCGACTGGCCACGCGCCAGCACGATCACGGCGGCGAGCAGCGGGCCGATCGCCGACCCGAAATTGCCGCCGACCTGGAACAGCGACTGGGCGAAGCCGTGCCGTCCGCCGGACGCCATGCGGGCGACGCGCGAAGCTTCGGGATGGAAGATCGACGAGCCCATGCCGATCAGCGCCACCGCGACGAGCAGCATCGGATAGGTCGAGGCCATCGACACCAGCAGCAGGCCGCAGAGCGTCACGCCCATGCCGACGGCGAGCGAGAAGGGCTGCGGACGCTTGTCGGTATAGATGCCCACGACGGGCTGGAGGATAGACGCGGTCAGCTGGAATGCCAGCTGGATCAGTCCGATCTGTCCGAAGCTCAAGGTGAACTCTGCCTTGAGGATGGGATAGATCGCCGGGATCACCGACTGCATCAGGTCGTTCAGCATGTGGGAGATGCTGATGGCCACCAAAATTCCCAGGGAGGTCCGCTCGGCAATGCCGCGGGCGGACGACGCGGGCAAAACTTGCGCGCTCTCGCTCACTTCCAAAGTCCTTGATTGAGGATGACCTGGGGAAGGGCGAGCTCTAAAGCGGCGATTCCGGAGGTCTTTCCGAGGAAATCCACTATGGCCGCGGCCGATTGGAAAGAAAAGTGCAGAAAAATTGATGCTGTCATAACCAAAATCGATGTTTTGCCATGCCGAAGCCGTCCCGGGCGACCGCGTCCGCCTATCGGCCACCTGCCGCCGGGGTGATGTCCAACCGCATGCCGTTGCGGTACACAACGGACGAGCACAACCGCCGCGACGCCTGGAAAGCCGGGCGCCGCCGCATCCTGATGGAGACGACTCCATGGCCTCGGATCCGAACAGCCCGCGCGAACCGGTGCCGCGAATCGATTCCACGTTCCGCAATGGCTCCCTGACCGCGATGGGCATCGTGCTGGGCTTCTCGCTCGGCTTCACCGTGCAGTGGGCGACCGACGATTCCCCATGGATGGTGACGGATTACATCGAGGCGGTCGCGCTGGCGCTCGGCGTCGGCCTGCAGATCAAGGCGCTGGCCGAGATGCTCGAGGTCAACTCGCTCGAGATCCCGGTCTACCAGCGCGCCAAGAACCGCTTCATGCTCGGCCTGCTCGTGACGGCGTTCGGCATCGCGCTGATGATCCTGATCAACGTGCTCTCGCCAAGCTGAGCGGCGGGCCTCAGGCGCGCAGCGCAGCCGCGGGCGGCTGGCGATAGGCCATCCAGGCGGGCAGCGCCGCCAACAGGGCGGCGACGCCCAGCAAGGCCAGGACGAGTGCGAAATCGGCGCGGGCGAACGCGACCGGCAGCACGACGCCATTCTCGCGTGTGAATAGCGCCGACAGGAACTGCGCCGCGCCATAGCCGAGCGCGCAGCCGGCAAGGATGCCGATCGCGACCAGCACGAACAATTCCATCCAGACGATGCCGAACAGGGCCAGGCGCGGCGCGCCGAGCGCCCGCAGCGCGCCGATCTGGCGACGGCGCTGGCTGACATGCATCACCGTCACCAGGGCGATCGCCGCGGCGACCAGGAACTGCGCGCCGATGGCGACGCCGTTCAGCACGGCCTTGGCGTCGCCCAGCGTCGCATAGAGCGCCGTCAGCACCTCGCCCGGGAACACCGCCAGCGTCGAGCCGGCGCGGTACTGGGCGCGCAGCTTGTAGGCATCGGCGAAGGTTCGCGGCTTGACGAGGATGGCCGGCACGCCCGGTGTAGTCTCCCGCCAAGGGCCACCCAGCGCTGCGGCCTTTTCCTCATGGTGCGGAGAATCCACCTCTGTCGCGTGGTCGTGGCCGGGCGAGTCGCGATCGTGACCGGATGCGTCGTGCGCATGCGCACCACCCGCATCCATGCCGTGAATGCCCCAGACCGCCTCGATCGGGACGAGGATGGCGCGGTCCCAGGGCGTGCCGGTCGGCGCCATGCGGCCGACGACGCGATAGGCGATCTCGGCATGGGTATGACCGCCCTCGCCCGCCATGCCGTGCATCGGCTTCACATCCTGGCCGAGCCGGAGCGGCACGGCGGCGCCGATGACGGCTTCGGCGCGCGCGGTGAAAGCCCGGCCCTCGGCCAGCCCGACGCCGGCGCCATCGATCAGCGCCGTGGTGGTGCCGACGATCGGATGGCCATCGAACGAATCGCCGAAGCCGACCGGCGCGGCCCAGACGACGCGGGGATCCTCGGCGAGATCGTGCAGCACCTTGCCGGAGACGAGCGGCAGCGGCGCTGCCTGCAGGAAGATCGAGGAGAGCACCAATTGCGTCTCGCTGCCGGCGGCGCCGACGACGAGATCGAACCGGTCCGCTGCCCTCGCGCTGCCGAGGCGCAGCGCCCGCTCCTGCAGCGTCACGGCGACGCCGAGCGCGGTGGCGAGCGCCACCAGCAGGATGACGACCAGCGAGCCCGCCCAGAGACGGCGGAGATCGGCGAAGACGAAGCGAATCATGCGGCCTGTTCTCCGGCGGGGTCGGCCGCGATGCGGCCTGCGATGAGGCGGATGCGCCGGTCCATGCGCTCGATCAGCCGCGCGTCATGCGAGACGACCAGCACGGTCGCTCTCTCCTCGGCCGCCAGTTCCAGCAGGAGATCGACGACCACGGCGCCGCTTTCGGGATCCAGGCTTGCCGTCGGCTCGTCGGCGATGATGATGCCCGGCTTGCGCAGCAGCGCGCGGGCGACGGCGACGCGCTGCATCTCGCCGCGCGACATGGTGGTGACCGGCTGGTCGGGACGGGCGAGCCCGACCCGACGCATCAACTCGCGCGCCCGGTCGATATGCGGGGCAACGCTTCGCGCCCGCAGCCGGACGGGCAGCAGCACGTTTTCGAGCGCTGACAGGCCCGGAAACAAATGGAAGTCCTGCATCACCAGGCCGACATTCCCGGCGCGCCACGCATCGCGCGCGCCCTCCGAAAGCGTGGCGATGTCGGTATCATGCCAGCGCACGACGCCCTCGCTCGCGCGCTCCAGCCCGGTGACGATGTTGACCAGCGTGCTCTTGCCGGAACCGGAAGGCCCCGTGACGGCGACCCGCTCGCCGGGCGCGATCGCCAGCGCCGGGATCGACAGCACCGGCGTCGGCAGGCCCGGGAAGGAAACGACGAGACGTTCGAGGCGCAACCCGAGCATGGCTCAGACTTCGCCAAAGCTGGCGTCGCGCAGGCGCAGCAGGCTGACGAAGCCGGTCTCGGGGTCGGTCCAGGAGCCGTATTCGAGCACGCCCCTCACCTCGATCACCGCGTTCGGCTGCACGAAGGTCTGCTTCTCGCCGAGATAGACGACGAGGATATTGTCGGGCCAATCGGCATCGGACGAGCAGAATGGGCAGAGCGCCATCGGGATTTCCGTCAGAACGAAGAAGGCCGCCTCGGCCTTGAGCGGCGGCGCCATGAAGCCGCGCATGGTCACGGTCTGGCCGGCCTGCTGCTTGACCTTGTCGGAGAAAGTCAGACCGAGGACGCCGACGGAACCATAGAGTTCGTCAAAGGTGAGCGTCGGCGCGGCGGCAAGCGCGGGCGGTGTGATCCCGGAGGCCGTCGCCAGGGCGGCGAACCCGCCCAGCAGCGCATCGCGCCGCGAAATCCGAACCAGCGTCATGGGTTTCTCCTATCGAGTGCAGAGACCTTCGCTCACCGGCCCCGGAGCTGCTGGCGCAACATCATGGAAGCGTCACGCTCTGTGGATCCCTCGGTCGTCATCCCGGCGGAGGCCGGGATCCAGACGCACCGACGTGGCGAAGTCTGGCTTCCCCTTGATGGGCCGGTGTGTATGGGCCCCGGCCTTCGCCGGGGCGACGAAGCCACTAGCGAGAGGGCCTCAGGCCTCCACAAAACGGCTCCGGGCGCGAGCGCCCGAAGCCTGAGTATGCAGCCAGAGGCCGCCGGATCACTTCTTGGCGGGGGCGAGGGCCAGGGCGTCGACGATCACGCGGTAGACGTCACTCTGCTCCATGTAGCCCTTGAAGCCTTCCGAGCCGGGACCGGTCGACTGCAGCACGACGTCGTCGACGGCGTGGACGCCCGAGTCACCTTCGCGGGGGATGTTGCCCTGGACGAAGACGGCGCCGGGAACGTCCTTGTAGGCTTCGTTGGCGACATATTCCTTCTTCTCGTTCTGCACGGCCGGGACGAACGGGCCGTCGAGCTTCGGGCGGAAGGTCTCGTAGTGGTCGGGGCCGTTGTTGGCGGCGATGAACAGGCGACGGCTGACGTCGATCTTGTCCGGGTAGCCGTCCTTGTCCGCGTCCGTGTAGTTGGGGAAGCCGGCATCGGCATAGGTGCCGACCTTCTCGCGCATCTCCGGGCCGGCCTTGTCGTCATCGACCGTGCCGATGATCGAGACGCCGTGGGTGTGGTCGCCCGTGACGACGATCAGCGTGTCTGGGTTCTTCTCGGCGAAGGCACGGGCCGCGGCGACCGCCTTGTCGAATTCGATGGTCTCGACGACGGCGCGATCCCAGTCGAGCGGATGGGACATCTTGTCGATGTTGGCGGCCTCGACCATCAGGAAGAAGCCCTCCGGGTTCTTCGAAAGCTGTGCGAGCGCGGCTTCCGTCATCTCGACCAGGCCCGGCTGGTTCGGGAACTTGCCGACCGTGCCCTTCTTCAGGAAGTTGCGGTCGAGCAGCGTGTCCATGTTGCCGGTGTGGAACAGGCCGAGGATCTTGCCGGTATTGGTGCCGGCGGCCTTTTCCAGTTCCGCCTTGTCGGTGGCCAGCGTGTAGCCGGCGTCCTGGAACTGCTTGATGTAGTCCTTGTCGTCCTTGCGCTTGGAGCCGGGCGTCTCCTTGCCGAGGAAGTAGGCCGAGCCGCCGCCGAGCACGACGTCCGGCTGCACGTCGAACATCATGCCGGTGATCTCAGCCTTGTCGGCGCGCTTGCGGGTGTGGGCGACGACGGCGGCCGGGGTGGCGTCCTGAAGTTCCGAGGTGGTGACGATGCCGATCGACTTCTTGGTCTGGCGGCGCAGCGCCTCGCCCAGGGTCTCGACCTTCGGGTCATCCAGCGAAGCCGGCGTGCGATCGGCATAGACGCCGAGCGCGTTCACGGCTGTCTTGTGGCCGGTCATGTAGGCCGACATCGTGTTGGCGCTGTCGGTGGCGATGGCTTCCGTCGACGATGTGCCGATGAAGGCCATGTGGTCGAGGTCGTCCATGGCGAGGCGGCCATCGGCCTTGCCCTCGGTCATGCCCTTGGACATGATTCGTGCCGCGGTCCGATGCGCGACGGAGAGGCCGTCGCCGAGCAGGAAGATGACGTTCTTGGCCTTGGGCTGCTCGGCCGTGCCGTAGACGACCCAGGTGACGGACTTGGTCTCGCCGCCAGCGGTGGCCTCGACCTTGTAGTCGCCGGGCGTGGCGAGAACGAGCTTGCGCAGCGTCAGCGCCGAGCCGAGCTTCTTGTCGTCCTTGCCGAGTTCCGTCTCGGTGAAGGTCGCTTCCTGGCCGAAGACCGTCTTGTAGTCCTGGCCATTGACCGTGACCTTGATGTCTTCGGGCTTCACGGTCTCGTTGAACTCGACCTTGAAGTCGAACGGCGAGCCGGCGAGAATCGTGGCACGGTCCAGCGGATAGACCGTGGTCGCCTGTGCCGTGCCGGCGAGCATGGTCGTCGCAGCCAGCGTGAACAGCAATGTGCGCATCGGGAGCCTCTTCGAAATGGGGGGCCGCGCAGCGGCCTACGGACCGGGCCTAAAAGCTGCGCATGACACCCATGTGAAAGTGCCCGACGAAAGCGCGCGAAATGACAAGCCGGCGTGGAAATAGCGTCGGAGAGCGTCAGGGACGCGGCGGCCGATCCCGGATGAAATCGACAAAGGCGCGCAGCGGCGCCGGGACGAGGCGGCGGCCCGGATAATAGAGAAACGGCCCGGAGAAGCGCTGCCACCAGGGCTCGAGCACCGGCTCCAGCGCGCCGCTGTCGAGATGCGGCCGCAACCAGTCCTCGAACAGATAGAGGATGCCGGTGCCAGCCAGCGCGGCGTCGACGGCAAGGTCGGTGGCCGGCCCCGCCTGCACGATCAGCGGGCCCGTCGGCTCGACGCGGACGATCTCGCCCTCGCGCTCGAATTCCCAGGCCGCCATCGATCCGCTGGAAAAGCGCCCACGGATGCAGTCGTGCTCCAGCAGGTCGCGCGGATGTTCCGGCCGGCCGCGACGATCGAGATAGGCGGGCGCCGCGGCTGTCGCGAAGCGCTGGACGCGAGGCCCGATCGGCATCGCGATCATGTCCTGCTCCAGCCGCTCGTCGTAGCGGATGCCGGCGTCGCAGCCGGCGGCCAGGACGTCGACGAAGCTGTCCTCGGCGATGATCTCGAGCCGGATTTCGGGATAGACCGCCAGGAAGGCGGGGACGATATCCGGCAGCACCAGCCGCACGGCACTGACCGGCACGTTCAGTCGCAGCACCCCGGCCGGCCGGTCGCGATAGCCATTGACCACGTCGAGGGCCGCCTGAACCTCGGCCAATGCCGGCGCCAGCCGTTCCAGCAGCCCCCTGCCCGCCTCGGTCAGCTGGACGCTGCGCGTCGTCCGGTTGAACAGGCGAACGCCGAGCTGCGCCTCGAGCCGCCGCACCGCCTCGCTCAGCGCCGAGGCGCTGCCGCCGGTAAGCCGTGCGCCATCGCGAAATCCCTTGGCGCGGGCCACCGCCACGAATGCATTGAGATCGCTCAGTTCCGCCGTCATTGTTCGCCAATCCGCACAAGCCGTCCGGATTGTATCGGATTATCGGAAATGCAGGCAGCCTCTATCTGTGGGTCACCGAAAACGGAGAAAGACGATGTCCAAAATCAATGAGGCCGGCACCCACAAGCTCGGCGATCGCACTGTAAAACGCCTTGGCTATGGCGCGATGCAGCTCGCAGGGCCCGGCGTGTTCGGGCCAGCCAAAGACCATACGGCAGCCCTCGCCGTGCTGCGCGAGGCGCTGGCGCAAGGCGTCGACCACATCGACACCAGCGACTTCTACGGCCCGCACGTCACCAACCAGCTGATCCGCGAGGCGCTGCATCCCTATTCCGACGACCTGACCATCGTCACCAAGATCGGCGCGCGGCGCGGCGCCGACAAATCCTGGATCCCCGCCTACGAGCCGACGGAACTGACGGCGGCGGTTCACGACAACCTCCGCAATCTCGGCCTCGACGCGCTCGACGTTGTGAACCTTCGCATCATGTTCGATACGCATGGCCCGGCCGAAGGATCGATCGAGGCGCCGCTCGCGGTGCTGGCCGAGCTTCAGCGCCAGGGGCTGGTGCGCCATATCGGCCTCAGCAATGTCACCCCGGTGCAGATCGCCGAGGGGCGTCGGATGGTCGAGATCGTCTGCGTGCAGAACCAGTATAATCTCGCCCATCGCGGCGATGACGCGCTGATCGACGATCTCGCCCGCGACGGCATCGCCTATGTGCCGTTCTTCCCGCTCGGCGGCTTCAGTCCGCTGCAGTCCTCGACCCTGAACGACGTCGCGACGCGCCTTGGCGCCACGCCGATGCAAGTGGCGCTGGCCTGGCTGCTGCGCCGTTCGCCGAACATTTTGCTCATTCCCGGCACCGCGTCGGTGGCGCATCTCCGGGAAAACCTCGCCGTCGCCGACCTGGTTCTGCCAGATGATGCTTTGGCAGGGCTGGACGCTATCGGGGCGAAGTAAGCCCTCACCCCTGCCCTCTCCCGTGCCGGGAGAGGGAGTCCCGCGGTGCCCTTCGCAAGGCTGGGAATCGATGACGTGCGCAGGCCCGAAGCCCTCGCCCGCTTGCGGGAGAGGGCTGGGTGAGGGTCTTGCTTTCGGTCCAGGGTTGCTTGAACATTCGCCGCGGCGAGATCGAAACCTCCCGCAAGCCAGGCCGCCTGCGCCGCTGCGCCTTGCCTTCTCGGTCATTCCCGTATATGCACCGCCCGTCGTATCGACACCCGGCCGGGGGTTGAACGGAAGGCGGCGCGAGCCGCAGGGATCACAAGATCCCGTCTTCCCGTGTTCCCGCTCTCGAAGTTGTACCGATCAGCCTTTCTCGAAGGCTTCGGTGAGGCTTGGCGCCGGGAAATGAAAAGGAAGGGCAATCATGCCGCTTTATGAGCACGTATTTCTGTCGCGACAGGACGTGTCCGCACAGCAGGTCGAAGCACTTACCGAGCAGTTCAAGGGCCTCATCGAGGCCAATGGCGGCACGGTCAGCAAGATCGAGCAGTGGGGCCTGAAGTCTGTTGCGTTCCGCATTCGCAAGAATCGCAAGGCGCACTACACGCTGATCAACATCGACGCACCGGCGGCCGCCATGGCCGAGCTGGAGCGTCAGCAGCGCATGAACGAAGACGTCCTCCGCATCCTGACCCTCAAGGTCGAGGCGCATGAGGAAGGCCAGTCTGCCATGCTGCAGAAGCGCGATCGTGACGATGGCGACCGTGGCGGCCGCTTCGGCGACCGTGGCGACCGTCCGCGTGGCGGCTTCGGTGGTGGCGGCGGCGGCTTCCGTGGCGACCGTGAAGGCGGCGCCGGCGGCGGTTTCCGTGGCGAGCGCCGTCCGCGCTCGGATGAGTCTGAAGGAGCGGCTGAATAATGGCTGACATCGGCACCACCAGCACCTCCAGCGGCCAGCGCCGCCCGTTCTTCCGTCGTCGGAAGACCTGCCCGTTCTCCGGCGCCAACGCGCCGAAGATCGACTACAAGGACATCCGTCTCCTGCAGCGCTACATTTCCGAGCGCGGCAAGATCGTTCCGTCCCGCATCACGGCGGTCTCCGCCAAGAAGCAGCGCGAGCTCGCCCAGGCGATCAAGCGCGCACGCTTCCTCGGCCTGATCCCCTACGTGATCAAGTAAGACTCCGATCGCCGGAAACCTCGGTTTCCCTTGGCGATCGCTGACTTCGCCGGACCGACGCCTGCCGCCGGTCCGGCACCGCCCCTTGGGCAAGATTTTCAGTGCCTCCCTGAGGCAAGACTTGGTTGGGGTATGGCCGGGCTTCCCGTGACCTGCCTCTAACCGCTCTCGAAGCGGGACAGCGAGATAACATGTCGATGCGGAATATCCTGATTGGCTTTGGAGCCGGAATGGCGGCAGCGCTGCTGTTTGCCGGGCTCGTCAGCGGGACCGCCCTCGCCTTCCCCCTCTTCATCCTGTCCCCGCTGCCGATCGCCATCGCCGCGCTCGGATTCGGCACGCTTTCCGGCGCTGCCGCGGCCGCCGTCGCTTCGGCGCTGATCGGCTTCGCCATCGGCCATCTCGCCGGCGGGCTCTATTTCATCCTCTTCGCCGCCCCCGTCGCCTGGGCAGCCCATCTCGTCGGCCTGTCGCGGCCGGACGATACCGCGCCCGGCGGGCGGCAGTGGTTTCCCCTCGACGTCGTGCTGATGCGCGTGTCGCTCGCCGTCGCGGCGGCCGTCGTCGTCACCGGCTTCCTGCTTGGCTACGACCCAGAGGCGCTGATCACCCAGACGCTCGCTGTGCTGAAGAGCTGGCTGGCGCAATCGGAAGGCATGACGCCGACCGATGCCGAGATGGAGCCGCTGGTCCGCTTCAACATCGGCCTTATGCCGTTCACCTCGGCGAGCCTGACGCTCGGCATCCTCGTGCTCGCCACCTGGCTCGGCGCCCGGATCGCCAAGATGTCGGGCCTGCTGACGCGCGAATGGACGCCGCTCTGGACGGTGGTGCTGCCGCAGCCGGCGGCGCTGTTCTTCGGCCTCGCCTTCGTCGTCAGCCTGCTGCCGGGCGTACCGGGCCAGATCGCCGGCGCAGTCGCCGGCGCCATGGGCTTCGCCTTCGCGCTGACCGGATTTGGTCTGCTGCATGCGGTGCTTCTCGGCAAGGCGGCGCGGCCGCTGCTGCTTTTCCTGGTCTATGCCGTCAGCTTCATCTTCCTGCTGCCGCTCGGCATCATGGCCGTGGTCGGACTTGCCGACACGGCCCTTCAATTCCGGGCCCGCCGCTTCGCGGCACGGCCCGGCATCTCGTAAGTCATTGATAGAATTATAGAACGAAGGAGTCATACCATGGACGTTATTCTGCTGGAGCGCGTCGCGAAGCTCGGCCAGATGGGCGAAGTCGTGCACGTCAAGGACGGCTACGCCCGTAACTTCCTGCTGCCGCAGGGCAAGGCGCTGCGCGCCAACGAAGCCAACAAGAAGCGCTTCGAGGCCGAGAAGGTTCACCTCGAGGCCCGCAACCTCGAGCGCAAGTCCGACGCCGAGAAGGTCGCCGAGGCCCTCAACGGCCAGTCGTTCATCGTCGTCCGCCAGGCCGGCGAGACCGGCCAGCTGTACGGTTCGGTTTCGAGCCGCGACGTTGCCGAGCTCGTCACCGAGGCCGGCTTCTCGGTCGGCCGCAGCCAGGTCGTGCTCGAAGTTCCGATCAAGACCATCGGCCTGCACGACGTCGTGGTCGCGCTGCATCCGGAAGTGGAAGCAACCGTCACGATCAACGTCGCCCGCAGCGTCGACGAAGCCGCCCGCCAGTCGAAGGGTGAAGACCTCTCGGCCGTCCAGGACGACTTCGAGCTCGAGCCGCTTCCGGAAGGCGAAGGCTTCGCCGGCGTCGACGACGAAGAAGAGATCTGATCGGGTCCCTTCACCTGAAGGGAGCCTTATTTTCGAGAGAGCGCCGCGGTTTCCGCGGCGCTCTTTTCGTTTGGAAGTCGCTACGTAATCGGCTTAACGCGTACCCGCTTGAAATTGCGGCGAAATCGGGGCTACCATCGCTTCGACGGCCGGATGTCGCCGACCGCCTTGTCGCAACCTGCCTTGGTAAACCAAGACATTCAGGAGGGGGGCAGCGGATCACCATGAACCGGTTGCTCATCAACTATCTGTCAGGCGTCCTGAAGCGTGGATCGCTTGAAATCATCGACGCCAAGGGAAGGCTCCACCGCTTCGGCGATGGCAGCGGCGTTCCAGTCCGCGTCCGCTTCACCTCGGCGGCGGCCGAGCGGGCGGTCATCATGAACCCCGAGCTGAAGCTCGGCGAAACCTTCATGGATGGCGGCTTCGTGGTCGAGCAGGGCTCGATCTACGATTTCCTGGAAGTGGTCCTGCAGAACACCGGTGGCGGCGGCCGCTCCTGGTGGATGCGCGCGGTGTACCGGCTGCGCGTCTGGACCCGGCGCTTCCGGCAGTGGAACACGCCGTTCCGCGCGCGCCAGAACGTCGCCCACCACTATGATCTCGACGGGCGGCTCTATTCGCTGTTCCTCGACAGCGACCAGCAATATTCCTGCGCCTATTTCGAGACGCCCGACACCGGCCTGGAAGAAGCGCAGGTCGCCAAGAAACGGCACCTCGCGGCCAAGCTGGCGCTGGCGCCCGGCCAGAAGGTGCTGGATATCGGCTCCGGCTGGGGCGGCCTCGGCCTGTACCTGGCGACCCATGCCGATGTCGACGTCACCGGCGTGACGCTGTCGGAGGAGCAGCACAAGGTCTCGAATGCCCGCGCCGCCGCGATGAACCTCGCCGAACGCGCCTCGTTCAAGCTGCAGGACTACCGGGCGCTCAAGACGCAGTTCGACCGCATCATCTCCGTCGGCATGTTCGAGCATGTCGGCGTGGGCCATTTCCGCGAATATTTCGAGCAGGTCCGCCGGCTCCTGACCGAAGACGGCGTGATGGTCCTGCATGCGATCGGCCGCTTCGATGAGCCCGGCGAGACCAATTCCTGGATCCAGAAATACATCTTCCCGGGCGGCTATATCCCGTCGCTCTCGGAAGTGTTCCCGGCGATCGAGAAGGCGGGCTTGAAGGTCACGGACGTCGAGATCCTCCGGCTTCATTACGCCGAGACGCTGAAGGCCTGGCGCGAGCGATTCCTCGCCCGGCGTGCCGAGGCGCTGGCGCTCTACGACGAGGCCTTCTGCCGGATGTGGGAGTTCTACCTCGCCGCATCCGAGACGGCGTTCCGCTATCAGGACATGATGATCTTCCAGATCCAGATCGTCCGCGACCAGAACGCGCTTCCGCTGACGCGCGACTATATCTGGCAGGCCGAGGAAGCCCTGCGCCTCCGCGACCATGCCGGCCAGCGGCCTTCCCTGAAAATCGCCGGAAACGGCTAGAGGGAGGGCCGAATCGGTCGTTTTCACCAAACTGTCACCGAAACGCTTCGCGCAAGCGGCAAGTGCCCTTGGCGCGGAGTCTTCGGCGTTAACCTATGGATAACGGGTACGAAGGAAGCGAACGTTAGGCGGTCGGCCCATCCTGCGCCTAACTAGGGCTCAGGGATCTGAGAGCCAATCAAACATGAACGTTCCAGCGCGAGCCGCACCGCCGCAGCAAGCCGAATTCTATCGGCAGCCGCCGCATAACATCGAAGCCGAGCAGGCGCTTCTGGGCGCCATCCTCGTCAACAATGAGGCGTTCTATCGCGTCTCGGACTTTCTCGAGCCGCTGCATTTCTTCGAGCCGGTGCACAAGACCGTCTACGAGATCACCTCGCAGCTCATCCGCCAGAACAAGATCGCCAACCCGGTCACGCTGAAGAACTTCCTGCCCGCCGACCTCGCCATCGGCGAGCTCAACCCGGCGCAGTATCTGGCCCGCCTCGCGGCGGAAGCGACCACCATCATCAATGCCGAGGATTACGGCCGCTCGATCTATGACCTGGCGCTCCGCCGCTCGCTGATCGGCATCGGCGAGGACGTCGTCAACATCGCCTTCGACGCGCCGATCGACATGCCGCCCAAGGCGCAGATCGAGGACGCCGAGCGCCGGCTGTTCGCGCTGGCCGAAACCGGCCGCTATGACGGCGGCTTCCACTCCTTCGAGGACGCGCTCAAGACCGCCATCGACATGGCCAGCGCCGCCTATCAGCGCGACGGCCACCTCTCCGGCATCGCCACCGGCCTCGACGATCTCGACCGCCAGATGGGCGGCCTGCAGGCCTCCGATCTGATCGTGCTGGCCGGTCGTCCCGCCATGGGCAAGACCTCGCTCGTTACCAACATCGCCTTCAACATCGCCAAGGCCTATCGCGGCGAATTGCAGCCCGACGGCTCGATGAAAACCGTCAATGGCGGCATTGTCGGCTTCTTCTCGCTGGAAATGTCGGCCGAACAGCTGGCGACACGTGTCGTGGCCGAGCAGTCGGGCGTGTCGTCCTCCCATATCCGCCGTGGTTCGATCGACGAGAACCAGTTCGCCCGCGTCGTCGAGGCATCGCGCGAGATGGCGCGCATCCCGCTCTATATCGACCAGACCGGCGGCCTCTCGATCGCCCAGCTGACCGCCCGCGCCCGCCGCCTGAAGCGCCAGCGCGGCCTCGATGTGCTGATGATCGACTACCTCCAGCTGCTGCAAGGCTCCGGCAAGGGCCAGGCCAACCGCGTGCAGGAAATTACCGAAATCACTACCGGCCTGAAGGCGCTTGCCAAGGAACTGGCCGTGCCGGTGATTGCGCTGTCGCAGCTCTCGCGTCAGGTCGAGGCGCGCGAAGACAAGCGGCCGCAGCTTTCCGATCTGCGCGAATCGGGCTCGATCGAGCAGGACGCCGACGTGGTGATGTTCGTGTATCGCGACGAGTACTACCTGAAGGGCAAGATGCCGAAGGAAGGCACCGAGGAGTTCTTCAAGTGGCAGGCGGAGATGGAGCAGGTCGCCGGCACGGCTGAGGTCATCATCGGCAAGCAGCGCCACGGCCCCACCGGCACGGTCCAGTTGCAGTTCGAGGCCGAGATCACGCGCTTCTCGAATCTCGCCAAGCGCGACCACCTGCCGGAATCCTTCGAATAGCGGCGCGTCACGGCTTCGGCCCCTCCCTATCCCTCAGGCATCATCCCGGCGAAGGCCGGGATCCAGAAGCACCGGCTTGCGGAGATATGGGTACCTCCTGATTGCTCGGCCGGTGTTTATGGCCCCGGCCTTCGCCGGGGCGACCGGCTTTGTCGTGCCGCAGGGCAAAGCTGCTGCGAACGCCTTGAGATCGCCGTGAAAATCGTCGAGACCTCGGTCAGCAAGTCCCTGATCCATGCTCGCCGCGCTGGCAGCCAAGAATCGCGTACCCTCCCCTGATGGAACATTCGGATCCCACCCCCAGCCAGGCGCCCGTGACGGCCGGCAACCGGCTGACGATCGACCTCGCCGCGCTGGCGCGAAACTGGCAATCGCTCGCCGCGCGGGCGGACCGCGCGGAGACATCCGCCGCCGTGAAGGGCAATGCCTACGGCATCGGCGTCGAACCCGCCGTACGGGCCCTGGCACGCGTCGGATGCCGCACCTTTTTCGTGGCGCTGCCGGACGAGGGACTGCGAGTCCGCGCCGCCATGCCGGATGCGACGATCTATGTGCTGAACGGGCTCGCCACCAACCTCGCCTCGGTGCATGCCGAGGCGACGCTCCGTCCCGTCATCGGTTCGAGCGGCGAACTGGACGAATGGGCCGCCTATCGCGCCGCGGGCGGCAGCGGCAACGCCGCGCTGCATGTCGATACCGGCATGAACCGGCTCGGCGTCACCTTTGCCGAGGCGCAGGAACTGGCCGCCGATACCGGCCTGGTCGATCGGCTGGGCCTGAGCCTGGCGATGAGCCATCTCGCCTGCGCCGACACCCCGGCCCATCCGCTCAATGCCAGCCAGCTGGCGACGATGCAGGACGTCAAGGCGCTGTTCCCCGGCCTGCCGGTCTCGCTTGCCAACACGGCCGGCATCGTGCTCGGCCCCGATTATCATTTCGACCTCGTGCGCCCCGGCATCGGCCTCTATGGCGGGCCGTTCGTCGAGGGCATGGCGCCGCTCGAGACCGTCGTCACCGCCGAGGCGCGCATCGTGCAGATCCGCGACGTGCCGGCGGGCCAGACGGTCGGCTACGGGGCGGCGCAGACGCTGGCGCGGCCGAGCCGCATCGCCATCCTGTCGACCGGCTATGCCGACGGCTACCACCGCGCGGCCGGCTCTACCGACAGCCGGCCCGGCGCCGCGACCTTCCTGCATGGCCGGGTGGCGCCGCTGGTCGGCCGCGTCTCGATGGACCTGATGGCGATCGACGTCACCGACATCCCGGAGGCCGGACGCGGCGACTGGGTCGAGCTGTTCGGCCCCAACATGCCCGTTGCCGACGTGGCGGCGGCGGCCGGCACGATCAGCTATGAATTCCTGACCAGCCTCGGCGCCCGCTATGCGCGGCATTACCTCGGAGACGCCTGATGGCGCGGGCCAAGATCCAGTACATCTGCCAGAACTGCGGCGCGGTCAGCCCGCGCTGGCAGGGCCGCTGCGAAGCCTGCGGCGAATGGAACACGATGGTCGAGGAAAGCGCCTCGGGCGGCATTGGCGGCGGCCCCGCCAAGGGCCCGGCCAAGCGCGGCCGCATCGTCGAGCTGCAGGCGCTCTCCGGCGGCAGCAACGAGACGCCCCGCATCCCTTCCGGCATCGCCGAACTGGACCGCGTTACCGGCGGCGGCTTCGTCCGCGGCTCGGCGCTGCTGGTCGGCGGTGATCCCGGCATCGGCAAGTCGACCCTGCTGCTGCAGGCCTCCGCCGCGCTGGCCGCGAAGGGCGAGCGCGTCGTCTACATTTCCGGCGAAGAGGCGATCGCGCAGGTGCGGCTGCGGGCCGAGCGCATGGGCGTCGCCCACACGCCGGTGGCGCTCGCCGCCGAGACCAGCGTCGAGGACATCCTCGCAACCTTGCAGGCAGGCCCCGTCCCCGCCCTCGTCATCCTCGACTCGATCCAGACGCTCTGGACCGAAACGGCCGAATCGGCGCCGGGCACAGTGACGCAGGTGCGCGCCTCGGCCCAGGCGATGATCCGCTACGCCAAGCACTCCGGAGCGACCCTGGTCCTGGTGGGCCATGTCACCAAGGACGGCCAGATTGCCGGCCCGCGCGTCGTCGAGCACATGGTCGACGCCGTGCTCTATTTCGAAGGCGAAGGCGGCAAGCAGTTCCGCATCCTGCGCGCGGTCAAGAACCGCTTCGGCGCCACCGACGAGATCGGCGTGTTCGAGATGACCGGCAGCGGATTGCGCGAAGTGCCCAATCCGTCGGAGCTCTTCCTCGGCGAACGCAACGCCGCCTCGCCCGGAGCGGCGGTGTTCGCCGGCATGGAGGGATCGCGCCCCGTCCTGGTCGAGATCCAGGCGCTTGTCGCCCCGTCTCTGCTCGGCACGCCGCGCCGCGCCGTCGTCGGCTGGGACTCCGGCCGCCTCGCCATGGTGATCGCCGTGCTCGAATCGCATTGCGGCGTGAAGCTCGGGTCGAACGATGTCTATCTGGCGGTCGCCGGCGGACTGAAAATTACCGAGCCGGCTGCGGATCTCGCGGTCGCTTCCGCGCTGGTCTCCTCGCTCTCCGGTATTGCTCTGCCGGCGGATTGCGTCTATTTCGGCGAGGTCAGTCTGTCGGGAGCCGTCCGACCCGTCGTCCATGCTGCGCAGCGCCTGAAAGAGGCGCAGAAGCTTGGTTTTGGCAGGGCGGTTCTGCCGGCAGCCTCGATCGACAAGGAGGCCAACCTCGGTCCCGGATTGCAGGGGATCGACCAGTTGGCCGGACTTGTTGCGATGATCGCGGCCTCGGGGACGCGGCCAGAACAACGCGCCGTCCCGGATCCGGCGGCAAGACGGCGGTCCAGTGTGGCCGATGAGGCCTTGGATTCGTGATGGCGACGGGCTAAAGCGCAACCTTCTGCAGCGCGGGTCGAGGGGACATCGTAGGAATGCCGGTCACGATTCTTGACGGTGTGGTCTTTGTCGTCATTCTCATCTCGGCGATGCTGGCCATGGTGCGCGGCTTTGTCCGCGAAGTGCTGTCGGTTGCCTCCTGGGCGCTCGCCGCCGCTGCCGCCTTCTTCTTCTACAAGTCGCTGCTGCCCTTCGTAGAGCCCTATATCGCCAACAAGAACGTGGCGATCATCGCGACGGCCGCCGGCATTTTCTTCATCGCGCTCATCATCGCCAGCTACATTGCGATGAAAATCTCGGATTTCGTCATCGACAGCCGCGTCGGCCTGCTCGACCGCATCCTGGGCTTCTGCTTCGGCGTGGCGCGCGGCCTGCTGCTGGTCGTCATCGCCTTCGCCTTCCTGTCCTGGATCCTTTCCGACCGGCAGCCGGCATGGGTTGCGAACGCGCAAAGCGCGCCTATCTTGAAGTCACTCGCGGACAAACTCGTCGCGGCGCTGCCGGAAGACATCGAGAAGACCATTCAGGACCGGCTGCACGGCAAGGGCGAGGAAGCAACGCAGCCGACGGATGCGCCTGCCGAGGATGCGCCGGACGCGACGCCCAATGCGGCGCCGGCCCAGCCCGACGCGCCGCAGACGGCGCCGAATCCCGGTTACGGCACGCAGGAACGCCAAGGTCTCGACAACCTGTTCGACAATAGCGGCGACCCACCGGCCGAAGAGCCGGACCAGACGCCGGCACCGGACTGACCCGGGGAAGCACCAATCCCTGACGCGATCGCCGCCCCCGATCGCCCGTCAGGCTAAAAGGACCGGATATGGACGATTTTTCCATGCTGCCAGCTCCCGCTGACGATGATCACTTCCACGAGGAGTGTGGCGTGTTCGGCGTGTTCGGACACGACGATGCGGCCGCGCTGACCGCGCTCGGCCTGCACGCGCTCCAGCATCGCGGCCAGGAAGCCGCTGGCATCGCCGCCCATGACGGCCGCCAGTTTTCGATCGAGCGCCATATGGGCCTCGTCGGCGACAACTTCACCCGCAAGGCGGTGATCGACCGCCTGCCCGGCCGTCGCGCCATCGGCCACAACCGCTACGCCACGACCGGCGGCGTCGGCCTGCGCAACGTCCAGCCGATGTT
The DNA here is from genome assembly GCF_040548815.1 of Kaistia defluvii. Lineage (NCBI taxonomy): Bacteria > Pseudomonadati > Pseudomonadota > Alphaproteobacteria > Hyphomicrobiales > Kaistiaceae > Kaistia > Kaistia defluvii. The sequence continues at coordinate 351,002 of NZ_JBEPSM010000001.1, read as the reverse complement.
CGCGGAATTCGCCGGCGGCGGCTTCGCCGTCGCGCATAACGGCAACCTGACCAATGCGATGACGCTGAAGCGCGAATTACAGCGCCGCGGCTCGCTGTTCCAGTCGACCTCCGACACCGAGACGATCATCCACCTGATCGCCACCTCGATCCACGGCCAGTTGCTCGACCGCTTCATCGACGCCATCCGCCGCATCGAAGGCGCCTATTCGCTCGTCGCCCTCTCCGAGAAGAAGATGATGGGCTGCCGCGATCCGCTCGGCGTTCGCCCGCTCGTGCTCGGCAAGCTCGAGAACGCGCATATCCTCGCCTCCGAAACCTGCGCGCTCGACATTATCGGCGCCGACTATGTCCGCGACATCGATCCCGGCGAAGTCGTCATCATCACCGATGAGGGCATCGAGAGCTTCTTCCCGTTCGAACGCCAGCGTTCGCGCTTCTGCATGTTCGAATATGTCTATTTCGCCCGTCCGGACTCGTCCGTCGACGGTCGCGGCGTCTATCACGTCCGCAAGCGCATCGGCGCGGAGCTAGCGCTGGAGAGTGGCATCGATGCCGACGTCATCGTGCCGGTGCCGGATTCCGGCGTTCCCGCCGCGATCGGCTATGCCGAGGCCGCCCGCATCCCGTTCGATCTCGGCATCATCCGCAACCACTATGTCGGCCGCACCTTCATCGAGCCGACCGACGCCATCCGCCATATGGGCGTGAAGCTGAAGCACAACGCCAATATGCGCGTGCTCGAAGGCAAGCGCGTCGTGCTGGTCGACGATTCGATCGTGCGCGGCACCACCTCGATGAAGATCGTGCAGATGGTCCGCGACGCCGGCGCCGCCGAGGTGCACATGCGCATCGCCAGCCCGCCGACCAAGGATTCCTGCTTCTATGGCGTCAACACGCCGGAGAAGTCGAAGCTGATCGCCTCGCATATGTCGGTCCAGGAAATCGCTGATTTCATCAAGGCCGACAGCCTCGCCTTCCTCTCGATCGACGGCCTCTACCGCGCCGTCGGCGAGGCGCAGCGCAATGGCGACGCGCCCCAGTTCTGCGATGCCTGCTTCACCGGCGACTACCCGACCCGGCTGGCCGATTTCGAAGATCGCGGCAAGGTTCAGCCGCTGAAGCGGCTGGCCGAAGCGAGCTGATAGCCCGCTCGCCACCCCTCTCTCCTTCCCGTCTTCCCGGGGCGGCGCCGCCAAGCGCCCCGCCCCGGGCGAACCTAGAACTTGATTGGACGTCTTCAGTGACCACTCCCGACCTTTCCGGCCGCATCGTCGTCGTCACAGGCGCCTCGCGCGGCATCGGCTGGAACGCGGCGCTCGCGGTCGCGGAAGCCGGCGCGCATGTGATCGCCATCGCCCGCACGGTCGGCGCGCTTGAGGAACTGGACGACACAATCCAGGCCAAGGGCGGCACGGCGACGCTGGTGCCGCTCGACCTGCGCGACCTCGAGGCAATCGATCGGCTCGGCCTCTCGATCTACGAGCGCTGGGGCAAGCTGGACGGGCTCATCGGCAATGCCGGCCAGCTCGGCATCATCACCCCCGTCGCCCATCTCGACCAGAAGATCTGGGACGAGGTGATGACGGTCAACGTCACCGCCAACTACCGCCTGATCCGCTCTCTCGATCCGCTGCTGCGCCAGTCCGACGCCGGCCGCGCGCTGTTCCTGAGCTCCGGCGCGGTGGTGAACTGCAGCCCCTATTGGGGCGTCTATTCGGCCTCCAAGGCGGCGCTCGAAGCGCTGGTGCGCACCTATGCGGCGGAAATCGATTCCAGCACGGTGCGTGCGAATTTGTTCGATCCCGGCCGCCTGCGCACGCAGATGCGCGCCAAGGCGAAGCCCGGCGAGGATCCCGAGACGCTGAACCACCCGCGCGTCGTCGCCGCCGACATCGTCCGCATGATCGCGCCCGGCTTCACCGACAACGGCACCCGCTTCGAATTTGCCACGGGCAACGTCACGCGCTTCCTGGCGTAGGTCAGCGGTTGAAGTGACATCACCTCTCCCTGAGGGAGAGGGGAAAAGCCCCGCTCTCGCCATTGATTTGCTGCCGTATTGGTTCGATCCCCGGCCGTCATCCCGGCGCAGGCCGGGATCCAGACACACGGCGTTTGGCAGTGAGCCCGAGACAGAACTCGCGGGACGGCGCTTATGGGCCCCGGCCTTCGCCGGGGCGACGGAGAGGCCAGCGCAGGCGCGGCGACGGCCTCAGAGCAGCGAAACACCCTTCAGCTTCGGCAGCACGGCGCGGTTGACGACGCGGTCGACGATCACCTCGTGCCGGACGAACCAGTTCACCACATTCTCCGCGCCCATCACCGCGATGCGCTCCATGGTCGCCGCCGTCTCGGCCGCGATATGGGGGGTGATGATCGTGTTGGGCGCTGTCAGCAGCGGGTTGTCGGGCTTTGGCGGCTCGGCCGCCAGCGTGTCCAGCGCCGCCCCGCCCAGGCGGCCGGAGGCCAGCGCCTCGGCGACATCCGCCTCATCCAGCAATCCGCCGCGCGCCGTATTGACCAGCAACGCGCCCGGTTTCATTCGCGCGATCGCCGCCCGGTTGAAGAAGCCGCGATTGGACGCATCCATCGGGCAATGCAGGCTGACGATGTCGCTCTCGGCGAGGAGCTGATCCAGCGGCACGGTCGAGATCCCGGCAAAGGCCGAGGCCGCGGCGCCCGGCCTGCCGGACGCGATGACGCGCATGCCGAGCGCCCGCGCCATCTCGCCGACGCGCCGGCCGATGCGGCCGAGCCCGACAATGCCGAGCGTCTGGCCGCGCAGTTCGATGGCGGTGTAGCGGCCGCGATCCCAAAGGCCGGCCTTCAGCCGCGCATCGAGCCGCACGACGTCGCGCCGGATCGCCAGGATCAGCGCGATCGCCATCTCGGCGGTGGCATCGGCATTGGCGTCGCCCGCCGTCATCACGGTGATGGAGCGCTCGGTGGCGGCGGCGAGATCGACGCTGTCGACGCCCGCTCCCATCTTGGAAATCAGCCGGAGCGAGGGCCCGGCGGCGTCGAGTACGGCGGCGCCGAGCGGCGGGTTGGCCCGCACCAGAATGGCATCGAAGGGTTTGGCCGAGAGCGTCGCAATCATGCGCGCCGGATCGATCGGCCCGCTCATCGTCTCGATGACAGCGCCGATCGGGTCGAGGATGCGCGACGCCGGCTCCAGCAAATCATCGCCCGTCATCAGGACACGGATGGGCGATGGCATGGCGCGGGCTCCTCGAGTGGGGCTGATCTTCACCTCTCCCTGAGGGAGAGGTCGACGCACGAAGTGCGGCGGGTGAGGGTTTAGGGAACCATCCGGAGAGGCCGTAAACCCTCACCCGGAGCTACGCTCCGACCTCTCCCTCAGGGAGAGGTGACGAACGGGCTCCAGGTTGAAAAACCCTACCGCTTCTTCGCCTTGTTCTCGAACGGGTTTTCGCCCTTGCGCAGTTGCAGGCGCAGCGGCACGGCGGCGAGCTTGAAGGTCTCGCGGATACCGTTCAGCAGATAGCGCGTATAGGCGTCCGGCAGCGCTTCGGGGCGCGAGCAGAAGGCGACGAAGGTCGGCGGACGCGCCTTGGGCTGGGTCATGTAGCGCAGCTTGACGCGGCGGCCCGAGACGGCCGGCGGCGGATGGTGCTCCAGCACGCTCGCCAGCCAGCGGTTCAGCGCCGCGGTTGGGATGCGGCGGTTCCAGGTCGCGTAGACCTTGAGCAGTTCGCTCATCAGCTTGTCGATGCCCGCCCCGGTCAGGCCGGAAAGCGGCACGAGCGGCACGCCGCGCACCTGCGGCAGCAGGCGCTCGGCCATCTCGCGAAGCTCGGCCATCTTGGCCTGGCGATCCTCGACCAGATCCCACTTGTTGAAGGCAATGACGAGCGCGCGGCCCTCGCGCGCGACCAGATCGGCGATCTGCAGGTCCTGCTTCTCGAAGGGAATCGTCACGTCGAGCATCAGCACCACGACCTCGGCAAAGCGGATGGCGCGCAGCGAATCGCCGACCGAAAGCCGCTCCAGCTTGTGCTCGATGACGCGGGACTTCTTGCGCATGCCGGCCGTGTCGAACAGCTTGATGCGGCGTTCGTTCCAGGTCCAGTCGACCGAGATCGAATCGCGCGTGATGCCCGCCTCGGGGCCGACCAGCAGGCGGTCCTCGCCCAGCATGGTGTTGATCAGCGTCGACTTGCCGGCGTTCGGGCGGCCGACAATGGCAACCTTGATCGGCCGGTTGAGGTCGAGCGGGGCTTCCATTTCCTCGCCGGTCTCGGGATCGATCGGCAGCGGTGCGTCGAAATCGTCTTCCTCGTCGGAAAGCTCGTCTTCCTCGCGCTCGAACGGCAGCAGGGCGGCAAACAGGTCGGCCATGCCCTCGCCATGCTCGGCCGAGATCGCCACCGGCTCACCGAGGCCGAGCGAATAGGCTTCCAGGACGCCGCTCTCGCCGACCTTGCCCTCGGCCTTGTTGGCGACCAGCACGACCGGCTTGCCGACGCGGCGCAGCAGTTCCGCGAAATGCTCGTCGACCGGCGTCACGCCGACGCGGGCGTCGATCAGGAACATCGAGACGTCGGCTTCCTCGATCGCCATTTCGGTCTGGGCGCGCATGCGGCCCTCGAGCGTCTCGGGATCGGCGTCTTCGAGGCCGGCCGTATCGATGATCGTGAAATAGAGATCGCCGATGCGGGCTTCGCCCGGACGTCGGTCGCGCGTCACACCCGGCGTGTCGTCGACGATCGCGATCTTCTGCCCGACGAGGCGGTTGAAGAGGGTCGACTTGCCGACATTGGGACGGCCGATGATGGCGACGGTGAAGGTCATGATAGATACGGCCTCAAATGGCGTCGGGAAGCCGCGGCGTCCGCGACTTCCCGAAATACTGCCACGTCGAGGTTCCGGCTAATACGCCCCGCGTGGCCCCGGAACGACGAAAAACGATGGGTTCGGCGCCTGTCGGCGTCAGCTCTTGGCGGGTGCCGGCGCAGGGCCGATCTTGGAACGGATCAGGTCGAGCATCAGCTGCGTCCGGCTCTGCATCGATTGCGGCGTCTCCGGATCATCGGCGATGGCCTGGAAATAGCCGCGCGCCGCCGGGAGATCGCCAACGCGCCATGCCGTCATGCCGAGCAGTTCGCGCGCGCTGTGACGCCAGGGGCCGCCCACGGCAGCGAGATCGGCGACCCGGGCCTGCATGGCCGGCAGATCCGCCGTATCGACAACGAGCAGGGCTGCGCGCAGGCGCGCCATCGCCTTGAGCAGCGCCGGGGTGTCGGACTTGGCGGCGATCGCGTCGAACGCCTTCACGGCATCGTCGGTCTTCTTGGTCGCGGCCAGTTCCGACGCTGCGCGGAAGCTGGCCAGAACCGGGTAGCCGCCATTGCCGCTCGCCGCGATCTCGTCGAGCGCCTTGATGGCTTCGTCATGCTTGTTGTCGTTGGCCAGGTTCAGCGCCGCGACGAACCGGTCGCCTTCGGCGGCAGCCTGCTGCTCGCGCCAGTATTCCCAACCGCGCCAGCCGCCAACGGCGACGACGATCAGAACCGCTGCCAGAAGAACGTAAGGTCCGAAGCGGGCCCAGAGACGCTTCGCCTGTTCGCGGCGCAGATCGTCTTCGACTTCGTGAAAAATGTCAGTCATGCTCTTCTTTCCGGCTCCGGTCAGCGGCGCGCACCATAACGAAGCGACCCTGCGCTGGCAAATCGATGATGACGGTTCTTCGCCCGTAAACCCGCGCTTCCGCGGCGGCGTCACGCCGCCGACGGATCCAGCCGGAGGATGGCGCGCGCCTCGCCGGTTTTCGGACGGATTGTCTGGCAGCGAGAATGCACTCCCCTCACTAGCCAAAAGGTCCGTGCAGCGGCGTCGCGCGACGCCCCCCCGATCAGCCCTTCGACTTCGCTGCGGCTTCGGTCGCGGCCGGCGTCTTCAGCGTGTAGACGTTCTCCGGCGCCGGGAATGTCCGCGCCTTCACCTCCTCGGCGTAGGACGAGATCGCCTCGCCGATCAGCCCGCCCAGATTGCCGAACTTCTTGACGAATTTCGGCACGCGCGGCGACAGGCCCAGCATGTCCTCCAGCACGAGGATCTGCCCGTCGCAATCCGGCGATGCGCCGATGCCGATGGTGGGGATCGCCACGGACTGGGTGATTTCGCGCGCCACCGGCTCGATCACCCCCTCGACCACCAGGGCGAAAGCGCCCGCATCGGCGATCGCCCTGGCGTCCGCCAGCACGGCCGCGACGCTCGCCTCGGTCTTGCCCTGGACCTTGAAGCCGCCCATTGTGTTGAAGGACTGCGGAGTCAGGCCGATATGGCCCATGACCGGGATGCCGCGCTGGGTCAGGAAGCGCACGGTTTCCGCCATATGCACGCCACCCTCCATCTTCACGGCGCCACAGCCGGTTTCTTTCATGATCCGCGCCGCCGAGCGGAAGGCCGCCTGCGGGCTCTCCTCATAGGAGCCGAACGGCATGTCGACCACGACGAGCGCGCGCTTCGAGCCCCGCATCACGGCGAGCCCCTGCAGGATCATCATGTCGAGCGTGACCGGGATCGTGCTCTCCAGGCCGTGCATCACCATGCCGAGCGAATCGCCGACCAGGATGAAATCGACATGCGGATCCATGATCGCCGCGGTGTGCGCGTGATAGGAGGTCAACGACACGATCGGCGTGCCACCCTTTCGGCTCAGGATATCGATCGCGTTCAGGCGGCGGGTCTGCGGCTCGACGGACATGAGAGGTCTCCTTTGGCGCGGAAGCCATATCTCTTCTAATTGAGGCGCTCGACAAACGCGTTTCGACCGCCCCCGGTGCCCGGATCGTTCCGTTGGCACCCGGCGGAGCCTTGCTAGCATGCTTCCCATCGGCATTCGACTACCGCGCGCGCAGACCTGCCAGCTGCAATTGCAACGGCTCCTGACTTTACGGAAGAATTTCGGTATCCAGATTACCGGTTGTTCAGTCTTTGCTTGCTACCATGAGGAAATGCAGCACGACCTTTCCGGGGAGAAGACTTCGATGCGCCGTTCCTTAGCAGTACTCGGCCTGTCCCTTTCGATCGGGCTCGCAGCCCTACTTGGCATGACGCCGGCAACCGCGCAGGCCGACGTGGTCGCCCGCATCAATCTGAGTTCGCAGCAGATGGTCGTCTATGTCGATGGCCGCGCCCGCTATGGCTGGGACGTGTCGACGGCGCGACGCGGCTACACCACGCCGGTCGGCAGCTATCGCCCGACCCGCATGCACCGCATGTGGTATTCGCGCAAATACGACATGGCGCCGATGCCGAACTCGGTCTTCTTCCGTGGCGGCTACGCCATCCATGGCACGCCGCATGTGCGCTCGCTCGGCCGTCCCGCGTCGCATGGCTGCGTGCGGCTCGCGCCCGAAAATGCCCGCACGCTCTATCAGCTCATCGCCGAGCGCGGCATGAAGAATGCGCGCGTCGTGATCACACGTTGAGAAAATCGTGTGGCCGGCGGCCATCGCGTGACGAAGGTCACTGACGGAACGGTTGTGGCCCGCTAGAACAGCATCATGAACGGGCGGCAATCACCAGCCGCCCCGCCCCTCGAATTGACCCCGCCCGGAACCGCCGCCATGCTCGCTCGCCTGCTTGCTCCCCTCGCCATCGCCACGATCGCGCTGACCGCAGCGCCGCAATTCGCCTCGGCCAATTCGCTGTTCCCGGGTCCTGCCGGCGTGTTCGCGAAGGTCAATCTCGCCAAGCAGCAGATGGACGTCGTCGTCAATCGCGGCAATGGCGTCAAAGAAACTTACAGCTGGAAGGTTTCGACCGGCCGCAAGGGCTTCGAAACGCCGCCCGGCAAGTTCCGCCCGGACTATCTCGACGAGATGCACCATTCGACGAAGTATGAAAACGCGCCGATGCCCTATTCGGTGTTCTTCAACGACGGCATCGCCGTGCATGCGACGACCGAAACCAAGAATCTCGGCCGCCCCGCCTCGCATGGCTGTGTCCGCCTCGACAAGGCGAATGCGGAAGTGTTCTTCAAGGCCGTGAACGAGATCGGCATGATGCGCACGGCCATCATCGTCGAGAAATAAGCGCCCCGTTCTCCCCCGCGTTCCTGATTTCCTGACCGAAAGCGCCGCCGCACCCCTCGGCGGCGTTTTCGTTTGGCACGTTTTCAAGCGAAGTGGGGTCAGTGGGTCGTCGGCGGAGTCATGAAGGCGTAGGGACGCGCCTCCATCAGTCGCCAGGCGCCGCTCTTCTTCTGCGCGAGCAGTGCGACATGCAGCTCCATCGCGCGGCCGCCGCCGGCGCTCGAGCCGGTGACCTCATGCATCGCGTCGATGAAGACGGCATCGCCCAGCTGGCGCACCGCTTCGACCGTGAAATGGCTGTGTGCGCCCTTCAGGATCGCCGCCATGTCGGCGGTCAGGACCTTCTGCACTCCAGCCGTGCCCGTGCCGCGCAGGCCCATTGGGCTGATGACGGTGGCGTCCTCGGTGAACAGCTTGGCGGCCGCCGCCGCGTCGCCGCGATCCATGCAGGCCGCGATCTCGTCCATCAGCGGCTGAATCTCGTCGGCGAGCTTGCGGCTCATCGGGTTCATCGCGGCGTGCAGATGCGATTGTTGTTGCTGCGTTGCCATGGGGAATTCCTCCAATCAACGGACCCTTTCGATCCGGCGACGGAGCATAGTCCCATCCAAATCGCGGGCCGTGCACGTCTGCGCGAGGCAACGAGAGCGCCTTCAGCAGACGCGCTGGCCCTCGCGCCAGACGCTGCGCACGACCGGCACGCCCTCGCCGGCCCGCACGCGGACGAGATCGGCGCGCAGCCCCGGACGGATCGCGCCGCGATCGGTTAGACCGACCGCTTCGGCCGGCGCGCGCGTGACCAGCCGCACCGCATCCGGCAGTCGGATAGACGGCACCAGCTCCGGCAGCGCGAACACCGCGATCATCAGGCTGAAGGGCACGTAGTCGGACGACAGGATGTCGAGCTGACCGGCCTCGGCCAGCACGGCGGCCGAGACATTGCCGGAATGCGAGCCGCCGCGAACAAGATTGGGCGCGCCCATCAGCACGCGGATATCCGCGGCGCGCGACGCAGCGGCGGCCTCCATCGTGGTCGGGAATTCGGCGATCGAGACGCCATCCGACGCCGCCTCGTCGACATGGGCCGCCGTCGCGTCGTCATGGCTCGCCACCGCGATGCCGCGCGGGTGGCAGAGATCGACGATCTCGCGGCGATGCCGGGCGGAAAACTGATCCGCCTGGGCGATCCGCTTGGCAGCGAACGCCTCATAGGCGGCGTCCGACATGCCCATCTTGCCCTGGTAGAAAGCACGATAGCTGTCAAGGCTGGCAAACTGGCGCTGGCCGGGAGAGTGATCCATCAGCGAAACCAGCTTGACCGGCAGCACGTCGAGGAAGCCGGCCAGCCCGTCGAGCACGTCCGGCGCCGAGACCTCGCAGCGCAGGTGGAGCCTGTGGTCGGCGCGCAGCCTGTCCTCGCGCTTCGCCGTCTCGATCGCGTCGGCGAGCATCTGCATTTCCGAGGTCGAGGTGCGCGCGTCCTCGTCCATGCCGACGCGCAGCGCGTCGAACACGGTCGTGATGCCGGCGCCCGCCACCTGCGCGTCATGCGCCTGCACGGCGGCAACCGGGTTCCAGCGCACGCCGGGACGCGGCGCATAGTGGTTTTCGAGATGGTCGGTGTGAAGCTCGACAAAGCCCGGCACCAGGAAATCGTTACCCAGATCCTCGCCGTGCCGCGAGGCGCCATGATCGAAATCGGCGATCCGTCCGTCGCGGACGAGCAGGCTGCCCTCGACGACCTCGTCTTCGAGCACGATCCGGGCATGCGAGAAGATCTGTTCGGCCATCACGCTGCCCCCGCCAGCATGGCGACGTGATGGACGCGGAACGGCGCGCCGCGCTCCGGCTCGATGAACAGGCCGAGCCGGTCGATCGCGAACGGCTTGCCGTCGAACTCTGCGAAACGCTGCTTCAACTCGGTCGCCATGGCCTCGGCATCGTCCTTCGGCACGCGCCCCGTCAGGGACATATGGAAGCGGAAGGCGTCGAAGACATAGGGATAGCCCCAGCGGAGCAGGTTGGTTTCCTCATCCAGCGTCAGCCCGGCGACGCGGCGGCGCGCGATATCGGCCTCCGAAAGCGGCGCGCGGAAGGGTTCGAACTCGGCTACGATCCGACCGGCGAGATCGTCCAGCTCCGGCACGCGCTCGTTCGGCACCAGGGCGAAGAAGCGCCCGAGCCGGCGAATCACCAGTTCCGGCACCTGCACCGGGGCCGACTGCGCCGCGAAAGCGTCGAGGGTCGCGACCAGATCCGCCTCGCTCTGCCCTTCCGCCAGGGTGAAGGGCGCCTTCAGCGTCGCGTGGAAGCCATATCGCGCCGGATCCGCCAGATAGGCCTCGATCGCGCCGCCGGAAAAGCCCTGGATCGGCGGCAGGGGATGATCCTCGCCCGTGAACGCGTCGCGCCCGAGCCAGCGGGCGGCGGTGATCGCGAGGGGATGGTCGGCGGGCGGCGTGGCGTAGATGGCGTATCGCAAGGAGAGTCTCGACAGTTGGCGTCCGAATCGCGGACGAACAGTGTAACCCGAGGCGCATGGCGGAACGGAGACATTGAGCCGGCGAATGGCGGATGGAGAAAAGCGCCTGCCCGCCCGCGTTGCTGAAACTTGGAACGTTGTATTTCACGGTTCCACAACGATATCCGTCTATAAGAACAGCCTGCAGTCGAACGATCGAATGAGGATCCCTATGAGCCTGTCCAAATCCGCCCTCGGCCTCGCGCTGGCACTCCTGGCCGCACCGATGCTGCTTTCGGCATCGCCCGCCTCGGCCACCAGTGCCAACGACTTCTCCACGAGCGGCATCGACTCCGGTCCCATTCCGGATTGGAAGGTGTTCGGCTTCGATCTCTCCAGCGTGCCGAACGACACCGCCTCGCTCGCCGCCTTCAAGGCCTCGCTGTCGCCGGAGATGCAATTGGCGATTTCCAACCGCTGCCGATACAACATCGCGATCAACCCGTTCCAGTATTCCCCCAAGGTCCGCGACTTCTGCTGGGCGCGCTGACCGCCCCTTCCCGCGATCTGGCAGACGTGGGTGGCGCGAGCGCCGCCCGCGTCAGCCGTGCTGAACCACCAGGCGATCGATCTGGGTGAGGAATTCCGTTCGCGCGACCGGCTCGCGCAAGCCGCGCGGACCATAAATATAGCGCGTCAGAAAATGGCCGGTCAGGCGGAATGCGTCGCGCAGTTCCTGCGGACCGCCATTGCTTGGGCCGCCGGTCATGAAGGGTGCGAGGCGAAACAGCCGGCCTTCATAGCCGATCGCCCCGGCGCGGCTGACGGCGCGGCCGGTTTTCGGCGACACATAGTGCAACTCGTCTCGCTCGCCGGTCGCCGCGCAGACCGACAGGTCCAGGCCGTAGCCGAGCTCTTCGAGCAGGGCCAGCTCGAAACGGGCGATGAACGCCCCGAAATCCAGTAATTCCGGACGATCCGCTGCCGCGAAGGCATCGAGCGCCGCCTCGACCGCGCCATGCAGCGCGGGATGCGGCTCGCGCTCGGCCAGCAGGCGGAGATGGCCGGTCAAGGTCTGCAGGGCGAAGATCGTGCCGGGATCGGCCATCAGCCGCCCTGCCCGGCTCACCAGCGGCTCGACCGTGAAGATGCCCAGATGCTCGTCAAGCCGCGCGCGCCATACCACCTGCACGGTATTGCCGGGCTGGAGCACGGGTGAAAGCCGGCGCGACCGGCCGCCGCGCACGAGTCCCAGATGCCGCCCGCGCGCAGCCGTCATCAGTTCGAGAACGACGCTCGCCTCGCCCTGTTGCCGGACGCCGAGTACCAGGCCCTGATCGGTCCACTCCATGCGCACATTCTAGAGCCTTTCACCGTTTCTCTGAAACGGCGCAACGCTCTATCTCACTGTGGGGTCGCGTTTTCTCCACGCGAACCGGTACCCACTTCGCTCGAAAACGCTTTGGAGAGTATCGGCCGCCAAAGCCACGGTCCCGCGACGCGATCGTCGATCCGGCAGCGCCGGAATCGAGACAACAAAAAGCCCGGCTGATTGCTCAGCCGGGCCTTCGATAACTGACCTAGGTCAGATTACCAGGAGCGCTTCAGGAAGAGGTTGAAGGTCCAGCCGTCGCCATCCGCATCCGAGTTCGGGACGTCGTCATAGTTGGTGTCGACGCTCGTGTAGAAGACGTCGCCAACCAGGTCGAGACCCTTGACCGGGGTGTAGGCGGTGGTGAAGCCAACGCGCCAAGCGTCAACGTTGTAACCGTCGACGTCATCCGAGCCGTCGAAGCTGGCATAGCCGCCCGAGAGCGACGACCAGACCTGAGGGGTCCAAACGTGCTTGTACGAAGCCAGAGCCGACCAGCTGGTGCCGGTTGCCGAAGCAGCGTTCACGCTGGCGAACGGGCCGATGAAGCCAGCCACCGAGGTGCCGCCGGCGAGGCCGGTGTACGAGTTGGCGTTGTCGCCGTAAGCAGCCGACACGAAGAAGCGATCGCCAGCCGAGAAGTTATCGAGAGCGATCTCGAGACCACCGCCGACTGCCCAGCCGTCTTCGGCGTTGATCTGGTACGGATCAGCCGGAGTGCCAGCGTGGTTGAAGTCGGTGCTGACAGCCTGGTGCGTCCAAGCGCCGGCCAGCTTGGCCGAGAAGATGCCCGAAGCGTAGGTCACTGCAGCGACGATATCCGGGATGTTGTCCTGGCCGCCGGTGTAGTAATCGTTGTTGTCGTCAAAGCCGTTCAGCTGACCGAAAGCGTTACGGTCGCGAGCGTCTTCAACCGAGATCGCCAGACCGAAGCCGTTGACGGCATAGGTCAGCTGGATGTGGTCGACGGTCGAGTCCGAACCGAACATGCCGGTGTCGTTGTAGCCGCGGCCGAAGTCGAACAGCGAGGTGAAGTAACCAGCCTTGAGCGGTCCGAGCTCGAGGTAGGCGCTGTCGACGTAAGCGGAGTTCGTCGAAGCGTTGACGTAGTCGGTGACGTCGCCTTCGCCGCGGACGTTGCCGGTCTTGGCGCGCATGTCGATGAAGCCGGTCAGGTTACCGTATTCGGTGACCGACGAAGCCGTCGCCTGGATCGAAACTTCCGTGTAGAAGTTGCCCCAGTTGCTGTTCGGGTAAACGCCGTTGAAGGTGCCAACCAGAGCTTCGTCGCCCGAACGGTCGCCGAACGACGTACCGAACTTGACGTAGCCGCCGATCTTGATGCACGTGTCCGTGCCCGGCGAGTAGAAGAAGCCGGCGCCGAAAGCGTCGCAGACCTTCACGTAGTCAACCGGCTCGGCGACCGTGAGATCCGCCGCCTGAGCGCCACCAGCCATCAGCATGGCTGCTGCAGAGCCGAGGAGAAGGGTCTTAAAGTTCATATCCTGACCTCCAAAAAGGTAAAACCAGGAGACTATGTCATTCTTCTCGTCGCCTCAGAGTAGACCCCGCAGGATCACCCCTTCTCTTCAGCTCGTACGAAGTCAGTCCTAATCCCCGTTCAGCTGCATCCGCTTTTTTATTGGCCCCCACCCCAGGGTGGCCGACAGATGCAACCGGAATCTCATCTCGTGATTCCGTAAAACTGATCATAGCGAAAGCGCGTTCACGCGCTATGACAGAAATGCAACACCAAGCCCCTTCCGTACTGCGTCAGCCGTTAACCTCCGGCTAAGAACGATTAACGGCCGTTAACCTTATAACTACCGGGCATTTCTTGAAAAATCCCAGTTTCCCACGCGCCGCAGGCTAGCGCTTGATCCCGCCCCGCGCAGCGCTAATGTCCCTCCCCTCATTCCAACCACAGGGAAGACCGCCCGCCATGACCGCTCTCGACCAAAATGCGATTCTCGAGCGGCTGCGCTCCGTCGAAGGCCCGGATGGCAAGGGCGACATCGTCAGCCTTGGTCTGGTCTCCGATATCCTGATCAACGGGGCCAAGGTGATGTTCTCGATCACCGTCGACGCGGCGCGCGCCAACGAGCTGGAGCCGCTGCGCGAAAAGGCGGCCGCCGCCGTACGGGCGATGGAGGGTGTCGAGAGCACGCTTGTGATCCTGACGGCCGAGCGCCGGGGCAACAGCCTCGAGACCCGCAGCCCGCCGCCGCGCCCCGCGCCCACGGCGTCGTCCCCCGCTGCGCATCCGCCGCGCCCGGCCGCCGCCCGGCCGTCGGCCTCCGGCAAGCCCGGCATTCCGGGCGTCACCGCGATCATCGCCGTCGCCTCCGGCAAGGGCGGCGTCGGCAAGTCGACCACCGCCGTCAACATCGCGCTCGGACTTGCCGCCAACGGGCTGAAGGTCGGCCTGCTCGACGCCGATATCTATGGACCGTCCGTGCCGCGCCTGCTCGGCCTTTCCGGCCGGCCCGAGACGATCGACGGCCGCACGCTGAAGCCGATGGAGGCGTTCGGCATCAAGGCGATGTCGATGGGCTTCCTGGTAGAAGAAGAGACGCCGATGATCTGGCGCGGGCCGATGGTGATGTCGGCGATCACGCAGATGCTGCGCGAGGTCGCCTGGGCGCCGCTCGACATTCTCGTGGTCGACATGCCGCCCGGCACGGGCGACGCGCAATTGACCATGGCGCAGCAGGTGCCGCTCGCCGGTGCCGTCATCGTCTCGACGCCGCAGGACCTGGCGCTGATCGATGCGCGAAAAGGCCTCGCCATGTTCCGTAAGGTGGACGTGCCGCTGCTCGGCATCGTCGAGAACATGAGCTATTTCATCGCGCCCGATACCGGCGCCCGCTACGACATCTTCGGGCATGGCGGCGCGAAGCGCGAGGCGGAGCGGCTTGACGTGCCGTTCCTGGGCGAAGTGCCGCTGGAAATGGTCATCCGCGAGACTTCGGATAGCGGCAAGCCGATCACGGCGAGCCAGCCCGACAGCCCGCATGCCCGCGTCTACAAGGAGATTGCCGCCAAGATCTGGGCGGCGGTATCCGGCGGCGCCGGCGCGAGGCAGGCCCCGAGCATCGTGATCGAGTAGAGGTATCCGGATAGCGGCGCGCACCTGCTACGTCTGAGTTGTAAATCCATCGCCTTGCTTCACCTCTCCCTGAGGGAGAGGTCGACGGCCAAAGGCCGGCGGGTGAGGGTTTACGGCCCCTCCGGATGGTTCCCTAAACCCTCACCCGGAGCTGCGCTCCGACCTCTCCCTCAGGGAGAGGTGAAAAAGAAACGCCGCCCGGATCGATCCGGGCGGCGTTTTCTTTTCCGGCTGATCAGACGCCGACGGTGAAACGCTTGTGGGTGTGCTTGCGGCTCTCGGCTTCGTCGAGGATCGCCACCGCCAGGTCGCCGACCGAGATATGCGCGGTGCCCGTGGCCGGGTCGATGACGGGATTGTCGAGGCCGAGGCGATAGTGGCCGGTGCGCGGGGTGTCGTGCTCAAGGATCGCGGCCGGCGACAGGAAGGTCCAGTCGAGGCCGGTCTCCTTGCGGATCTCGGTCAGCCCGTCGCGGGCGGCGAGCGCACCCGGCTTCCAGGCCTCGGGGAACTCCGGCAGGTCGACCGCCTGCACGCCGGGCGCGACTTCGAGGCTGCCGGCGCCGCCGACGACCAGCAGCGGCAGGCCGGCCTTCTTCACGCCGGCGACGATCGCCGCCGCGCCGCGCTTGTATTCATTGTAGATGTCCGGGTTGGTCCAGCCGGGATTATAGGCGCTGACGACATAGTCATAGCCTTTCACCAGCGCCGCGACGCGATCGGCATCGAGCACGTCGCCGGCGATCTTGGTCAGGCCCGGCGCGTCGGCCAGCTTCTCGGGATGACGGGCAATGGCGCCGACCGCGTGGCCACGCGACAAGGCCTCCGCGACGACCGTCGCCCCGACAAAACCCGTCGCGCCAATGACTGCAATCTTCATCATGTCCATCCTGTTCGACCGGCGCGACATCCGCGCCCTCTCTCGCATTCCATGCGGTTACGATCGATAACTAGGCGCTTGACTTGAATGCGTAAAGAACGCATCTCCAGCGCACCAGAGCACAGCGGGGGAACCACCTTGCGGGCCACAGGAGACGGCATCATGGAAGGAACGGCCGAAAGGCTCGATTCGGAAGCGTCCGACGCGCCCGCACCGATGGCCATTGGCGCGCCGCTGCTGAACGGACCGTTCGCCGGCACCGTGGTGTTGCCGGCAGAGCAGTGTCCGGTGCGCGACGTGCTGGACCGGCTGGGCGATGCCTGGAGTTATCTCGTCGTGCTGCAGCTCACCACGGGGCCGCATCGCTTCAATGCGCTGAAGCGCGCGGTCGACGGGATTTCGCAGCGCATGCTGACGGTGACGCTGCGCAGCCTGGAGCGGGATGGGCTGGTGAGCCGCCAGGTGTTCCCGACCACGCCGCCGCAGGTCGAATATGCGCTGACCGAGATGGGCCATTCGCTGGCCGAGCCGATGCGCGCCCTCACGGCCTGGGCGGCCTCGCATCATGACCATGTCCGCGCCTCGCGCGCGGTTTATGACGCCAGGCGCGAGGCGGAAGGCGAGCGCTGAAATCAGGGCCTGAGCAGGCCCTTCAGCGCGACATGCTGGATCAGCAGGATCGTCTTGGCATCGCAGATGCGACCGTCGTCGATCATCGCCAGCGCTTCGGCGAAGGGAAGCTCCAACACCTCGATATCCTCGCCCTCATTCTTGTGGCCGCCGCCATCGCCGGTGCGGTCGCGCGGCGAATAGCGAGCGACGAAGAGGTGAAGCTGCTCGACGACGCTGCCGGGCGACATGAACGGAATCATCACGCGCACCGGCGCCTCGAGCGTGACGCCCAGCTCTTCCTCGGCCTCCTTGCGGATGCAGGTGAAAGGATCGTCGGCATCGAGCAGGCCGGCGCAGACCTCGACCAGCGGCTCGTGATGGCCGCGCACCCAGGCCGGATAGCGGAACTGGCGGATCAGCAGCAGCGTGCCGCGATCGGGATCATAGGGCAGCACGGCTGCGCCATCGCCGCGATCATAGGTCTCGCGCGTCTGCGTCTGCCAGCTTCCGTCCGAGCGGCGATAGTCGAAGATGTTCTTGTAGAGCCTGCCCCAACTGTCCGAGAGCAGGATGCGCTCGCGCTCGCGAACGCGGTCATTCCAATCCGTCATGCGATTTCCTTGCCGTCCGTCCTGGCCGCAGCCCAGTCTGGGCGTCTCCGGCCTGCTTCCGCGTCGAGCCTAGTTCAGCACGAGACGCCTTATCAAAGCTGAAATCGCCGCATGGTATTCGGCCGGGTCGGCCCCGGCGTCGATCGCCAGGGCAGCGCGGTCGAACGCGGCCGAGAGCAGATCGGTCAGCGCCGCGAGCGGCAGTCCGGCATCGCGCCCCGCATGCGCCGGCAACGCGGCGGCCAGTCCCTCGGCAAGCGTCCGCGCCGCATGGGCTTCGTCCAGCGCCCGAACCTCCACCAGGCCGAGCACGGAAGGCGCCTCGATCAGCAGCAGTCGCGTCCGCCCCGGCTCGCGCATGGCCTGAAGATAGGCCGCGCCGCCGGCGACCAGCGCCTCCAGCGGCGGTAGCGAATCCGGCGCCCTCTCCCCGATCGCGCGAGCGACCTGGCGCGCTTCTTCCGACACGACGGCGCGGAACAGATCGCGCTTGTCCTGGAAGTGATGATAGAGCGCGCCGCGCGTGATCCCCGCCGCAGCCACGATCTCGGGCGTCGATGTCTCGGCATAGCCCTTGGCGACGAACAACGCCCGGGCCGCGGCCAGGAGCGCGGCCCGGGTCTTCTCTGTGCGGTCCTGATTGGTGCGAGCCGCGGGTTGCATACATACAGCCTGTATGTTATTGGAGAAAATACATGCAGACTGTATGCCAACCACCTGGGAGCGCAAGGCCATGCGGATCACGAGCTTCTATCCCGTGTTGATGACCGGGGATGTCGCGGCGACGGCCGCGTTCTACCAGGCCCATTTCGGTTTCGTGGCTGCGTTCGAGAGCGACTGGTACGTCCATCTCCAGTCCGTGACGGATCCCGCGGTCAATCTCGCCGTCCTGGACGGGACTCATGCGACCATCCCGGAAGTCGGACGCGGCACGGCGGCCGGCCTACTGCTCAATTTCGAGGTCGAGGATGTCGATGCCGTCCATGCCCGATTGGTGGCGGCGGGATTGCCGATGCTGCTGGCGCTACGCGACGAGCCGTTCGGCCAAAGGCATTTCATCACCCGCGATCCGAACGGCGTGCTGATCGACGTCATCACGCCGATTGCGCCAAGCGCCGAATTCGCCGCGCAATATGCCAAGGACGCGCTGCCGGGATCGAACTGACCGGGCCTACGGCGAGTTGGCCAGTTCGCCTGCCAGCCAGGTGCGGAACAGGCGGACCTTGCGGCTGCGCGCCTTCGCCTCTGTCGTCACGAACCAATAGGCAAGATCGGTCTTCGCCTCCTGCGGGAAGGGCCGGACCAGACGGCCCGCGGCGAGCGCGTCGGCGACCACCATCTGCCAGGCCAGCATCACCCCTTGCCCCGCCAAGGTCGCCTCCAGCGCCAGCACCGGATCGGTATAGGACGGCCCGGTCAGCTTGACCGGGGGCGAGCCGGTGGCCAGGAACCAGGCGTCCCAGTCGACCAGCGTGCCCTCGTCGGCGATCACGGGGACGTCGGCCAGGTCGGCGGGCCGGCGCAGCCTGTCGCGCCATTGCGGCGCGCAGACCGGGAAGAAGGGCTGCGCCGTCAGCGGTTCGGCCACCACGCCCGGCCAGGCGCCCCGCCCGAGCCGTATCGCGCAATCGACGTCGCTGCGGGCGAGATCGATGACATCGGTCGTCGCCACGAAGCGGATCTCGATCTCGGGATGGGCGCGGGTGAAATGGCCCAGCCGCTGCACCAGCCAGCGCGCGGCGAAGGTCGGCGCCGTGGTGATCGTCAGCATGCCGCGCTGGTCGCCATCGATGATGGCGAGCGCCTCGGCGAGCGAACGGAATCCCGCCTGCAACGGCGGCAGGGCGGCTTCCAACGCCGGCGTGGCGACCAGACCTCGCGGCGTGCGCTCGAAAAGATGAACGCCGAGTCGCGCCTCGGCGCGCTTAATATGCTGGCTGACAGCGCCCGGCGTGACGCCCAGTTCCGCCGCGGCGGTAGACAACGTTCCCGAACGGGCGACGATTTCTATAGCCCGCAGCGCGTTGAGGGGGACTTTGAAAGCCTCGGTCATATAGTTTTTCTAAAGTGTGACCGAGATCATGTCGATAGTGCCGCGAAGCATTTAGGACCATCTTGCCTCAGCGTCAGCCGAGGAGATCGATGATGACGATCCATGGACTCTTTCGCGCACTGATCGATTGGGCGGTCGCGCCGGAGCCTGTCGCCCACAATGCGAACGCAGTTTGGGATTTGACTGTCCGCGAGTTGGCCGATCTTCCGATCGGCCCGGAGGCGGTCGATGCCCCGCAGGCGTTTCAACCGCAACCAGACAGTCGCTGTGCGTAATGCAGCGGCTGGGAGAGGAGTACATGATGCCCAGACAGCAAGCGACCCTCGCGACCCAGACCGGCCCGCGCGAGGAAAACCTGCAGAGCCACTACAAGGCTCTGAACCCGTGCCTGGCGGCCGCCGTGCTGCATGCGCGGCCGTCCGAGAAGAAGCTGCCGCAGATGACCATGTCGCGTTCGGGAGAGGATCGCGACTCCGAAATGGAATAGCCGCGCTGCCTGACCGGCGAACGGCCCTCACCTCCTGCGGGAGATGAGGGCGCGCGTTTCGGACGGCGGGCACCGTTCTTAACCTCTCCCTGAGGGAGAGGCGAAGAGCCGGTCGCCACCAGCCTGTGCTAGCCGCGATCGAGCCAGGTCACCTGCTCCGGCGTCAGCTGGATGTCCAGCGCGGACAGGCTGTCTTCCAGTTCTGCCAGCGTGCGCGGACCGATCAGCGGAACTACCGGGAAGGGCTGCGCCAGCACATAGGCGAGCGCTATGTGGATCGGCTCGCGGCCGAGCTTCTTGGCAAGCTCGATCGCGCGGTCGCGGCGCTCGAAGTTCTTCTCCGAATACCAGACCCGGACGATTTCCTCGTCGTCGCGCTTGTCGCGACCGGCGCGGTCCGTGAAGAAGCCGCGGCCCTGGCTCGACCAGGCGAAGTTCGGGATCTGGCGCTGGTTGAGCCAGGCCTTCCATTCGTCATCCGAAGCCGCGACGCAGCCCGCCCAGATCGGGTCGAGCATTTCGGCGAGCGAGAAATTGTTGGAAAGCGCGCCCGGCTTCTGCTTGCCGGTCTTTTCAGCATACGCGATCGCCGCGTCCATGCGCTCGCGCGTCCAGTTGGAGCCGCCGAACGGGCCGCGAATGCGGCCAGCCTTCACCTCCGCATCCATCGCGTCGACGAATTCCGAGACCGGCACGTCCGGATTGTCGCGATGCATGAAGTAGATGTCGACATGGTCTGTCTGCAGCCGGTCGAGCGATTCCGTCAGCTGCTTGCTGATCACATCGGGATAGACGAGCGGCGAATGCGCGCCCTTGCCGATAACGACCGATTCATTGCGCACGCCCCGGCTGGTCAGCCAGTCGCCCAGGATCTTCTCGGTCTTGCCGCCGCCATAGATGTAGGCGGTGTCGAACAGATTGCCGCCGGCCTCGTGGAAGGCGTCGAGCAGCACCGAGGCGCTGGCGAAATCCGGGAAGAATTCGAAACCAAGCGCCGCGACCGAGGTCGGCTGGCTGACGCCGGCGAGCTGGCGCTTGGGGATCGACTTCGGTCCGCGCGAGAGCTTGGCGCCCTTGATCGTGGTGGTCTTGCGCGACGCCTTCTCGATGTCGAACACGAGGCCGACCGAGGCGCGCCACTTGTCGAGCGTGCGCAGATTGCCGAGCGTATCGGCCCAGCTCATGCCGGGCGAATCCAGCTGCTGCTTGCCGGCGCGGATCGCCTCGCCGGCCGCGTCGACCTCGAACGAATAGAGCCAGCCCGGCTCGACGACCTCGACAACTTCGACGGTGCCATCAGGACGGATGACGCGGATGGTGCCGGTGCCGCCCTCCTTGCCGCTGGCGAACCAGAAATCGGAAACCTCGATGCGGCCCTTGGTGCCGAGGATGCGCAGCACATTGTCCTGCGCCACCGACACGCTGCAGGAAACCTCGGCGATGATGTCATTCGGGAAGGTCAGGATCGCCGCCGCCCATTCGTCGACGCCAGACTTTCCAAGATGCGCCGAGCCCTGGACCTGGACCGGATCGACGAAGGGCTTGCCCGAGGCAGCGCCCGCGATCAGACGGGTCATCGACACCGGATAGCAGCCGACATCGAGAATGCCGCCGCCGGCGAGATCGTTGGAATAGAGGCGATGGTCGGGATCGAATTTCGGCATGGCGAAGCCGAAGCTCGACTTGATGGCGCGGACTTCGCCAATCGTGCCGCCGGCGACGAGATCATAGAGCCGCTTCGTCTGCGGATGCAGGCGGTACATGAAGGCTTCGGCGGCAAAGGTGCCGGCCTTCTTGTGCGCGTGGAAGATCGCCTCCGCCTCATAGGCGGTCAGGCCGAGCGGCTTTTCGACCAGCACATGCTTGCCGGCTTCGGCGGCTTTGATCGCCCATTCGGCGTGGCCGGGATGCGGCGTCGCGATATAGACGGCATCGACCTCGGCATCGTCGAGCAGCGCCTGGTAGCCATCATGGATGCGGGCGCCGGGAAAATCGTCGGCAAGGCCCGACTTGGCGGGATTGCGGCTGCCGATCGCGACCAGCTGGCCGGTCTGCGAATGCGACAGGCCATCGCGAAACGCCTTGGCGATGCTGCCAGGTCCGATAATGCCCCAGCGGACGGGTTTCTGGGCCGAAGTCGTCATATCAGTCTCTTTCGTTGCAAGGCATCCGGCGCGGGAGCCGGATGTTGGAGGGAAGAAGGCGCCGCCTAGCCCTTGACCGCACCCATGGTCAGGCCGGCGACGAAATGACGTTGCATCAGGAAGAACATCAGCACCGGCGGGATCGCGACGAGCACCGTCGCGGCGGAGATGATGTTCCAGGCAGTGACATACTGGCCGCGCAAAGTGGCGAGACCCGCCGTCACCGGCCGAACCGTGTCGGCCTGGGTCAGGACCAGCGCCCAGAAATAGTCGTTCCAGACAAAGGTGAAGACCAGCACGCCGAGCGCCGCCAGCGCCGGACGCACCAGCGGCGTGACGATGTGCCAGAGCACCTGCCAGGGCGAGGTGCCCTCGACCTTCGCGGCCTCGAACAGTTCACCCGGCAGATCGGCAATGAAATTGCGCATGAACAGCGTCGCGAACCCGGTCTGGAAGACAGTGTGGAACAGGATCAGCGCATAGGGCGTGTCGTAGAGGCCGATCGTCAGCATGAAATCGCGAACCGGGATCATCAGGATCTGGTGCGGGATGAAGTTGCCGCCGATCAGCAGCGCGAACAACAGCATATTGCCACGGAAACGGTACCGCGCCAGCACGAAGCCCATCATGGTTGAGAGGATCATGACGAAGAAGACCGTCGGCAGCGTGATCACCAGCGAATTGAAGAAGAAGCGCGCCATCGCCGTCTGTGTGAAGACGGCCTGGTAGTTCTCGAACAGATTGAAGCTCTTGGGCCAGCCCCAGTAATTGCCGACCATCAGATCCTCTTGCGAGCGGATCGAGGTGATGGTGATGGCGACCAGCGGCAGCAGCCAAAGGGCGAGCACCACGACGATGGCGACCGGATAGAGCGCGCGGATGGCCGGGCGGGCCTGCTGGACGGGAAGCGGATAGCTCATCGTTCGCGCCTCGCCTCGGCGCGCATGACGCGGCTCAGATAGAAGACGATGAACACCGCCATGACCCCGAACAGCACCGTGGCGATCGCCGCCGCATAGCCCATCCGGTAGGAGAAGATCGCCTGCTCGTACATCTGGTAGGCGAGCACCGAGGAGGATCCGTAGGGACCGCCCTGCGTCATGATCGCGATCAGGTCGAAGCTCCGGAGCGCGCCGATCACGGTTACGGTGAGAGCGATGAAGCTCGCAGCGCGCAGCTGCGGCAGCACGATGTGCCAGAACATCGGGAAGCCCTTGGCGCCATCAACGCGGCCGGCTCCCAGCACGTCCTCGTCGAGATTGTTGAGCCCGGCCAGGAACAGCACCATGCAGAAGGCGACCTGCGGCCAGAGCGCGGCGGCGACGATGCCGAACGTCACCAGGTCCGGGTCGGACAGGATCGCCGGCGCGGTGGCGCCGAAGGCGTTGAAGATCAGCGCCAGCATGCCGAAGGTCGGATCGTAGAACCAGGAATAGACGACGCCGACGGTGACGGGCGCCAGCACCAGCGGCATGAAGAACAGCGACTTGGCCAGCCGGATGCCCCTGATCTTCTGGTTGACCAACAGCGCCAGCACCAGCCCGCCGACCGGCGCGAGCAGGAAAAGCACCAGCCAGATGACGTTGTTCTTCAGGCTGGTGAGAAACTGCGGATCCGAGAAAAGCTCGGTGTAATTGCCGAGGCCCACCCAGCTTTTCGGCCCGATGCCATCCCATTCATAGAGGCTGAGGCGAAAGCTCTGCAGCGTGGGGATGACGATAATCAGCGTGAACAGGATCAGGCCCGGGGCCAGCAGCAGCACCGGCGTGATCCATTCGCGATGCCGCCGCCAGGGCGAACTCGGCCGCCTCGTCGCGGCGCCAACCGCGGAAGCCTGCAGGACGTCTGTCATTCGTATTCCACCCGGTCTGTCCGATCGGTGGCCGGGATGCGCGCGGCCGGGAAAACCCGAACCGCCGCGAACCCGGCCTGTCGGCAACCGGCGCGGTCGACCCGCGCCGGCTGCTTCGGCTCGTCTCAGCTCGGCTTGTAGATGCGCTTGCGCGCCTGCTCGAGCCGGGCCTGGACCGCCTTGCGGCTCTTCGGGTCCGCCATGAACTGCTGGAATCCATTCATGCCGATCTGCGCCATGTCGGGGTCGGTGTCGCGGTCGTAATATTGCGAGGCCGACTTGGCCGACTTGAGGATCTCCTGCCCCTTTTCGAGCAGCCAGTCCTTCTTCAGCACCGGCACGTCCGAGCGGGTCGGGATGTTGCCTTCCGGCTCGACCCAGAGCGCCAGCCGCTCCGGCTGGTAGAAGAACTCGATGAACTGGCGGGCCAGGTCCTTGTTCTTCGCGCCGGAGGGGATGTGCATGGAATCGACTGGAAACTCCTCGGCGGTGGGAACGGCCGGGTCGATCGTCGGGAACTGCAGGTAGGTGTATTTGTCGAGGTCGGCGGCCGGGATGTTGCGGGTCAGGAACTGGCCCATCAGATACATGCCCGCCTTGCCCTGCAGCAGGAACGGCACCGCGCCCTGCCAGTCATAGGAGGTGTGGTTGGGAATGAAGAACTTCTTGTCGATCAGTTCCTGCCACTTGTCGAAGACGGCATCGAGCTTCGGATCCTCGTAGGAGGCCTCGCCGGCCATCAGCTTCATGTGGAAGTCGTAGCCGTTGATGCGCAGGTTCAGATAGTCGAACCACGCCGCCGAGGGCCAGAGGTCCTTGGTGCCGATGGCGAAAGGCGAAATGCCGTCCGCGACCATCTTGTCGCCGAAGGCGACCAGCTCGTCCCAGGTGGCCGGCGCCTTGCCGCCGGCATACTTGTCGAGATAGTCCTTGCGCGCCCAGATGCCCCAGAAGCTGGCGCCGGTCGGCACGCCATACTGCTTGCCGTCGACGGTGACCGTGGTCGTCAGAGCGCCGACCTTGTCGGCCCAGCCCTCCTTGACCCAGAGATCCGAGATATCGTCGAACAGGCCGCGATTGACGAAGGCGCGCATGCGATCGCCCGAGAACCACAGGCAGACATCCGGCGGATTGGCGACGAGGAAGTTGCGGATCGCCGTCTTGTAGCCCTCATGGTCCATCGCATTCTGCTGGACCTTGATGCCGGTTTCCTTCGTGAATTCCTCAATGAACTGGGCCATCAGCTTGCGCTGGCCCTCGCCGCTGATGTTGGTGTTGATCGTGAGGGTGCGGTCGTCGGCCAAAGCGGCCGTGGACCATCCGCCTCCGAGCGCCGCGACGCCGGCGCCCGCCGCCAGCGTCTTGAGCACAGTGCGGCGACTAGCCGTGCCAAAGGGCACGTCAGAACGTTTCTTCATGCTTGTTCCTCCCAAGGACCCTGTTCAACGAACGCCCTCGGATCGGCGCGGCCCTCCAACCGCATGCTGCCGACCTCGAACGATCGAAGCCTCTACCCATAGTCCGCGGGCATTAGGGATCCGGCGTCGCACCTTTGTCAATGCAGCGCCGCAAGCAAATCCCAGCCTTGTAATCGTTACAAAATTCGGCTTAAAGCAGGACTGAAATATCGCGGCAAGTTCGCGCCGTTTGACAATATAATAATATAAGCAAGACCCCTCATCTCTATACTTGAAAACCGCGCCCTCCCGCCGGGCCTTGGCGCTCCCAGGCGCGGTTGAATTAGCTAATTGGCGCGACGGGCGGCGGCGATACCTGCGCCGGATAAAGATCTCTACGCGGCCGGCCATTGACCGTGGAAGGCGAAGTCCGAGACCGCCAGCCGCTCCCGTCCGCCCACTTCGCGCAGCCGGTCGCGCTCGGGCAGCATGTCCGGATCGCCGGGAAAACCGATGCCGATTCCCGTGCAGGGCTCGAAGCCTTCCGGCACATGAGCGGCGGCGATCACCTTGTCGCTGTCGAAGCCGCCGAACGGATGCACGGCGAGGCCGTTGGCGGTCGCCTGCAGCAGCAGATAGCCGAGCGCAATGCCAGTATCGTGCCGGTTGTGCCAGAGAGAACGGCCGCTGTCGGAGTGCAGCTTCGCAACCGCGTAGGCGAGCACCGAGACGCGGCGGACCCAGGGCTGGTTGCCCTCTGCCGCGCAATCGACCAGCGCATCGAAGAACGGCTCGCCGCGAAAGGCGTAGACGAAGCGCCAGGGCTGCGTGTTGCTGGAGGACGGCGCCCAGCGGGCGGCCTCGAACAGCGGCTTCAGATCGGCGTCCGTCAGCGTCTTCTCGGGATCGAAGGCGCGCGGACTCCAGCGCTCGGCAATCACGGGCAGGATCGGCACGGCGGTATCGGCAGGCTTCCGCATTCTCAGGCTCTCCATGGCGGCGCGTCGTCCCGAAGCGCCCGCGGCGATCGTAGAGCCCCGCCGCCCGCGCGTAATCCCCCCGGCTTGAGAATTCGCGGCCATGATGTTTGATCAACGCCCGTGAAGGCGAAGCAGATTCGCCCTGGGAGGAGCAGCATCGATGAAGAACGTTCTCGCCTATGGCGATTCCAACACCTGGGGCGCCGCCACCGTCCCCCGCCCCGACGAACGCTATGCGCGCGACGAGCGCTGGACCGGCGTGGCCCAGGCGGAACTCGGCCCGGACTGGCATGTGATCGAGGAAGGCCTGCCCGGCCGCTCGACCGTTCATTCCGACCCGGTCGAGGGCGAATACATGAACGGCAAGACCTATCTCCTGCCTTGCCTCCGGAGCCACCGGCCGCTCGACGTCGTCGTCATCATGCTGGGGACCAACGACCTCAAGGCGCGCTTCCACGTGCCGGCCGAGGATATCGCCAAGGGCGTCGGCGAACTGATCAAGGTCATCAAGCAGGCGGAAGCCGGCAATGACGCCGGCGTGCCGAAGATCCTGGTGGTCGCGCCGCCGCCGATGCTCGACCACACCGGCCAGAAGCCGGAATACACGCCGATGCTGGAAGGCGGCTACGCCAAGTCGCTGAAGTTCGCCACGCTCTATGCGGCGATCGCCAAGGAGCATGGCGTGGCCTTCCTGGATGCCGGCCAGCATATCCACTCCAGCGCCTTTGACGGCATCCATCTGGATCCGGCCGACCAGGCCGCGCTGGGCAAGGCCATCGCCGCCGTCGTCAAGACGCTCGCCTGAACCAAACGCCCACGATCCGGCCGCCGCGCGGCCGGATCGCCTTAAGCCATCCGCAACGCGTGGCTACCATCGGCCTCGCGGGCGCTTTCGTTCAGCAGCTCGCTGATCGCCGCCGCCGACATCGGCCGGGCAAAGGCGAAGCCCTGCAGATAGGAACAGCCCGCCTGCCGCATGATCTCGGCATCGGCCTCGGATTCGATGCCTTCCGCGGTGACCTCGAGATTGAGGGCGCGGCCAAGCCCGATGGTCGCCTCGCACAGGCGCCGCGTCTCGAGGTCGACCGAGACGCCATGCACCAGCGACCGGTCGATCTTCAGCTTGTCGAACGAGAACCGGCGCAGATAGCCGATCGAGGAATAGCCCGTCCCGAAATCGTCCAGCGCCACGCTGACGCCCAATATCCGCAGCGAGGCGACGATGTGCTGCGCGCGGTCGGGGAAGGTGACGAGATGCGTCTCGGTCATCTCGACCTCGAGGCGCTCGGCCGGGAACCCGGTTTCCTGCAGGATAGCAGCGAGATTGCGATCGAAGCCGGGATTGCGGAACTGCACCGGCGACACATTGATCGCCAGCCGGATTTCCGGCCATTGCAGCGCGTCGCGGCAGGCATGGCGCAGCACCCAGTCGCCGACTGCGTCCATCAGGCCGTTTTCCTCGGCGACATTGATGAACAGGTCCGGTGAAACGGCCCCCTGTCGCGGGTGATCCCAGCGCAGCAGCGCCTCGACCAGGGCGGGCCGCATGCTCTGCGCCTCATAGATCGGCTGGTAGACGACATGCAGCGCGTCGGTGGCGAGGGCATCGCGCAATTCGTCGGCCAGCCGCTTGCGGTCGGTCTTCTCGGCGTCGATCGACCAGTCGTAGAACGCGACGCGGCTGCGGCCCAGTTCCTTGGCCTGGTACATCGCGACATCGGCGCGGCGCAGCAATTCGTCGGCCGTGATGGATTCGCCATCGACGACGGCGATGCCGACGCTGGTGCCGATCGCGATCACCCGGTCGTCGATCAGGATCGGCCCGTTCAGGTAGCGGACCAGCCGGTTGCCGATCTCGTCCGCCGACGCGACCGATTCACGATTGTCGAGGACGAGCGAGAACTCGTCGCCGCCCACCCGCGCCAGCAACCCCCGCCGCATGCAGATCGCCTCGAAGCCGCGCGCCACCCGGCGCAGCAGGCGATCGCCCATCTCGTGGCCATAGGAGTCGTTGACCTCCTTGAACCCGTCGAGATCGAGAAACAGCACCGCGACCGGCTGCACCGGTCGGCGGCTCACGGCCACTTCCAGCGCCCGGGTCAGCGCCACGCGATTGGGCAGGCCGGTCAGGCTGTCATGGTTGGCGTCGTAGACGGCCTGGCGCTCGCGCCGGCGCACGGCGACGAGATTGGCGTAGCCGATGCCGAGCAGGAACAGGATCGTCAACCCGATGATGCCGAGGGTCAGATAGGCCATCGGCGCGACGCGCGAGAAGGCCTCGTTGCCGCGGCTGCGTTGCGTCCAGTTCAGCGATCCCAACGGCTTGCCGGAGGGATCGAGCAGCCGCACGCCCTCCGTCACATGCTTCGGGTCGAAGCTCAGCGACAGGCCATCGATGACGAAATCCTCTCCCATCTGGCGGATGGAGGGATCGTCGAGCGTATGCGAGAGAACCAGCATGCGCGGCCGACCGACCGGCGGCGGCACCGCGTCGGACAAGGGAAAGACCGACCCGACCGCCACGACGGCGATGGCGCCCGATCGGTCTTTCATCAGGCCGACCTTGGAATCGAAGGCGGCATACTGACCTGCCAGCCCCGCGATCAGGGTCTGGAGCGGAGAGCCGAATTCCTCCAGCGCGCTGCGCGGTGCGATGCCGCCCCGTCGAAAGGAGAAGACGGTCTGTCCCCTTTCGTCGAGCAGGTAGGCCGCGTCGAAGAAGACCCCGGTGCGGGTCGCATCGCGGAAATTATTGTTGGCGAAGTCCTTGTCGATCTCGCCGTAGAGCTTGATCGCGGCGTCGTCCCAGACCGAGTAGTCGCCATGGATCTGACGCATGCGCTTCTCGAAAGCGCGCAGCGACGCCGCGGCCGAGCGCTCCGTCGCGATATCGTCGATCCGGTCGACCTCGCCCGCCATTTCGTTCAGGGCGAAGATCATGAACATGATCGAGCCGGCCAGCACGAGCAACACTGGCAGGGCAACGCGCAGACCAAACCGAAAGGTGGATCGCTGGAGAAAACTCATGACACCGTGACAAGACCATGTTCCGCAACGTCATTCAATTCGCCGCAAGAAAGGGGCGGCGTAATCCTGCGAAGTTGCTTAATCGCTACCCCGAGTAACGTGTTTCGCAAGCAAAACCGCAAGCGGCGTGTCCGCTTCGACAGTGATATCCGCCAAATCCAGCCAGCCGGCCAGATGTCGCAATTCCTCGGCCAGCGCCGTCACCATGGGCTCCGGCTTGCGCAGGCTCGCCTCGGCGAAGACGCCGAGGATGCGCAGGCGCCCCGCCGTGCGGTCCGCCTTCAGGTCGACCCGCGCCTCGAGCCGGCCCCGATGCAGGAACGGCATGACGAAATAGCCGAAGATGCGCTTCGGGCCGGGGGTGTAGAATTCGAGCCGGTAATGGAAATCGAAGATCCGCTCGGTGCGGGGACGATGCCAGACCAGAGGATCGAACGGCGATAGCAGCGCGGTCGGCGTCGCCCGGGCGGGGATGACGGCGCCATCGACCAGATAGCCCTGCTGCTTCCAGCCTTCAACCGTCACCGGCCGCAGCGCGCCCGCCTCGACCAGTTCGCCCAGCGCGACGCGGGCCTCCGCCACCGGTAGGCGGAAATAATCACGGATATCCGTCTCCGTCGCCACGCCATGCGCCTTCGCGCCGGCCAGCGCCAGCGCGCGGATGGCGTCTGCCTCGCTCGGCGTCGCGATCGCGCCGACCTCGGCGGGAATGACCCGCTCGGTCAGGTCATAGACCCGCTCGAAAGCGCCCCGCCTGTGGCCGGTCGTGACCTCGCCGGCCCAGAACAGGAATTCGAGCGCCGTCTTGCCCTTGTGCCAGCCCCACCACGGCCCGCTGCGGG
The DNA here is from genome assembly GCF_040548815.1 of Kaistia defluvii. Lineage (NCBI taxonomy): Bacteria > Pseudomonadati > Pseudomonadota > Alphaproteobacteria > Hyphomicrobiales > Kaistiaceae > Kaistia > Kaistia defluvii. Next base: position 321,113 of record NZ_JBEPSM010000001.1, on the reverse strand, counting down.
TTCCGGGATCATCCAGTTCGCTCGCCGCGAGCGGGCCGCGCCGGCGGATCTCGTCGACCACGGCGCGGACATAATCGCGATTCTCGGAGGCGAAGCGGGACAGGCCGGTATAGATGCCGACGCCCGCGGCGGCACGCTGCATGCGCCAGCGCATCAAGGGATGGAGTTCGAGCGGCAGCAGCGACGCCTCATGCGCCCAATATTCGAACAGGGCGCGCTTCTTGCCGCCCGCAAAGGCGCGCGCGTCGAGCGCGGCGCGATCATAGGCGCCGATGCGGCTGAAAGTCGGCAGATAGTGCGAGCGCACCAGCACGTTGACGGAATCGAGCTGCAGCAGCCCCATCTGCCCGATGACAGGCGATATCTGCCGCCACGACGACAGCTTCGCCTGGCGGCGGCCGCCAAATCCCTGGGCGGCGAGCGCAATGCGCCTCGCCTCGTCTGCTGTCAGCCCGTCCGTCACCGGCAATCCCCCGCCATCACCCCGCGTTTATGGCAAAGCGCGGAGGCGGAAGCCATACCGGCCTCGTCCTGCGGCGTGGATCAGGACTGGAGGTTGAGCGCAGAACGGCTGGAATCGAAGCCGGGCAGTTCCAGCTCCGGCAGGATCCGCCGGCTTTCGCCCAGCCGCGCCAGCAGCGCGGAGATCTCGGCGGCCGGCATCGGCTTGGCCAGATAATAGCCCTGCACATATTCACACTGGAGCAGGCGGAGCAGCTGCAGCTGTTCCACCGTCTCGATTCCCTCGGCGACCACGGCAATGTCCATGGCGTCGCCGAGCGCGATCATCGACTGGATCAGCGCGTTGGCGGTGGGGTTGGTGCCGAGCTCGGAGATGAACGACTTGTCGATCTTGAGCCAGTCGAACGGGAACTGGCGCAGATAGCCGATCGACGAGAAGCCGGTGCCGAAATCATCGAGCGAAAGGCCGAAGCCCATCGACTTCAGCCGCGCCAGCTTGCGCTTGGCGATGGTGGGATTGCGGACCAGCAGCCCCTCGGTCAGCTCCAGCTTGAAGCGGTTCGGCACCACGTCGTGCCGGCGCGCGATGGCGCCGAGATCATTGGCGAAGCTCGGATCGCGCAGCTGGGCCGGCGAAACGTTGATCGACATGCGCAGGCCCGGCCAGTCGACCATGTCCTGGCAGGCGCGCTGGAACACGAACTTACCGATGTCGTGGATGGCGCCGGTCTCTTCGGCGACGGGAATGAACTCGGCCGGCGAGACGCGGCCGAACTCCTTCGAGTCCCAACGCACCAGCGCCTCGAGCGAAACGACCGCCAGGTCGCTGGCCCGCACGATCGGCTGGTAGACGACCGACATCTCATTGGCTTCGATGGAGCCGCGCAAGGCCATGCCGAGCCGCTTGCGATGCAGCGCGCCGGTCTCAAGGCCGGGATGATACGGCACGGCGTCGCGTTCGGCGGCGTTCTTGGCCTGGTACATGGCGAGGTCGGCGCGGCGAAGCAGTTCATCCGGCGAGACGTCGACGCCGTCGGACACCGCATATCCGACCGCGGCCGTCACCTGGAACTGGAAGCCGGTGACCGTGAAGGGCTGGTCCAGCGCATGCACCATGGCGGAGGCGACCCCGGCGACGGCGTCAAGGGCCGGCCGGCCGGTAAGCGCCACGGCGAACTCGTCGCCGCCGACGCGGGCAAAGCGCGCATCGGGCGGCAGGATCATCGACAGCCGCTCGGCCAGCATGCCGACCAGCGCGTCGCCGCCCTGGTGGCCGATCGAGTCGTTGACCGACTTGAAGCCGTTGATGTCGAGATAGATGATCGCCGCCTCGCCCCGGGCGCAGGCTTCCTCGAAGGACGCGCTGGCGCTGAGCTCGTTGAAGCCGAAGCGGTTGGTGAGCCCGGTCAGGCTGTCCGTGCGGGCGGCCTCGATAGCCTGCTTCTCGCTCAGGGCCTGCGACAGCGCCAGGCGCCGGGCGCGCAGCACCGTCCACATAGCGATCAGGCAGAAGGTCAGCAATCCGCCGGCGATCGGCGCCACGACATTGCGCAGCACGGCGAAGCCCGGCGTCGGCGGCGTCCAGACCAGGCGTCCGATCACCTTGCCGAAGATATCGCGGATTTCGGGAAATTCCCGCGTGGCATCGGTGACCGCATCGGCCCGCTCCAGGCGCAGGTCATTAATCAGGAAGCTGCGGCCGAGCTCGGAAAGGCGCTGGTTGTTGAGATAGAAACCCATGGCCAGGAGCGGCAGGGTCGCGGGATCGACCGAGCTGGCATTCGAGACGGGCGCGATGCGGGACACCGCGAAAAGCAGCGTGCCGGCCGGCGTCTCGACATAGCTGGAGCGGGCGGCGTTGTTCTCGACCGGCGCGGTGCGGATCAGGTCCTCGATCTTGCCGATCAGCGCCGGCGACATGACCGACGCCGTGTTCGGCGCCTCGGGCGGCGTCCACCAGCCATATTTGACCTGGTGATCCGGCGACACGATGACGAGGAAATCGGCGATCTGGGTGTCGACGATACCCGTGCCGATATTGGCATCGATCCAGGCGGCGTCGCCGCGCTGATAGGCGTCGTAGGCTTCCTCCCACCAGGAATAGTCGTTCGCCAAGCCCTGGACGCGGGTATGCATGGCATCGATGCCACCCATCACCATGGTGCGTGTCTGTACGGCGGCCTGGTCGTTCTGGCGATAGGCCATCCATGCCACGCCCGCGATGACGGTCACGACCGTCACCAGGATACCGGCAACCAGGTTAAACGTTATACGCCCGGCGATCGGGTGAGACATGACGTGTCCATCTCAATTGGCGACACGCAAACTTACGCACCAGCCTTTTATGCCGATTTAACTCGATACAGCGCATTTTAGACAAACGCCGAAACCGGGCGAGTTGTTGACGGCATGCCGGACGCGGCCCGAGGTCCTGTTTCGAACGGAATTCCGACTGCAAATCCGTACTTTCCAGCATGGGGCAACCGTGTGAAAGTGTTCAGTAGATTTGAATATAATATGGTTGACAAACCGTCGAACTTGTCGCCATTTTCCGCCCAAAGCTGTATGTATCAAGTCTGGGCTATGTTGCGGGGGCAATATGAACTTCCCACCGGATGACGATTCGGCTGGGATGGCGTCTTCGGCCGTCGGCTGCCCTTTTCACACTGTCGCCAAGGTCCCTTCGGACAGTGAATTCGAAGATTGGCTCCAGACGGATCTGCGTTGTTCCGCGGGGAAGCGCGAGTTTCAGCTGGGCCGATACACGGTCGCGCATGTTCGCAACGGCTATCAGTTCCTGGAAGCGCTGAAGACCTTTCGGCTGGATGTCGAGGACTACCGCAAGACGGGATTCCTCGCGATCGTCCCCTCCTGCGAGCCCTTCGACAATTCGGTCGATGAACTTCGCACGCTGGGCCAGATCCTGGTCGATGCTGGCCTCGCGGAGAGCGCCGGCGCGCTGATCAACAGCCAGACGGTGGCGATCCCGTTCGAGGTCGTCTGCCCGGTCACGAACATTCCGACCGTCTACGAGTTCTTCCCGGTCGCCTTCTGCCCCCATGCACGCTCGGTAGCCGATCCCCTCTATGATCCGGCGCTCAGCACGCCTTTCCTCGCCATCAACACGACCTCCGACGCGTTCGCCTTCGGCATGCTGGTGCGCGACCTCAGCCTGCGCCATTTTCGCGTTCCGCCGCACGAGATCCGCGACCGGCACGAACTGGAGCGGTTGCTGCACAAATGCGCCGTCGTCTGGCAGAATATGTCGGCCAACACGATCACGAGCTACAACAAGGTCTCGGAAATCCCGGCGCGGGCGGTGCATCTCTCGGCCGACAAGCGGACCTGGACCGCGCCGCACAACGACCCGGTGTTTGCCGAGATGGTGAAGGAGCCGCACGATCACGAAATGCCGGCCCTCTATGCCAATCGCCTCTGCGAGCGCTGGATCGCCGCCTTATTTGACGGGCAAGCCCTGATGGCCGCCCGGGATGGACAGTCTGGCGGCACCCCCGCCTTCGATTTCAGGAAGTGATCCGATGAGCTACACCAACGAGGACTTCATCGAGGTCCGCTCGATCAGCGACGATCACCAGACCATCCATGCCAAGGCCACCGTGCCGAAGGACACCCTGCTCGGCTTCTTCGACGGCAAGGCCATGCTGATCGACCTCGACAAGCAGAGCGAGCTCGACGACTACTGGTGGCGGCAATCGGTCCATCTCAAGCTGATCGGCCGCAAGCTGCTGTGCCTGCTGCCGATGGAAGAGCCGGCCGGTATCGATTTCCTCAACCACTCCTGCCGTCCGAATACGCGCGTCGAAGAACAGCTCTACGTCTTCGCCGATCGCGAGATCGCGGCGGGCGAGGAGCTGACCGCCGATTACCGGACCTTCGATCTGGTGCCCCAGGGCATCAAATGCTGGTGTCCCGAGCCCAACTGCGAGATCTGATGCCCTCCCCAGACAAGACGAAATCCGCCGCGCGCACCCGCTATTGGCGCGTCGCGGGCGTCCTGCTGCTGATCGGCATCGAGGCGCTGCTGTTCGGCTATTCCTATCCGTTCTTCTCGCTCGCATTGGAAAAGAAGGGCATCGCGACTTGGCTGATCGGCCTCAACGCGTCGATCGCCGGCGCCGGCATCCTGATCTTCGGGCCCTTCGTGCCCTGGCTGATCGACCGCATGGGCCTGCGCCTGCTGGTCGCGGCCCAGTTCGCGCTGTCGCTGGCCTCCTTTGCCGCCATCTTCGCCTTTGACAACATCGCCGTCTGGTTCATCGCCCGCTTCGTCATGGGCACCTGCTTCTCGGCGCTCTGGACCACCACGGAGATCTGGCTGAACGGAGTCGTCGACGACCGCAATCGCGGCCGCATCGTCGGCGCGTCGGGCACGCTCTATGCCGCCTGCCAGTTCATGGGCCCGTTGCTGCTTTCCGGCACCGGCTCGACCGGCAGCCTCCCCCTCATCGCCGCCATGGTGCCGCTGGCGATCGGCGTCGCGGTGGCGCTGTCGATCCGCTCGGCGGTCGGCGAGGTCGAAGACGAGGAAGAGAGCGGCGACGTCCATACGCTGCGCATGTCCCTGACGCTCGCCGGCAGCCTGATCGCCGCCGCCTTCCTGACCGGTATCGGCGAGACCGCGATGCAGAGCCTGCTGCCGCTCTACGGCCTCGCCCACGGACTGAACGACGCCGGCGCCTCGCGCCTGGTCGCGGTGTTCAGCCTTGGCGAAGCGGTGCTGATCGTCGCGCTCGGCTGGTTCGCCGATCGGCATGGCCGGAGGCTGACGCTGATCGGCACGGCCGGGCTCGCCGTCGTCAGCACGCTCGCCTTCCCCTTTGTCATGGACAAGACCTTCCTGCTCGAACCGGTGGTGTTCATCGCCGGCGGCACGGTCTCGGGCCTCTACACGCTCGGCATCGTTCTGATCGGCCAGGATTTTCGCGGCCAGCGCCTGGCGGTGGTCTCGACCGGCTTCGCCATGGCCTATTCGGCCGGCTCCGTCATCGGCTCGACGCCGATCGGCTTCCTGATGGACCTGTTCGGCGCCGAGGCCTTGCCGGTCGCGGTCGCTGCCGGCTTCATAGCGCTGCTGATCTTCCTGGTCCGCCCGGGCCAGAAGAAGGCAGCGGAAGCCCCCGCCGACTGAGCCTCCGTTCCCGCCTGTGCCGCGTCATGCAGTGGCACAGGCAATCCCGCCAAAGTCATAAGTGCACTCGCGATCCCGATCGCGGTCGTTCGCCTCGTTTCCGTCATCGCTCCAAAGCGGACCTCCGATCTGAAACAGAATCGTAGTATCCAATTTACGATTTGACCGGCGACGAGCGTGGAAGCGGACCACGCACCAGTCGTTGGGGATGTTTCTGGCTCGGTAAGGTCTTCTTATTGAGAGAGCACGTGATGTCAGGTTACTTCGGTTCGGAGGAGCAACAGCGCTTGCAAAGGCAGGCCGAGGCGAAGGCTGACTGGATCGACAAGACACCCGGCGCGTGTCAAACGGGCCGCATGATGGGTTGTGATGACCCCAACAAATTGGGATGGGATCGGGTTGCCGAGTTTCTGGATCGTGACGGCATCTGTGGATTCCGCCTTCTCTCCACCAACCAGGCTGACCAGATCGGCGCTCGGCTGCTAGGACAGGATTATCGCTTCGATACGTGGGATGTCTTCCTTGCCTCGCGCGCCGCTGCGCTCACCGCTGCGGAAGCAATCCTAGCTCGTGGGCTACCAGACGGGTTGGTCGAACTTGACCGACCAACCGATCCCGAAAGCAAATATATCAAACAGATTCAGGGGTTGATGAACGCGGCGGGGGTCGTTCCGTTCTCTGGCTCACTACTCACCGGAGCCCTTGGCCCGGCGACGACCGTAGTCATCGGCGACGGGCGCGGGAAGATAGTGGCGGCCGCTCATTGTTACCTCCCTCACAATGCCCACAGCCCCTATCACCGATATGCTTGGGGAGGACTCGTCGCCGTATTGGAAACGCAGAGGGGAAGAGGCCTCGGTAATTACATTAATGCACGGATGGTTGTGAGTGCCTTTCGCGACCTCGACGCAACCCACATATACGAGCTCGTTTCGGCTACTAACGCCTCCTCGCGAAAGATGGTCGCGGCGTCCGGGCTCCGGCTAGAATCGACACTGATATGTGGTGTTGTCGCAGAGAACAGAGGCGCTCGCTTCACCCGATAGCTGATGCGACAGGCGTCTGGATGGGGTTTGAAACAGAATTGCCAATTCTGTTTCACGAACAGATTCGCTAACTGTACGGCGCCTTTCAACCTCTCGCTCCCGAAACCCGCCGTTCCGCTTTCCACCCGATGTCACACATTCGCAAGGCGGGGCGCGGCGCTGCCAGCCGTCCAATAGAAAAGGCCGCCCGAGCTAGCTCGTAGCGGCCTTTTCTATTTCGGGACGTTGAGCGCCAACCCGCCCCCCCCCGCTCAGATCGTCATCGGCGTGCCGATTTAGACGATGCGGCCCTGCCCGTCACGGCCGGCCTTACCTTATGCTGGTGGCCTGCGACCAGACGACCATCCATTGCCCGTCGCGGCGCTCATAGACGTCGGTGTGCCAATAATCGCTGAGGGGAACTTTGTGCCCACCGAAGACGACCTCAAGCTGGGCGCGATACCGCAGGACCGCCGCCCCGTCGTAGAGGCGCACGACGATGTCGGCGGGCTCCCATGTCAGGTATCGGATTTGTCCGGAGGCAATCGCCCCCAGATACTCGTCCCTGGAAAGCGTGGCTCCGATTGGCGTTATCAACTGGAAGTCCGGAGCATGGAGCGGTCGTGCCTGGCCCATATCCGCGCTGACGAGGGCGCGCAGCCTGGCGCGCTCGATTGCACGCAGCCAGTCGGCGTCATCGGTCGCCGCAGGGTCGGCGGCTCGGATTGTCACATCCATTCTCCACTTGAAAACGAGATATCGCAGGATCTCTGAAGAGGTGCCCTATGCACGGTCCTAGGATCCCGACAAAAAGGCCGCCCGAGATAGCTCGTGGCGGCCTTTTCTGTCTCTCTACGTGGAGCGCCAACCCGACGCCCCGCCCAATCAGATCGTCATTTGCGTACCGATCTCCACGACGCGGCCGGTCGGGATGTGGAAATATTCCGTCGCGTCGCTCGCGTTGATCGCCAGCTTGATGAACAGCTTGTCCTGGATACGCGCGAACAGATGATGGCTCGCCGGCTTGATCGAGCGGCGCGACAGGAAGAACGACGTCGACATGATGTCGTATTTCCAGCCCTGCTTGCGGCAGAGGCTGAGCGCCTTCGGCACGTTCGGCGTCTCCATGTAGCCGAAACTCATGAACACCCGCGTGAAGCTCTCGTTGATCGGCTCGACCCGCACGCGGTCGGCATCATCGATGCGCGGCGTGTTGCTGGTGACGACCGTGAGCAGCACGTTCTTCTGGTGCAGCACGCGATAGTGCTTGAGGCTATGCAGCAGCGAGGACGGCGCCGTTTCGGGATCGCTGGTCAGGAACACGGCGGTGCCGGGAACCCGGACCACGCTGCTCTTTTCCAGGTTCTTGACGAGATCGGCGAGCGGAACGTCCGCGCGACGGCTCTTGTCGAACAGGATCTTGGTGCCGCGCACCCAGGTGCGCATGATGAACATGATCATGAAGGCGAAGGCCAGCGGCAGCCAGCCGCCCTCGGTGATCTTCAGCAGATTGGCGCCGAAGAAGACGAGATCGATGATCAGGAACGGCGCGATCAGCAGCGCCGACACCCAGAGCGGCCAGCGCCAGAAGCGCCAGATGACGATGAAGGCGAGGCAGGCGGTGATGACCATTTCGGCCGTGACCGAGATGCCATACGCCGTGGCGAGCTTGCTGGACGAGCCGAAGGTGATGACCAGGATCAGCACCGCCACCATCAACAGCGTGTTGACCTGCGGCATGTAGATCTGGCCGACATGCGTCTCGGACGTGTGCTCGATTTCCATCCGCGGCAGCAGCTTGAGCTGGATCGCCTGGCGGGTCATCGAGAAGGCGCCGGTGATGACGGCTTGCGAGGCGATGACGGTCGCCATGGTCGCGAGCAGCACGACCGGCAGCAGTGCCCATTCCGGGAACAGCAGGTAGAACGGATTGCTGATGGCGGCCGGATTGGCGAGCACCAGCGCGCCCTGCCCCAGATAGTTGGCGGCCAGCGCCGGGAAGACGAAGGCGAGCCAGGCGGCCTGGATCGGCTTGCGGCCGAAATGGCCGAGATCCGCGTAAAGTGCCTCGGCGCCGGTCACCGACAGGAAGGCCGCGCCGATGACCAGCAGGCTGGTATGGCCATGCGTCGTGACATAGCGGACGGCGTGATACGGGTTGAGGGCTGCGAAGATGCCGGGATCGTCGGCGATATGCAGGAAGCCGCCGATCGTCATGACGATGAACCAGACGGCGGTGATCGGCCCGAACCAGGCGGCGACCTTGGCCGTGCCATAGCGCTGCACCATGAACAGGGCGGCGATAATGGCGATGGTGATCGGGATGACATAGCCGTCAAAGGCCGGCGTCACCAGCGTCAGGCCCTCCACGGCGGAAAGCACCGAGATCGCCGGCGTAATCACCGCGTCGCCATAGAACAGCGCCGCGCCGGCCACGCCGAGCACGAAGACGATAGGCGCGGATTTGCCGACGGTGCGGGTGGCGAGCGCCATCAGCGACAGCGTACCGCCCTCGCCATTATTGTCGGCGCGCAGCAAAATGACGACATATTTGAGCGTGACGATAATCGTCAACGTCCAGATGATCAGCGAAATGACGCTGATCACGTCTTCCCGAACGAGTTCGCCATGGGCACGATTGGCCGCATGCAGGGCCTCGCGCAAGGCATAGATGACGCTGGTGCCGATGTCGCCATAGACGACGCCGACCGAGCCCAGCGCCAGCGTGAAGAACCCAGCATGAGCGACTGGGCTGCCGGCGCCATGGTCGTCGGTAGCCGCTCCGGTCGGCACATCGCTGGCCGAAACCGAAGATGGGGTTCCGGTATCGGACCCCTGCGCATTCAGAGCCATGAACTGGTCATCTCATTCACCGCACCTACCGGCGGCCGCGCGTGCTTATAGCAGAAGCCGTGCGGTGCACAACGCGGAGCATAGCCCCATCCTATTGCGCGGGCACCTCCCGCGGCTTCGGTGCAGGGGCTTTGGGTTTCGAACTCCGGCTCTGGGCCGGCGCAGGTGCAACGGCCGGAGCGGCCACTGGTTGCGCGAAACAGCGGATCGACCCGATCTGTTTCGGGCCATACTGGACATAGGGGAGTCCTCGCCGGCTAGCCGTCTCCCATTGCCATCAGCGAGGCGTTGCCGCCGGCTGCCGCCGTGTTGACCGAAATCACCTGCTCCTCGGCAAAGCGCAGCAGGTAGTTCGGGCCGCCGGCCTTGGGGCCGGTGCCGGAAAGGCCGGAGCCGCCGAAGGGCTGGGTGCCGACCACGGCGCCGATGACGTTGCGGTTCACATAGACATTGCCGACCGCGAGCTTCTCGACGATGGCGTCGACCGTCTCGTCGATACGGCTGTGGATGCCAAGCGTCAGGCCGTAGCCGGTCGCGGCGACCTGCTCGATCACCTTGTCCAGATCGCCCGCCTTCCAGCGCACGACATGCAGGATCGGCCCGAACACCTCGCGGTCGAGCGTCGCGGCTTCTCGCAGCTCGATGATCACCGGCGCGACATAGCTGCCGTCATTCGGCGCCCTGCCCTCGAAGCGCACGGTCTCGCTCTTCCGCATCAAGGCGATGTGGCGGTCGAGATTGGCCTTGGCCTCGGCGTCGATGACCGGGCCGAGATCGGTCGCAGGCTGGCGCGGGTCGCCGACGGTGAGTTCCGCCGCCGCGCCCTCGATCATCTCCAGCATCCGATCGGCGACATCGTCCTGCAGATAGAGAATGCGCAGCGCCGAGCAGCGCTGGCCGGCCGAACGGAACGCCGAGGCGACGACATCGTCCGTCACCTGCTCCGGCAGCGCCGTCGCATCGACGATCATGGCGTTGAGGCCCCCCGTCTCGGCGATCAGCGGGACGATCGGACCCTGCCTCGCGGCGAGCGCGCGGTTGATTGACCACGCGGTCTCGGTCGAGCCGGTGAAAGCGACGCCCGCGGTTAACGGATGGCTAACAAGAGCGGCGCCCATCTTGCCGTCGCCGGTCGCCAACTGGCAGGCCGCGACCGGCACGCCTGCCTGGTGCAGCAGTCGCACCGCCTCGAAGGCGATGATCGGCGTCTGCTCGGCCGGCTTCGCCACGACCACGTTGCCGGCGGCCAGCGCCGCCGTCACCTGGCCGAGGAAAATGGCGAGGGGAAAGTTCCAGGGCGAGATGGCGACGAAGACGCCCCGGCCGCGATACTGGAGCTCGTTGCGCTCGCCAGTTGGGCCCGGCATCCGGATCGGCGCTGCAAAGTGGCGGCGGGCCTCAGCGGCATAGTAACGGCAGAAATCCGTCGCCTCGCGCACCTCCGAGAGCCCGTCGGCCAGCGTCTTGCCGGCCTCGCGGGCGAGCAGGCTCATCAGCCGGTCGCGGTTCTGCTCCAGCAGATCCGCCATTTTATCGAGGATGTTGGCGCGATCCTCGGCCGGCGTCGCCGACCAGGCGCGAAACGCCGCCTGGCCCGCCTTCATGACGCCATCGACGGCATCGACGGAGAGGGAGGAAACCGAGCCGACCACCGTCCGGCCGTCGATCGGGCTCAGGACCGGCGTCGGCTTCCCGTCGTCGATCGTCACGGCGACGATCGGCTTCGCCACCAGCGCCGTGCCGTCATGCGCCTTCATGCCGTCGAGCAGCGTATTCAGCGCGGCTTCGGAGCCGAATTCGAGGCCGGCAGAGTTCTTGCGTGTCTCACCATAGAGATCGGCCGGCAGCGGCAGGTGCCGATGGCGGGCCCGGGCGCCGCCCTCCAGCGTCGTGTCGGGCCGGACCAGCAGGCTGGCGATCGGCACCGAGCGGTCGCCGACCACGGCCACAAAGGACGAGTTTGCGCCATTTTCGAGCAATCGACGGACCAGATAAGCGAGCAGATCGCGATGGCCGCCGACGGGCGCATAGATGCGGGTCGAGACCGCCGGCACGCTGTCATGCACCGCCTTGTGCAGCGCCTCGCCCATG